>NZ_CP032869.1:621661-932492 GCF_003576455.2 Mucilaginibacter celer
CTGGCAGATGCATATTCGAGGGACAGTCGGGGAGAAGGAGGGAACCTGTTCCCTCGATGGAATTTAGAACCGGGTAAAAAAATAGATAAACAGCCCGTTATGATACAATTGAGGTTTTACTTTACATATGGCCGTTCCAAAAGACCATCGGTTGGAAAATTTATTGGATTAAAGGCTATAGCTGACTCCCGGATCATTTGCAGGCTGGCCCCCTTTGATATTTTTTGAAAAAGAATTAGAACCGTGCTTGTTCTATGATCAGGTACTATGCTTAACGGGTTAAATCATTTTTTTAATTTATTATCTAATTTATGCTTTTTTTAAATGTCTCATTTGTAATGGGATATGATAAAAGTTTTTATAAATTTATAACAAACCTATCACATTCAAATCATGGCCAAATTTTTAAAAACCAAGGAAAAGGAAATAGAGTCTGTCAAGAATATTTTTGAAACGATTGCGCTATTTATAGCAGCAGTTTGGGCAATATTAACCTTTTACATAAAGGATGCCCCGGAACTTAAAGGAACGGCATCAACAAATAGCGAAATGACTATTGAAGCCGTTGATGCCAAGAAAGTTCATATTAATTACTTTGTAACAATTAAAAACAAGGGCAAATCTGAATTCGAGGTAGATGGGCCCACAATGGTAAGGTTGTGGCTTATTCCAATCGACTCGGTGATCCATGAAAAACATATTGAATGGGAAAAGTATTTGAAGATGCCGTCAATAGATACCATAAGCAGTCAGGCACTTACCAGCACATATGACCCGGATGGCGAAATAAATGAAGGTTTCGATTTTTTCACCAACGATGATCCCAACGTTGCGGTATTAGCAGCCATCGATGTGAATTTTAAGCAAAAAAGCCACTGGTACCAATTTTGGAAATGGTTCGGCAAGGAAGAAAGCAGGCCGGACTATAGTTTTTCGACGAAAATGCGCTGCATACCGGATAAAAAAGATCAAAAGTAAACCAAAATTGCATTTTTTATAACACCTGTAAAAGTTGGCAATATTATGAGACAATACGAGGGATATAAAAGCCAGAGGCTTCCTAAGTGTATAGCGCTCGCTTGAAAGTTAACCCTATAGAATCCATTTTAAATATTATATTTTTTTAGAGCTATTTGGAATGTTTATTTATTTTAATAACTTGACATTCAGTACTTAAGTCTGTTTGTTATGAAGAGAATCACTGTATTTATTATTGTCCTGCTGATGCCTTCCGGCGTATGGGCCTGGGACGGCAGCGGCCATATGACTGCTGGGGCGATCGCCTATTATTATTTAAAAGTACATAACCCTGCCGTGCTGAGCAAAGTACTGGCGACACTCAGGCTGCACCCCTGGTATAACCAGCAGCATTGGAAGGATACGCTCGCCCTGTTAAAGCCGGATGAACAGGATGCAGGCCTGTTTATGTTGGCATCGACCTATCCCGATGATGCCAAGAAAATACCCCATTTCATTGATGGCGACCGCACGCATAAACTATGGCACTATATCGATTACCCCTTCGTTGCGCCGGGCTCATCGGCGATTCCACAGCAGCCCAAAAGCCCGAACGCGCAGGAAAAACTAAATGAACTGGTCCGTGACCTGCCAGCAGCTGGCAACTCTTCAGCCAAAGCGGTAAATCTGGCCTGGCTGTTCCACCTGATCGAGGATATCCATCAGCCCTTGCATACGGCCCAGTTATTTGATGCGGATAACCCTGGCGGGGACAGTGGCGGACTGAAAACTTTTATCAGGATCGATACGGGAAGCCCGAGGGAATTGCACGGCGTGTGGGATGAACTGGTGAAAGGCAAGGTCAAAACCTATCCGGCTAATGCCAGCCGGCTCCTGGCCATGGATAAGTATAAGGAAAGCAACCTGCCCGAGCTCAGCGCCAACCCCAAAATAGCAGACTGGATCCTGAAAGAAAGTTTTCTGGCCGCCAAACAGTTCGCCTATCTGGACGGGACCGTCGCCGGCACACAAAGCCACCCAACGACAGTACATGTCCAGTATTTAAAGGATGCCTCGCCGCTTGGTGAAAAACGGGTGGTTTTGTCGGGGATCAGGCTTGCTAAACTTCTGGTAACAATCTATCATGGCTGAAATATTTCCCGGTGATGATCATATCCTCGAGAGCCGGCCAATCTTTTATTTAACAGGCGGTGTCATGGTTTGAAGGACACTGATGATCTGAAAATGCAATTCACCAATATTATCTGTAATGGCGGACTTACGGGATTATATCTATATCGAAAAAGAATTTTCAAATTGGAAAGAGTCTGTTCGGACCCGTATAAAAACAGCGAACGATACCTCCAGCAGGTCAAGGTACAGCCTGATCTTCCTGGCCCTGGTTTCCTCCGGTTTCATCATGTCCTTATTTTCCTATTTCTATTCCTGGAACAGGGACTTCGCCTTACAGTATATGAGGAATAAGGGGGATGTCAACCTGATCAGGGACGGCATCATCAAAGAATGGATATCCACCCAGACGTACCAGCTGCCGATTGTCGGCATCAAGGTAATGGCCAGTGATATACAGGTTTTCGGGCCGCTGATATTAATGGTCGCTTCCACCTGGCTGTATTATGAGGTCAGGAGGGAGCATTTCACGGTTGGGCGCCTGTTGGGTGATGTCTATTATACTCAGAAAAATTTGGGGGAAACCACGGATCCGAAGATCATCATTTTTTGCCAGGAGGTTTATCATAACTTGATAGGGTACACGGTTTTCAATGTCGTGCCCTATGATACCCAAATCTCGCATTTAGGCAATCCGTTGGTCTCCATGCAGGGCATCAATTCGCTCACCTGGGCACACCGCACGCGCCGTATGGTGATCAAAGTGCTGGTCATGACCCCGCTGATTTCTTTAGGATTCATTCTGTTGACCAGGATATTGACCTTTACCATTATCGAATCCACCGTTACAGGGAAAGTACACCAGATCTCCACGATCTCCGGGATGCGCCTTTTCTTATTGGTCCTGTCATCCGTCCTGATGCTGATATCCCTTTACGTGTGTTTTATCAACGTTCAGAAGATCTACAAATTGGATAATGCCACGAGAAAATTGCTGGACGACTTCCAGCTGTGGGCCTTCCAGGGAATCAATCCTGCGGATTGATGATATGGGAATTTCTTTGAGCGGGTGTCCGGTGATCAGCGGGGATTTGAACAATGCTTTGTTGATGTTGTTTTAAGTGCCGCCTGGCGGAAGGAATCAGGGGGTAGGGAAGAATTTTAAAGGGTTTTGGATATGGTAGAAGAAGGATATGGAACGGTTAAGAGATTATGGGGTTGTATTTTTTTAGATGGGAAACTTTCTTTTGGGGATATTGATGATTGGATGGTAATCGGGTAGGTAGGTTTGTTGGGTGATATTTTGTGGGAGGAGGGGAAATGTTCATGATTTCATGGAAAATAAGGAAGATACTAAGTATTTATGACGTTGCCTCCGGCGCAGGCTTTTGTTGCAAGTCTTCGCTTGCTTCGCGCGCTGCGGGCTTTTCACGACAATCCTTAACGCGGTTTAAGTAGGGAAAGCTTACGAAGTTTCAACTATCAAAATTGTTTTTCAAGGTCAACATACACGCTTCAAATGCGTGTGTGTTGACTTTTTCTGTACAAATTGTAAATGTTAAACAGAGATAATAGGGTGTAAACGTTAAGTTTCTATTTGTTAACCCCTAAGAAGTTGATAACCGTTTTCTGGGCCTCATCTTTTGAATTCGCGCAGGGGTGTAACTCAAAGTGTTTAACTCCGGATTGTTGTAACCAATCGCTCCAGAATAACTTCATAATTTCCACATCCGTGGGGTGCACTGTCGCAGATCCTGCGGCCGTAAGGGAACGATCGTACATCTCCAGTATAAGAATTTCCAGGTGTTTTAACCGCTCATTATGAACAGGTTTAATATGATAGGAGGGGTTCTTCCTGAAAAACTTTTGGAGGTCTGTACCGCCGGATGCGAGAAACGCATTCCGGAAACGATTGATGGTTTGTTGGCCAAGATCAAACCCTTTTCCAAAAATGCCAGCCTCGATATAGCCGTCTGTAGGCAGGATCAACACATTGCGAAAATGATTGACATAGACGATGTCGTTGTCCGCATCTTGAACTGGTTTTTCATCCGCGAATACATTCTTATCGTCAATTCCCTGATCCAGGTAAGTCCAGATATCCGCGCCGACATTATCTTTAATCGCTTTGTTATAAACACGGTCAAATTCCCGGTTCATACCCGCTATATCCTGAGCAAGGGTACGCTTTGGTGGCTTATCCATCATGATATAATTAATTCTGGCCAATTGGTTAGGGAATTTGCCCGGATCACCTAAATCAATGAGAAGCTTATCTGTGTGAACCCCGTACTGGCTGATTAAACCTTTATTGATAAAATCTACCAATAACCGGTCATGTTGGTTTTGCGATCGTCTGTAATTTAAGATATCGGGGTGTAACTTGCCACTGATTATCTGCAACAGTTCCAGGTCATTAAGCGGCCGTTTATACAGTTTTGGATTCACACGGTTGGAGAGATCAGGGGCGAAGGTAATATTGAAATGGGTAATGGTTAACTTTCCCTCGGCTTTTGAAAAACGGACAGGACTGCCTGTTGTTGAACCGATGAGGGTCAGGAGAATTGCAATGAATAACTTATACACCGGTATTGAATTTTACGCGTTTATCAATTTTGTTAGTTTGTAATTTTTCGTTTTGCCAAGCCATGGCGGTATCATAAGCTTCTGTGGTTTTCAGGGTAGCCCTTGCTACAGCGAATTCCGCGAATAAATAGTCATTCCATCCCTCCAGAAAAACGTTGATCCGGTCTTTTAATGCATCCACAGAAATAGGCAGGTTATCGGACTGAACATGCACCGTGTAAATGGCGGCGGTCTTTTCGATGGTATTGATATCCGTTGACAAATGGTCCTTATTTCGTTTAACCTCGCGGTTCAGGGCGATCGGCAAATCTGTTAGCTCATTTTCAGCATGCGTATCGTCAGCTTTGAGTTGAATCGCCTGTTTTTCTAAATCACTGGCTTCCTGCTTGAGTTGGGAAATATCAAGCTCATAGCGTCCGGTCTCTTCGCGCAGTTGCTTGATCAGTACCTGATTGCGTTGCATGAGGATGTCCGGGTTCCGGTCTTCAAACCCTTGCATCAATTTCTTGAAAACGATCTTGAATAAAAATAAACCAAAGGCCCCGAAGACAAACACCAGGTAAAAGTTAGTGTCTGTGAAGGCCAGACCCGGATGCCATTTCTCTGTGGTGTTACCGCTGAGGTAATTTACTTCATGTACTGCTTCGGTCACTTTAAAGGCAACCGCGCCGTCCAAAACTATTATACCCAAAATAAAACAGGCGACCTGCTTCCACACTTCACGGACAAAAGCCTCAATGACGGCGAATGCAAGCGGGATAAATACGAACAGGAATATGAACAAAGAGGCAGTTCCTCCTTTATGCAGTGCTTTTCCGAGCGCAGCGGGGTTAAATACCTGGACGGAAGCGCCCGTCATGGAGCCGGCCATTTGGGCGGCTTTGGCGTCTGCCACACTGAAAAGCAGGATGTATGCGGCTGAAGAATAAAAGACAAACAAATAGATAAGCAAGGCCAGACAAAATACGCTGGTCGGAATAAGTTCAAACCATTTGACCCGGGGAGTTATGAACTCCCGCTCCGCTGCTTTTATTTGTTCTTCAACAAGAACTTTGTTTTTAACCGCGGCCGGTACTTTTTCCGATCTGATGTCAGAGACATTCTTGTAAACGATGTCGATTTCTGCGGCTAAATTAGTACGGCGGGTCAGCAGTTTGGTTTTATTCAGTTCGTGTTCGCGTTCCAAATGGTCCAGGTGTTGTTGACTATTACTGTTGAGTAAATCGATCGTTCTGACGCGATGCTCTTCAATCCTGGCTACAAGTCGTTTCTTCTTGTCTTCTATTACATCAATGTCATTGATGAAAACAGAATAAACGGTGTCGAACGCTTTATAAAGAACCTGGTGATCACCCTTATTGGCTTTGCAACGCTCAAATCCCTGTTCCCGCAAAAGTTGCCGGTCGAAGCTCCCGATTTCGGCAGCAATCATCGTGTCGAGAACTTTTTCAAAATCGGTACCGACTTTGACAGGAATTTCTACCGGAATACCTTTAGGTTTTTCGGTCTTCAATGGTATCGGGTCTCCGAGTATCCGCGTTTTGATTGCGCCGAAGTTCTCAATAAGCGAATCAATGGTTTCCTGGTGATTGGTACTGATAATGCTTTCCTGGTTATTCTTTTTAGCATTTACCGTCCAGTTATAGGAACCATGAAGGGCGAGCCGCCGGTCTATCACGCAGAACTTTTGGTTCATGATGCCGTAGCCGCTGTTCTTGATTTTTTGAACATTGGCTCCTTTTGAGGAGAGCAGGGCGAAATCGAGCTTCTCATTTTCCTGGTTGTCCGCAATGATTACCTCTATGCGTACACCTTCCCCAAGCTTTCTGAGCAGAATGTTGAATAGCTCTTCATCTGTAAACCAGGCGGTGGCAATCAGTATTTCGAATTCGGCACTAAGAAGCTCCGTCTGGATCTTAGCGTAGATTTCTTTATTGTCATTGATGACTTGTTGATCGATCACTTCCATATTGTAATAATGATAAGGTTTAGGTTTATTGGCCGCTCCAAGTTAAAGGATCAGCAAGCTGAGCACAAAAAATCCGTTCAAGGCCACCGTTATGCTTGCTGATGACGCCTACTACCTGATCTAATACGGCATTCGTGCTTACCGCATGGTATTTTAATAAAGTAGTATTTGGTAATTGTTGTATTACGGAAGTATTGGTACCCCGGCTGACGCCGGTGATTGTTTCTACGTAACCGAGTGATAAAAGCTCCTTTTTAATTTCGGTGTGGTTCCTTTTGATATCGTATGTAACTATGACTTCCATCTCTTGAAATTTTGACCATTATGAGTGATTGTTAGCCAAAATTAAGGGAACGGCAAAGGAGTTTTTTACGGGAAACCGTAAAGGAAATTAATTGCTGATATGATAAACGTATTTTTTTAATATATGATCTGTCATTGGGAGTAAACGGCGGTTGGTATCCAGGGGAAAAGCTGCACTGTCATTGAAGAACTCCATTCTGCCTTTATAATTGGCATACCAGACTTTTCCAACGGAATAAGGAGTCAAAGTATCGGGGGTAGTGATCCGTCTGAAATGTTCTACCCATTGCTGGTTAATCGGATAGGATTGTAAAGCCGTCGTTTTATCGCATTCGACAGGTTCATAACGGTCATCATTCCATACCATACATTTTTCATGGCCCGTATATTCTTTGGTGCCTGTATGCCAGTATATATACCCACCGGCGCTTAATACTAAAAAGAGCACTGACACGAAGAACAGCATACGTTTGTTATAATACTTATGGCCTTGCTCTGAATCAGATTCTTCTTTTTCATCACCCTGCTTTTCAGTTATCTCTTTAGAAAGCTCTGCCGGAGGTGGTTCGGTAATTATTCCATTATCTTCTAAAGATGGTACATCCTGGCTCCCGGCTAGGGGTACGGTTCCTGTTTCGGACTCATTTTGGGATCCGGTTGCAGCTGTATCAGTTATTGTTTTTTTTTCGGGTACTTCCAGTCCGGGATGATAAGGGCGGGGCCTGTAATCAATGAGTAAGGCGAGCAGGTCTATATTTCTAATATGGGTTTTTACAGACCTATTTTCCAGTGCGCCCACGAGTGGCCTGAACGGGTCTGCCTTACGGTTTAAAAATGCGTTCCGATAGCCTGCTGCATCAAGTTTCTCACCGACAAATGAGCGTAATATTTTCTCATCGCCGACGGTCAGGCCCTGCTCGCAGATTTTAACGATCTCGGCCTTGATATTACCCGGGGTCGGTACCAATAATTCAGCAGGCAAAGGCTGTTTCAATGCTTTTTCATCGTAGTCCGCCAGGACCAAAAGCTTATATTCTGACTCAGACATTTCAAATTTTTTAAGGATAAATCTAAAACATTTTCTGGAAATCGATCCGCAATACTGGAAACACACCGGAAATATCGGAAATACCGGAAACGGTTGATATTAAGCCGGTTGGTTGACAGCATATTTGTCCAGGAAATCGATTCGAACGGTTTCTGTGAGTAAAGACAGCGGCAGTAGCTAACCGGCCAGGGAAGCGGGTACCTGCTTCCGCTGTTTAAGCTCTCACTTCCCCAAAAATGTAAGAGGCGCCTCTTACGCGGTTTGCAGGCCCGCACCAGAATTTGATTCCGGGGCGCTGCAGGATTTATCAACTCTTAAAATTTTTTGACAATGCTGAAAATTCTTTTGGCGTTATGGCTGGCTTGTGTCGGCCCGGCGCAACATAAATGTAATAACGGAAATAATAATCAAACAGTTACAACTTCAAATACTGATCCCACCGGCGATAACGGCCATCCGCCCCCGCCGCCCCCTCCTCCGGGAAGTTAGTATGAAAAAAATAAGGCAAACCAGGTTTGCCTTATTTTTTTTATTTTAGGGGTAAAAAACCTTGAAAAATCTATCACTTTATCTTTTGTTATTACTTGCCTTTACCGCGTGCCAGCAGCCTAAATCAAAACAGCTGGCTGATCCCTGGGCGGATTACCGTAAGGGATACAACTGGTTAAGTAAAAATCAGGATTCGGCTTTTTTCTACTTTAACCGTTCCGCAACTAATGCCACCGATAAATTTCAAGTCGCACTGGCCTATCAGAATATGGCTTTCATACAGGTTGACGCAGGTGATAACTATGGCGCGCAGGAAAGTCTGACATTATCTTTAAAATCCCTGGATGAACATAATCCTAAACATCAGAGTTATCTGGCAACGGATTATAACCAGCTTGGTATGACATTTTCGAATCTGAATGATCATAAGCGCGCGATCGATTATTATAAGATCGCACTGCAATACACCGAAGATTCTCAACTTAAACAGTATTTCTTGAACAATCAGGGTAACTCTTATAAGGACTTAAAGAAGTTCAGTGATGCAATTGAGAGTTACCGGGCAGCCCTGAAAATCGTTGGATATGAGGGATTGTCGTACGCCCGGGTGATCACTAATCTGGCAAGCACGAAATGGTTGCTGGACAAGCGGTATGATCCGGGTCCGGAACTGCGGGGGGCGCTGAGAATTCGGCTTCATGAAAATGATCTTCCGGGACAGAATTCCAGTTATGCGCATCTTACTGATTACTATACTGAGAGCCGACCGGATTCTGCTTTGATGTATGCCTTGCAAATGCTTGCGGCGGCGAACAAACTTCACAATGCAGATGACCAGTTGTACGCCTTGGGAAAGCTAATCTCGCTTACACCGGGTCTGGAAGCGAAAGCTTATTTTCTCCAGTATCAAAGAACCAGCGATAGTGTTCAAGCCCGGCGGAATGTAGCCAGAAATCAATTCGCCGTTATTCGTTACGAAGTCGAAAAAGCAAAAGCGGAGACCCTGGACCTGCTGCAGAAAAATAGCGAAAGGCGTTACCAGTTAATAGCGGTCATTACGCTTTCATTACTTGGAGCAATCGTGGGAATTTGGTTCTATAGGAGGCGTAAGCAACGATTACAAATAGAAGCGGAACGCAATATCCAGGATAGCAAACTGCGATTATCGCAGATCGTACATGATAAAGTAGCTAATGGTATCTATCGAACGATGAGTGAGGTCGAACACCAGCCTGATATGGACCGGATGAGCCTGCTCGATCAATTAGAGAAGATTTATGATGTATCCAGGAATATCGCCCATGATGAACCAGAATTGGCCATTGATTTTACGGAACGGATCAACACCATGTTATACGCTTTCAAGAAGCCAATGACACGTCTCGCTGTAACCGGAAACGAACCGGAGTTGTGGGAAAAAGCAGGTTGGGAAGTAAAGGAACAGCTCTCTCTTGTATTACAGGAACTGATGGTCAATATGAGTAAACATAGCCGGGCAACACAGGCGCATGTTGATTTCTCTGCTGTCGATGATAGCTTGTATATAGAATATCAGGACGATGGCATCGGTCTTGGCGAAAAGCAAAAAAAGGGTAAAGGGATGTCGGGTACGGTTTCCCGTATTGAGGCATTGCATGGTTCTATTAGTTTTGGCGCTGGGGAGGTTAAAGGCCTTCATGTTTCAATCCGGTTACCGATTACACACTAATATGCAGTTTGAAAATATTCTTATTGTCGAAGATCAGGACGTCGCGAATTTATCACTCAGAATAACGCTCGAAAGCTTGCAGCTTCCACGTCCCTTGCATAGTTATCACATTGATCATGCTATTGCGCTGTTGACTAAAGCAATTACGGATAAACGACCATTCGATTTATTGATCACGGATCTGTATTTTGAAGATGAACGTACCGCGAAACAATTGCCTGACGGTATGCAATTGATACGCAAGGCAAAGGAATTGCAGCCATGGCTGAAGATCTTGGTATTTTCTGCGGAAAGTAAAGTGATGGTCATTCGGCGGTTGTACGATGAACTGGGCATCGACGGTTACGTTCGCAAAGCTCGTGGTGACGCCAAAGAACTGAAGGATGCGCTTGAACAGTTCTCCCTAAACCGTCGGTTCTATCCCCGTGAATATAGATCGCTTGGGACCCAGGAAAACCAGCACCAATTTACTGAACATGATAAAGCGATCGTTCGCTTGTTGAATGAGGGCTATACACAACAAGAGATCGCGGATTGGCTGGAACTCAATAATATGCCACCTTATGGTTTAAGCAGTGTTGAAAAGCGTTTGAAATTCATGAGGACGGCGATGTCTTTTTCCAAAAATCAACAGTTGATTGGGTTTTGCAAGGATTTGGGCCTGATCTGACCAGTTTACGGTTACCCGGAAATATTGGCGATTACTATCTATTAGTTTTGAATACTTATCAATTATTAAAAGTACATGAAAACACTACTATTATCCCTGATTTTACTGTTGAATACAATCCCTAACCCTCCGACCACTGTTTACATCTGTAGCGGAGCTAAGGGTAAAAAATACCATTTGCGGAATGATTGCCGGGGCTTGAGCCATTGTCAGCACCGCGTTTTAAAAATGAGCTTATCCGATGCTGAAAAGGATGGCCGGACACTTTGTGGATTTGAGAAATAGAACATACCGGCATGGCAAAACGATCGGAAGAAGTATCCAACAAACTCAAATTATATCTTATTAAAGATGAATATAACGAGTTTGATACAGTTGTAAAAGATCCCAGTTCACCAGGCTTACACCGGGCGGTTATTCCAGGAGTGGGAACCCTGTATTACAAAGATTCATATGCCCAAACACCTGCCTGGATCGGTGACTTTTTCTGCAACCACGAGGCTATAAATCCCAGTGCATTTAAGGTTGCGAATACACAAGCTGTTTTATTGGTCAAACTCAAAGCTGGCAAAACAGACCGCATCTTCGGTATTCCATTCGGAATGGGACGACATTTAATGAAGGAACTGGCGGTAGAAAGCCGGTTTGGGCTTATCACCACGTTAAATGTGATAGAGGCAAGCGCGATCAGGAGCGTAGGTAAGCGAACAATATCATCCAATCCTAAGATCAGCATTGAACAGATTTCAAGGGCAAGCGGGACAGATGATTTTCAAATAAATATTGAGCGGGACCTGATAGAATCAATTGCCGGCGCGAGCGCTTATCAGGATTTTGGAAAGGTAATTTCCGGGAAAGACGCGCTGAGCGTTACGGCAAAAGCAGATGTAAGGAACATCGGGGATTTTTTAAAAAAGGTATTTGATATTTACAATAAGAAGGACTATACCAAAGAATTCAAATGGATCGATCAGATCCGGGAAGTTAAAGATCAGCAGATACTTTCGATTTTAAACGGTTTGCTGATCAGTGGTTTGAATGGAACTACCCGTGTTGATGCCTGGCTGGCTATCCCCGAGATCATCGATTGGGCCGATTTTAACGGGTTTAAGTATTCTGCCAGGAAAAAAGACGACCTCATAGAAGATCTTGATATTGAAGATTACCTTGCCGAGAAAGCCGGAACCCCGGTTACCATCGAACAGCTGGAGAACGACGTGATCAGTTGTTGGAAGGAATCCAAAAATAACTATAACCATAGCTGGAGTGTTTTTCAATGTTTAAATGCAGAGGTTCGATATAATAAGGAATTGTATTTTTTAGATAAGGGAAAATGGTATAGAATTGAAAGTTCGTTTGTTAAACAGGTAGAAGAGGAAACCCGGTCTGTCAAACATTACCCTAAAAAACTCCCTGATTTTGTCCATCAGGATGAAAATGATTACAATAATCATTTAGCCCGAACGCTGAATGCTTTATGCCTGGATGCGAAAACAATTCAGTATGGAGGAGGTGCGAGCAAAATAGAAGTCTGTGATGTACTCAGCGATGATGCTGTCTTTTTTCATGTAAAAAAGTATGGCGGCTCCGCGAACCTGAGCCATTTGTTTGCACAGGGATATGTATCCGGTGAATTATTTATAACGGACGAGGGTTTCCGAGAGGCAGTAAGAAAGAAATTTTCCCTAAAAGCGCCTTATGATTTATTGTTCCCAAAGCAAAGGCCTACTGCATCTGAATACAGTATCGTGTTTGGCATCATTACAACATCAACCAAACCGCTTAATCTGCCGTTCTTCAGTAAAGTTACCCTTAGGAGCTATAAACGGATTTTAGAGGCTTTTGGGTTTAATATATATCTGGCGCAAATTCGTAATTGTAAGCCCAAGACCAGGAAAGCAGCATTAAAAAAATAACCCGTTAGGACATCTAACGGGTCATCAAGGTAAACCGATATTATTTACCTGCCTTTGGGTTTTGCCGGATTGTGTTTTGGCAAAGTTGGATGTTTTGGCGCGTTTGGCAGATCAACATGACGTCTTCTGTCGTCAGTACCATCATCCTTTTTAGGCTTAGGGCCTGGTTTAATAGCTTCTGTTTTTTCCATGTTATTATTTTTGATACAAGGATAGTTAAGCTGGTTTTTAAATATTTACGGTTTCCCGGAAAGCTGATGTAAAAACTAATATGATTTAGCAAATACGACAGGATAGAAGACAGATCTGCGACACTGGAGAGCAAGCCGTGCAAATGTGTGTGTTAATCTTTTAAATTATTAGATATTATCTTTTTTAAACTAGCGCAACCTGATTTCCTATGATGCCAATGTATTATTGGTAAATATTATTTTTTAATCTGAATCGAAAATAAGATTAAGATTTATTATGTTTAAACACTTAATAACAACCTTGCACAATTACTTCATATGAGCGAAAGTAACCTTCGGCTTAGGCCGGTTAATGACCTTCTAAAAGATTCTTTTATAGTTCCCGATTACCAGCGCGGATACCGCTGGACCCCCAAAGAGGTAACTGCGCTTCTGAATGACATCTGGTCCTTTTTTACTGAAAATCAAAACTCCCGCAAGGAAGTGTACTATTGCCTCCAGCCTTTAGTGGTTATCGAAGACGATGGAAAATGGATTCTGGTCGACGGCCAGCAACGGCTGACCACTATTTATTTAATCCTGACTTATCTGAAGGATGGCCTGTTGTTCCTCGGGAAAACGAAATACACCCTTTCCTATGATACACGCCCGGGAAGTGAAGCTTTTCTCAAGCAGTTGAACGAGGCTGAAAAAAACGATAATATCGACTATTTTCATATGTGGGAAGCTTATAACGCCATCGGAAAATGGTTCGATGGACAGGATGGCAGCGTTCGTTACGCTTTGTTGAACACGCTGCTCAGTAATGACGAGGTCGGCAAGAATGTGAAGTTCATCTGGTACGAGATCGATCCTGCGGAAGCGGTATCTATTTTTACACGGATCAATATGGGCAAGATCCCGCTGACCAACGCGGAACTGATCAAAGCGCTTTTTTTACGGAAAGATAATTTCAGCGAGAAAGAACGCCAGCATATTTATGCCAGGCAACTGGAGATCGCTTCTGAATGGGACCGCATGGAAAATACGCTGCAGAAAGATCCTTTTTGGTATTTCATTCATGACAACAGCACCAAATACGATACACGGATCGAATTTATTTTTGACCTGCTTAAAGGTAAAATGGCTAAACACGATGATTACCATACCTTCATCGAATTCAGTAAGGATTTTGAGAACCAGGGTATTGGACCGATCTGGATGACGGTCAAAAGGTATTTCATGACGCTGGAGGAATGGTACAATGACCGTGTTCTCTTTCATTATATAGGCTTTTTGATCATTACCGGTTCCAAAATCTCCGATTTGTTCGATCAATCCGGCAAATTGACCAAATCGGCATTCAAGGATTTTCTCAAAGATAAAATCAGGGAAAAGCTCGATTTAGGTGACTTGGAAGAGATCACTTATTCCCATACCGGTAAGGTCAGGAACGTTCTCCTTTTACATAACATCGAAACGATTCTGCAGAATGAAGGGTCCAACGTCCGGTTCCAGTTTGACGAATTCAAAAAACAAAGCTGGGACATTGAGCACATTAGTTCTGTTGCATCTGAAATGCCTTCATCTGGTAAAAGCCGCCGGTGGATGGAAAACGTTCGCGATTATTTTACCGGTAACACGGTATTCGATCACTATGAAAAGGGCTCGCCCGAGATCAATGAAATAGTCAATCAACTCATTAACCTGCTGCAAAAAGAATCCTATAGTGATAAAGAATTTGAGTCTCTTTATCATCGCGTGATCGGATATTTTAAAGAGGGAGACCAATCGGAAAGTAGCAGCGGCAGTTCACTGACCCATTCCATCGCTAATCTGACCCTCCTGGATTCATCAACGAACAGAAGTTACCAGAACGCAGTATTCCCGGTTAAAAGGAAACAAATCCTTAAAAATGACATCGGGGGGCTCTTTGTACCTGTCTGCACAAAGAATGTTTTCCTGAAGTATTATTCTGATGAATTGAATGATGTTATGTTCTGGCAAAAAAGTGACGCCAGTGCCTATTTGGCTAATATGAATGAAGTCCTTGACTATTACCTGTAAACTGATCCATGGAAATTATAGAACCTGCGGTTAATACCGCTACTGGTGAAAAAGTTGTTTTCATCAATCTTTTTAAAGAAAAAAAATACATTATCGAGGTGCCCATCATCCAACGTGATTATGCGCAGGGGCGCACCTCTAAAGAAAAGATCCGCACTACTTTCTTAGATGCGCTTTTTATCCACCTGGACAAGCGCCTTCCTATTGACTTGGATTTTGTTTATGGAACAGTAAGCGGGACTTCTGAAAAATCGGATAAATTTATTCCGCTTGACGGCCAGCAGCGGTTGACTACGTTGTTTTTGTTGCATTGGTATCTTGCGCATCTGGATGGCTGTTTTGGAGAATTTAAATCGATCCTGCTCAATGATGATTTTTCCCGTTTTACTTACGAAACGAGGACCAGTTCACGGGAGTTTTGTAACGCTTTATTAATACACGAATTGAAGTTAGCAGAACTTCTTCCGCATGATGATCAAAAGTTTAACGGGCTTTCGAAAACCATCCGCAACAGCGCCTGGTATTTTCTGTCCTGGAACGATGATCCAACAATTAAAGGGATGCTCAATATGCTGGATGCAATTCATCTGCGTTTTGGTGAAGCTTCCGGTTTTTATAAGCGCCTTTCGGATACCGAAGAACCCTTGGTTACTTTCCAGTTCCTGAACCTCCGGCATCTGGAAATGACAGACGACCTTTACATCAAAATGAATGCGCGCGGGAAGGCGTTGACTGATTATGAAAATTTCAAGGCGCAGTTCATCAAATTTCTCGAAGACATCCATCCATCGATGCACCAGGACTTTGCCCGCAATATTGATGGCCGCTGGTGCGACCTCTTTTGGGATTTTTCCGTAAAAGATGGTAAGGCCAAGGGTATGGACGATTGCATCATGAATTATTTTGATTTCATTTCGGAGATGTTGTTTTACCGCACAATGAGCCTGGAAGGCGTAACTTACGATTTTACTGATTTTAAGGTAATTGAAACGATATATGCGGATGAGGCGAATGTCAGCTTTCTGATGCGTTCACTGGATCTGTTTTCAAAGGGCAGCTCGGGTAAATTCAAAGATAATATCGGTGCTTTTTTTGAAGCGGTTTTCTCACCTGGCTATAAGGAGGCCAGGGTCGCATATTTTGACAGCCAGGTCAATTTATTTGAAAAACTGATCAATACTGAACAGGTACTGGCTCATGCCGATAAGCTCTTGCTCTATGCGATCATCTATTATTTTCTCCGGGAAAAGGAACCGGCACTCGATAGCTCAGACAACCTGAAGGATTACCTGCGGATATGCCGGAATTTCATTTGGAAGATCAATCAGAAAGGCAACAACAAGACCAAAGATATTTTTGTAAGTGACCTCCGTACGTCTTTTTACCAGGAAATCATGCAAACCTGTGAACTGGTATATGACGAGGATGTTTACCATGGACTGCTGGATAAAGAGAACGGCTTTAAATACCGGAAGGACAACATACTCGCAGAGATATTCAAGGCCCGAGTCATATCAGACAAGCCGGTAAATAAAGTTTTCATCCACCGGCTGGAAGATCATCATTATTTGAAAGGCGATATGATCAATTTTGAAGAGCTGCTTTCAGGAGACGACCTTGCTTATGTGGCAGAAACTTTTTATCAGATCTTTGGAAAGATTCCCGATGACCTGGTTATCCGGAGTATGCTGGCGGTGGGTAACTACCGCGTCTATATTGGTCCGAGTTATTTTGGCGGGCTGTACTTTTTCGGCAAGGGTGATAAATGGCACCGGGTGTTGACGACCAAGGATGATGACCGTGTTAAGAAGGTTTTGAATAATTATTTTAACCTGATTAAAATGTGCAGAAAGGAAACCATCGAAGATAAGCTGGAAGAAATCACACAAACCGGCCTAAAGGCAAAGCGTGCTGCATGGATCAAGCTTTTTCTGAAATATCCCGGTATCACCCGGACCTCACACAATATCTTTGCGATCCGTGATACCGATAGTTTCGAAATCGTACGCCTGGGCAGCACCTCACTGAGGGGTTACCACGTGAATAGTATCATACACGAAGTAATCACATCCGGCAAATTAGTTTCCGAGCCTAAAAATAACGGTTGGGCTGCGGACAGCGAAGAAAGCTATATTCAGTTAAAATATTCGAGCTACATGCTGCCGCGAGGCGATCACTGGATGATCGATGGCCGTTCGCAGGATCTGAGTGATCTGGCAAGGCAGTTTTCCCTCAAACGGATCGGTGACGTTAATCAGTTTAAACTTTTTCCTTCTGATGATAGGGATATGATAGAAACAGGGATCGATTTTTATAACGCAGTGTATCAATAATACCGGATGACAAGAGCTGAACTTAAAAAGATATTCGATGGTAAAAAAGAATACCTGACCAAGCGGGGAGTTTTGGTAAAGGGATTCAAGCTGACCACTTTCACCATGTTTGAGGATTGGTTTAACCTGGAGATATTTGAGCAAGGATGTCACTACTGCGGATTGAAAAATGAAGAATGTTACCGGTTATTTTTGTTAAGGCCTTACGCTACCCGGAATGGAAAACGCGGGCGGAGGCTTGAACTGGACCGCATGAGCCCACTTCTGGAATATGATGAACTGCATAATATCAGATGGTGCTGCTACTGGTGCAATAATGCGAAATCGAATTTCTTCAGCGAAGCTGAATTTCGTCCGGTCGCAGCAGAAATGGGTAAGGCTTTACGAAAGGTATTGGAAACAGAAGCCGCAGGGCAATTAGGACAACTTGCCTGATTGGTAAATAACGTAAATTTTTCCCTTGTATCTGCAGAAATAACAGACCTGAACTATTGCAATTTTAATGAAGAAGTATACAGCGAACTATACCTATACGAACCCAAACTTCGTTATCCAGAACCTGGTTGAAATGCCTGTCAGGTCGGAGCTGCTGCCTTTATTATATGTGTTGAAGAATATCCTCCAACGCGGCTTCCCGACAACTCTTTCTCAATATCTTCAGGGTAAACTTGGTGCGATACATGACCTGCCAAACTTCGCGGACCGGTTCCTGTTTGCCAGTTGTGAACTCCCCGAATGGAAGGAAACAATCAAGGGTGATAAGGAAAGTAATTATTTTCCGGCTAAGGATTTTTTTGAAAAGATCATTCCTATCCATTTTGGGGAATTTGCATTTGTAAAATCCCTTATCATACCTGAGATCGGAATCAATGATCTTGTAGGTGAACATAACCCTGATTTTACCAATCAACAGGTAGACTTTTATCTTCCACAGGCGAAACTTGTTATTGAAATAGACGGACAGCAACACAAAGCAGATAGCCTGACCCGCGTATCAGACGTTACGCGAGATAATTACTTAAACGGGAAAGGTATCCAGACAATCCGTGTCACGACGAATCAGCTCCGGAATCATACTTATCACGCTAAGATCGGGGAAATCCTGGACCGCTTGAGGCGGTATGAAAAACTGCTCAATTATTTTAGGGAGGCTTGTCATAAGCATGAAACCAATACGATTTCCGAAGAGGAAAGGCTTACCAAACTCCTGCCGACTGCCGTAATCCGATTCCAAGTGCTTTTACTGGAATTGCTGATTAATAATTACCTGGATTTTACGGAAACCTGGAGGTTCAATATCCTGGTAAAGGAGGATATCGATGATTTTGCTGAACTGGCTGTCAGGGATCTTTTCATTTGGATAGGTCAGCTATACCGGCTGAAATACAAGCAGGAGCTGAAGACGCCGGATTTGGAGATCGGTATCGTAAAAAATAAGACAGATTTTAAGGCTGCAACAAAAACGATAAATATTGATTTTTCGCTTTTCAATAAGTACACGGATGAGAATCTGAATAACCCTGATATCCTGTACGTTAGGACGGATTACTTCGATATAGTCAGGGAGAGGAATTATTTCAGGGTAAGCACAACCGATCCGGTCAATTATGGGATAACCGACGAAGATAAAAAGACCCTGGAGTTTTTTCTGTTTAATATTTTTGGCAAACAATCCTTCCGGGAGGGTCAATTCCCGATCATTCAAAATGCGCTAAATCGCAGGGACACGATCGGCCTGCTGCCGACAGGCGGCGGTAAATCCCTGTGCTATCAGTTGCCGTGTATACTCCAGCCTGCCGTTAATTTTGTGGTTTGCCCGATCAAATCGCTGATGGCTGACCAGTTCGAAAATTTATCGGCTATGCTCATCACGAATGTCGCGCATATCAACAGTGATTTGCCTGCTGATGCCCGCAGGGCGATCGAACTGGATTTTGAAAAAGGCAGGTTCCTTTTTGTATGGATCTCTCCTGAAAAATTTCAGATACCGTCATTCAGGGATAAGATAAGGAGCATTAATGCCAATTTTTCCATAGCCTATGCCGTGGTGGATGAGGTGCACTGCCTCTCTGAATGGGGGCATGATTTCAGGACCTCCTATCTGAACCTGGCCAGGACCATAGATAAGCTAAGTCCCAGGGATGAATCGGGGGAAGGGACCATTAAATTTATCGGATTGACCGCGACGGCTTCAGTAAACGTATTGAAGGATATCAAGATCGAATTTTCAAGGCAGAAACAACGGCTGGCAGATGAGAATATCAAATCGCTGCTGGACTACAGCAGGAAAGAACTGGTCTTCGAGGTGATGGATGATTTTGGCAATAAAAGCAAACACCTGCAGGATTTACTGAAAGAGTTGGTGGACGGTGAACATTTGACCGAAACCACAGACAAGGCCGGAATCGTCTTTACACCTAACGTAAACGGGGCATCCGGGTGTTATCAGATCTCCAATTTCTTAAATACGCTGTATCCTCATAAAAGTAACTGGTTCGCGGGGGACGTCCCTAAAGTGGATGAGTACGATAACAAGGGATACAAGACCGGACGGAAGATCCCCGTCATGAGTACGGAGGATTTCAAAACCCACCGCGCGAAGGTCCAGGGCGACTTCAAGAAGAATGTCTTTCCGCTCATGGTAGCTACCAAAGCGTTTGGGATGGGCATTGATAAATCCAATATCCATTACACTATTCATTATGGCCTGCCGGGATCCGTGGAAGCCCTTTACCAGGAGGCCGGGAGAGCAGGCCGCTGGGATAAAAGAAGAACGGAGAATGCCGGGCTAAATGGAAAATGTTTTGTGCTGTATTCGAAAGAAACGCATGATGACGAACGCGTCCAACAGCTTTTTGACAAGGATACCAAGTTCTCTGAGATGAAGGCGATTACAGAGGAGGCTGGCTTTGCCGGTAAAGATATTCTTAAGCAGGTTTTTTTATTTATTCAGGGGCAAAATGACATCACCGTGGACTTCAGGATCACTCTTGAAGTGCTTGACAGGTATTACAAGCCGGGGATGAAAAAAATGATTTTTTGGGACGATGCCTGGGATAACCTACATATCCGTAGCGAGGCACTGCAAAAAGCGATCTACAGACTTAGTTTATTAGGGATCGTTGCGGATTGGACGACTAACTTTATCAACCAGTTCGAGGTCGACTTTAATGTTTTTAGTGATGATACGCTTCTCCATTATGTGGCGGGATATATTAATAAATATGAACCGTCCCTAGACGTACCAAGGGAGATCAGGGGTGTTCAGAAGGCCAGTATTTTAGAACAGTCGTTGTGGTTCCTGTTACGTTGGGTTTTTGAAAATATTTCCTATAACCGGAAGCAATCCCTGAAAACCCTCATGGATTGGTGCAATAGCTTTGAAAACAATGAATCTTTTAAAAGAAGGATCGACAGTTATTTTATCTTTTCCGAAGTAACATTTATCCTTCAGCATATTTCGGAGAATCCACTTGATTTTGACCAATGGTTTGCAGCACTCAGCATTGTGGTCCGCGGAAGCCAAAATGAGGTGCTCGAAACGATATATTTACCCGGGATCAAAGATCGCGTCATGCGGCTGGAAAAATTCGGGAACCTGCGGGACGGGATCAGCCGCTTTCTGGAAAGTTACAGGAACAACGCTGGGCTGAATTTTTTAAGCGGGATCGTCCGCCTGTTCCTGAACGAGTACCAAGACACTGACGGAGGCGTGCGCTTTGAAAGCGCCGTAGCCTTTATCCAAGAAAACTTTCGGCTGGACGAGCAGGAAAACATTCTTGCCAAAATCCTGGATATTGGCCGGAATATGGATGAGGTTAATCAGGTGGAGTTATGTGGGTCTTTGACTAAATTTTATCCTGAGCGGTTGGAGTTTTTTGCGGAATACTTTGACTTGCCTTATCTGCTGACTGAAAGATACGAACAACTGTTACGAAAGATAAGAAAACTGAATACAACCTTACATGAGCAACTTGCAGAAATTTGATGACACCATCAGCGAATTCACCAAAGAAGTCGGAAAGCTTAAAGATGTGTCCCTGGCTTATCAGAAAATAAAGGAACTGACCATTAATTATGGGCAGATCGCCAAACAGTTTGATGCCAATAGCCAGGAATTAGGGGAGATCAATGCGCTTTTTGCCAGGCAGCATGAGAAGCTCAATGAACATATCGCTGATCTGATCGAGGTGCAGAAAAAAGGCAGACAGGAATTCAATAAGCTGTTTACCGAAAAGATCGAACTCATTCGTAAAGACAATAAGAGTTTTTATACAGATCTGGAGTCAACAGTCAAGATCAAACTGGATGATAATAAATCTCAGATTAAACAACTGATCGAACATGAGCGCTCCCGGATCAAAGAAATATTTGAGCTTGAGTTTGCCAGGAATACTCAGGAATTAAAAAAGCTGATCCAAAGCCAGTCGGAAGAACAGATCAGGAAATTAATAGCTGGGCAGAATGTTATCAAGTATTCTGTTTGGGCTGTTATGGGGCTTATCTCTGTGGTTATTTTGCTAATAATACTCAAAATACCTGCTTAGCTTTTCGATCCATGTAAGTTTTATTATCTATTAATACCGTTTGTTTCATGAACAAGATCCTGGCTTTAACAGCCATAATTCTCGTCCTTGGTTTTACATCGTGCGACCATGACAATAACCATAGCGCGACCAGCAATACGCCTAAAGCCGGTGAGTTGGATACGACCTTCAGATCAGCCCAGACCGCAACCCAGCAATCTCAAGCCGTTAATCCCGAACCTGTGAAAACTCCGGAAGAACAACTCAAGGACGATGGCTGGGAACAGCAGGCATTTAGAAATGGTATCATGCCTGACTGTTACAACTACCATCCCAGTGCAGGGGACCTCGATAATTCGTTAATTGTGCATGTCGGAAGCGGGACGGATGTCGCGATTAAAGTGATGTCGTTAAATACGAATACTTGTGTCCGATATGTATTTATAAACAGCGGTAGCACTTATACTATCCGTAACTTACCGGAAGATGAGTACTATGTGAAAATAGCTTATGGGAAGGACTGGATCTCTAAGACGGTTAATGATCAGTGCTTGGGAAAGTTTATGCATCAGTCGATGTATAAAAGAGGCGAGGAAAGGCTCGATTTTAACAGGCGGACCACGATTGACGGCTATATCATACCGAGTTTTGAACTAAGTCTGGATGTGGTTGCCAACGAAATTCAGAACTCATTTACCACGGATGGGATAACAGAAGAGGAATTCAATAATTAGTGTTCCTCTGCTTTCCCTCAGAAAATCAACCGGGCTTTCCGGTAGATGTTAAAGTTTTTTGCAAATTTATTACTGAGTTTTATAATCTGAATAGCAAAAATACATAGATAAGCAGACCTAGCTTAGTTCTTAGTATACGGAGTGCGCTGGTAACCTGGGTGGCCACATTGTTCTCTGAAGTGGAGAGTTCCTTCGCAATTTCTTTATGGTTAAGGCCTTCTTTCCTGCTCATTTCAAATATCCGCCGCATTTTAGGGGGCAGGGCTGAGATCTCCTTATCAATATGGTCCTGTAGCTGTTTTTCGCGGATGCGGGAATCCGTAGGTACAGATTGGCCGGAAAATATATACTCCTGGAGGGAGCCAAGATACTTGGATTCGACTTTTTCGTGGGCGAAAAGATCGAAGACCCGGTTTCGAATGGCCGAATAAAGGTAGGCTGAAAGGTTTTGATTGATGACTATAAAATCTCTCTTAAACCAAAGCGTAGCGAACAATTCCTGCACGATGTCTTCGGCCTGTGCTTCGTTACGCAGTTTTTTGTAAGCGTGAACGTACATCAGGTGGAAATACCGGTGGTATATCTCGGTGTAGGCGGAATGATCCGACTGTTTGAGGAGTTGGAGCAGTTCGGCGTCGGGAGTATGGGAATAAACTGCCATTTCAAGGTTTCTTTGAATGGAGTCTAAGCGGAAACGCCAAAGGCGCGGAACCCACCTATCGCTTGTGAGGCCCTGAGAAGCCTTGGAACGAATAAGCGGGCGCCACGCCTTTAGCGTGGGCGCAGACCACTTATCGTCTTGTTCCATTGAAATTTCTCAGGTTTCCACAAGCAAGACTCAAAGTGCGAGCCGATATGGTCGCAAAAATACTTTTATTACTCTCTAAGCATTGTTTTGATGAATAAAAAAAACAATCAAAATATATTTATAGAGAATTATTCTATAAATATAGAGATAATACAATCAAATTCAAATTTTTCCTCTATTCAAAAATAATCCCAATATTTTTAGGAAAAAGACAATTTTGGCGAAGGGATCATTAACACGTTTAGGACTATTTTTAGCTAAAAAAGCTGTAAATAAATCTGTCCTTGCTAAGATGACCGGTATCAGTACTTTTCGTTTGAGCCAATTGTCGATAAATCCCGCGTCCCATTTGAGGGTTAATGAATTGTACCTTATTGCGCTAGCTTTAGATATAAAACCAGTGGAACTGTTAGAATATGTGTGTGTCGATGTCGTTCTGCCTAGATCGACCTCGAAAGAATGAGAATATAGGGCGCGCCTTTTGCCAAGCTTCCTTTACAAGTGCTCGCTGCGTCGCGTACATTTCAATTTGATGCTCAACGTTATTCATTACATCATTGATGAGTTACAAAACTATCAATGGCAAAAACTCATAAAACTATCCTTTTGGACCTTTTTCGAAGCTCAGTGGTCGCACCATTCACAATGTTTTTGATTATGTAATCTAAGATACCTATCGCTGCTTTCATGGGTTTATGATTAAAACGATCAGCGCATGGCATTACTTCGAGATCAAAACTGCCAGTCCTAAACGCAATATCCGAGATGCATTGGGGCAAGTGATGGAATACGCTTATTATCCCGGCAAAGAGAGAGCCAAACAACTCATCATCGTCGGTGACCGTCAGCCTGAAGCCGATGCGCTGCATTATTTAGCCTACCTTCGCTTGCGATTCGAAATTTCTGTGACTTACCGGTATTTTGATTG
This sequence comes from Mucilaginibacter celer, assembly GCF_003576455.2. Taxonomy (NCBI): domain Bacteria; kingdom Pseudomonadati; phylum Bacteroidota; class Sphingobacteriia; order Sphingobacteriales; family Sphingobacteriaceae; genus Mucilaginibacter; species Mucilaginibacter celer. The sequence continues at coordinate 646,005 of NZ_CP032869.1, forward strand.
GGAGACCTCGATGCTCTCCAATGATCTTTTATAACCCAATGCTCTGATGATTATAAATTATTCCACATAGTGTCCCTTGACAAAATATCTAAGTCACCGTCAATATTCTTTTTCATCACTTCATCTTTTCCAAAAGATTCTTGTAATAGTTCAAAAATTTCACGTTTCTGCGATTTATGCTCGACCACTACATATTTAATATCATCAAGCTCAAATAAAAGGACAGGGTTTGGGGTGTAAGGTTTTGGGAAACTTTGAGCTTCCATGTATAGGGGATTATATGCGCCATGAACATAGCTTTTTTCAAATATAGCGCTATGCGAGTTTTCGATTTTGCACAGATATCGCCACTCCCGATCATTGTAGGCAATAAACTCCTTACCGGATTTATTCGTGACGACATAGGGCTTTAGGTGCATCAACATATTGTAGCTGTTCTCACTGATTTGATCCAAGTCTAAGACTAGACCGAAATTTGCGGAGTCTGTTTTGCCTTTATCCTGTAACACTTTGAGTATGGCGCTATCCTTCGCAGCGACGAAATAGTTTTCAAAAAACGTCGCGCCCATATAACTCTCATTATAAGTGTACATCACCGGCTCCAACCCATTTTTTATGCCCCATTTTAATGTCAATCCAATGGTATAGTTACCATAATTGACCTGGCTTTGCGATTCCAGAAGGGCTACATTACTGAAACTAATCATCAGTATTTTAACGTTATACCCCGCGATTGATTCATCTGCATAACTAGCTCTAAACCCCTTGTCTGAAATTATATTTTTTAGATTCGAGTACTCTCTAATCGAATGAAAAAGTGTGTTAGTCTTCTTTAACTCTGTGTACATATATTAAAAAATTCAAATTTATTATTTCTTGCAATGATTGCCTTCGGTTATATTTCGAATACCCTGTGATGCTCGAAAAGAGAAACATTTGGCACAATCGTCAAATAACCTTCCAAAAACTTAAACGAAATTTTCAAGTAATTGACCGTGTACCAGGGATGTGCGATCATTTCTGCGAACAGGTCGCGTTTTTGAATCGTGGTTTTGCCTATCTCCACACGCCCCAATAAGGCCAAAAACCAATAAAACTTGTAAGTAGCAGAAATATTATTAAGAGACCCCGCCAATAAAAATACCTGTAGCTCTTTCTGATAAGGCAAGTCCATCACCCAATATATATTACTTTAGGAACGCTATTAACTTCAATAGAATTTCTACCAAGCCAATAATCAGGTTGATCCATTTAAATATTTTTTGCTCCTGGGTTTTAGTGATCTTTTTCATGACCACAAATGACCGCGGTAACAGATTGGTAAGAAATGGGTAATGGCAGGTTACCAATATTACCTGTCCCTGTATTGTGCATCACTGTCGTAGAGTTTGGGTTTAACAGAGAATTTTGTTTTAGTGGTTGTTAACTCGGTACCGGAGAACTGGCTGAATACGGTGTGGATGAAACGGATCATGGAGGGTCTGATTTGCCGGGTGCCGAACAGTTCTTTATGTATCAGGTAAAAGGTGTAGCGTATGAACTCGTTAGATATATTCAATTGGACAAGTGGCTTTATATCGGCTGACACGCTTTCATCTTTCAGAAATGCAGCAACGTATCGTAGTAATAATTCGTAGTTATCAGCTGACATGATCTTGTGCCCGCTGAAATTATAGCCGCTAAAAAAATATAAATATTTGGTGGCGATTACCGTTTGTTCAGAATGACTATATCCCTTCCTAACCGGCACAGGCAGCGTGATTTCTTTTTTATCTAATTGATCGATCAGCTGAATGCGCTTTACTTCGTCAATGCATTTTTGTAAAAATCCGGTATCCAGGTAATAGTGCAAGGTGAGTTCATCCATGGCGGACGCTTTTTGCTTGAAATCAGTGATCAGGTTAATGATATACACCATTTTTTCTTTGGTGGTGGCCATGGCATCCATTTTGGCCTTGGTTTCTTCAAAACTGAACTCCCATCGATGATTGATCACGTCCGGGTCCTCCGTGTACGGACTTAAATTATGGCGATGATCAACGACCTGCATGAACGGCCGCATAAAACTATTCAATTCATCATGGTGGCTTAATACACCTAACAAATGATTGACCAGGACAAGTGTATCCTTTCCGGTAAGACCAAGGCGAACAGGTAGTTCCTTGACCATATTCAAACAAGCGAAAGGCTTATCCCGGTGCGCCAATACAAATAGATATAATTCATGCACCGCAGCAATAAATACTTCAAACGACATATCACAATCTGGTCGCTTAATACCGGTAAATTCAAAATACCAGCTTTGGGCATTCGCATTAAAATGCCCGTCAGGTGTGCCAAGATACTGGTCCAGATCAATTTCGCTCATCTCTCAAATATAATTAGAACCTTTGCAATTCATCCGGCGAAGGCATGAAAGCCGCCGCTGCCAGTTCTTCAAAATCTGTGGCCGCAGTTTCGTCCCGTAACCTGGCAAAGCTTTTTTTAAGTTGATTGGTGACATATTCGTCAACAAACGTGACCAGTAAACGAAAATTTTGAAGTTGCGAATCAATATCAATGAGGAAGACGATATTCGGGTAGATCTGTTGATAAATTTTATTCTTCAGATCCAGTGAAACAGCGATCGCGTTTTGTTCCCAGCCCTCGCCGCCACCGTGAGCAACATATTGGTTGCGTTGCAAGATCAATCTGTCATGTTCTTCACGAACCTCCTTGGGCAGATCTTTGATCGCATCGATATTAAGGCTGACACCCCGGCCGGCAGCTTGTGCATAACACTTGGCATAAGTGACCACGGCAAAAAAGGACAGACTTTGTTTGATCGTTTTGTTTTCGACACCAGCCTCCAACAGGGTTAGCGTATCTTTAACTACGCCAAGATCTTTCTTGATGAGGCCATAAGCTGAAAAGTTCTGCGCAAGCTTTGTTTTTAAAACGACCAATGGCAAGATGCGTTGCTGTTCATCGGCCACGACACGTACGTAGCCTTCATTTTCGACGAAATAATAATAGGGTCTCATTTATATAAATTCTTTTCTGTCCTGTCCATAACCGCTTCAATATGAGCGAAATCAGCGTATTTGGTAAAGCTATTGATAAAGCGCGTGAACTCGATATTATTGGCCTCAACGTCTGCCCTCTCCAGCCTTACATCAAAGCGGAGTAAGGTGTGGATACTGAACCGGGCTTGCCCGTTTGGCCAGTTGACCTGCAGGTGGGCCAGGCTATGCATCGTGTTCAGGTCAATGTGTACCACGATCACGTAACGTTCGGTAAGTTCTTCGTTAACATATGGGATTCTGATCGTTAAGGTGTCGCCAAATAACGGCTTTTCAGCGCTGATGTAATCCAGCGCCCGTTTGAACTCCCGCAGTTTGGATTTAGGCGTATCGGGTTGCAAACTCTTTTTGGGGAACAGGGAGTGGACGATCCGGGTGTTACGGTACAGGATCAGTATGAAATCTTTGGCTTCCCCGTTCGAGCTGGTAAAGCGGGCCGATGAACCGGTATATTTCACAAACATGGCTGCATCCGGATGTGCTCTCGTATCGATATTACCCTGCCTGAACACATCATCGGCAATTTGCCGCCAGTCAAAGATAGGTACACCGGTGTTTTGAAATCGGCTCGGTTCACCCAGGGCACCCTCGCCGAAATAAAGATCATTCGAATAATAACTATGCCGGCTGATAATATGTGCCCAGCCCGTGTCCAGGTTCCCGTGAATATGGATCAGCCCGCCAGCCGAGATCGACATAATGCCATACCATTGCTTTTTGAACGAAGCCAGAACGCCCATCTGCCAGATCGGATCCTTGGCTTGCTGTTCTATCCACTGGATCAGTTCAGGTGTCAGGTATTGCTTTGACGCATTCATGCAGGGGTTTCTGAAAATGATATCGCAATGGTTTCTGATTTGCTGGCAAGCAGTATCAGTGCGCTCGGGTCGCTCCTTACTTCCTCGATATTGGCGATATAGGGTTCCAGCATCTGGATACTTCGGTAACCCAGCTTAATGGTTTGACCGTGCAAGCGACAGCTTTCCGGTTCCGGCCTTTTTTGTAAAAGTTCGCTTTTGGGGCTGACCAGTTTTATAAATTCAAGCGCTTTTTCACGGTCCGTAGGTCGCATGTTCCAGGTTCCTTCAAATACGCCCAGGTAAGGTTTACCCTCCATATGGGCAAGGAGTAAATGTAAGGTGTTGGTAGATTCATTGGTGATTTCCCCGATGTGCTCGAAGCGGACCGCAAAATGTCTTTCGATCCGTTTTAAGCGTTCATAATAATACAGGTATTTTTTGGCCAGGGCAAGGAAGGGTTCAGCAGCGGCCATCTGTAATGGAGTAGGCTTTGAATCCGGTATATAGATGGTGAACTTTTTACCTGAGCCGATATCTCTTAAAAAGATGATCGTCCGGAGTTCATCATTTAACGCACCGTATTCACCGGTACGCTGTAATTTAAGTTCATATTCCAGCTTCGCCATTTCTTCGGGTGAGGTGTAGAATTTGAGGTCAACATTCGGAAATGGGAAAGAGAAGATCAGGTGGGTTTGGGTTTTGAATAATTCGACTTTCAGGTTGTCATATTCGGTGCCATCCTCAAATACGATCGCGATCACGGCGGTACGCAGCGGGGCAGAACTAAAAGTCATTGGCCCGCCGCCAATTGGTGAGGAGACCTTGATGTCATTAAAATAAACGTTTAGGTTCAACACGGTTTCTGCGTCGAGGGTGACTGACCCCAGTTCTTTATTTTGCAGCACATTTTCCAGGCGTTCCGTAAATTCCTGCTGGTCTGCCGGTACACCAAATGTCATTCGCGTCGTCAAAGGTTTGTTCAAACCTGCTAATGCCGAAACTTTGAACTGATCTTCTTCTGTTTTCAGGGTCGGCGCGAGACCGTTCTTTTGCAGAAAAACGCGAAAGGTGTCCGGGGCGCACCGTTTTTGCTGAAAGTCCTGATAGATATGATCTTTAATGTTAGCCAATAAGCCATCGATAAATTTTCCCGCCGTGCTATCGATATAATGAATGCCGTCTTTGATCAATCGTTGCACTTTTGGTAGCTTCAACGAGGGAGCCAACAGAAAAAGTTCCTTATGGTTATCACCCAGATTTTCCTTCATTTTTCTAAAAATGGATTCCATGTTCACATCGTCCAAATTATACCCGATAAATAAAACATGGTGGGTAGCCAGGAGTTCCTTAACAACTATCCAAGGTACATCCTCTTTTTGCGAATCGAAAAAGCGCGTATAATCGGTTTTGGTGATCAGAACACTGTCCGGTGCAGATAGGTCACCATGTATCTTGAAAATCTCCGGCTGATCTTTCCTGATGTAGGGTAAGTCAACCGAAGATCTGATCAAATTGCAGTTTTCGCAGTAAGCCAGTTCAAAAAGTCGGTCATAATTGGTGGTAATGATGGTTTGAATATGTGGGATACCGGCTAATTTGGCATGAAGGCTGAGATCAGCCGGGGCTTTATCATAAATGCCTTTTAACAGGGTGATCAATGAATTACGGCTCATGCGCAAATTCACGAGTTCCTCGGTGAGGTCCGGCAATGTTAATCCTTTTCCGATCTCTTGAGACTCGGCATCCGTCAATTGTGCGTAGATCAATTGCGAAAGTTGGTATCCGGAGGGATAGCCCGCATACATGGACATTCCGGCACCGCAAAACAAAACCACGTCTTCTTTCCTAATCAGTTCAAATAATCTTTCTAAAGCCATGATTAAATATACTAAATTTATTAGCTAAAATTATCAGGCAATGTCATGATATAATTCATACATCAAGGGATAGACCAGCGTAACATCCTGCTCTGGCGGGTTAGCTTGCAGTTTCGCAATTTGCTTTTGAAAACTTTGGTGTTTATCGTGCGCTTCGATAATTTCCCAAAGACCGTATCGTTTGAAAGCTCTTTCGACGTACACATAAAATTGCTTGTGTTTGAGGACGGCCTGGACGCCAAAGCTGATCCAGTCCCGGTAGTTAGACCCGATCATTTGTTGCCTTTTGGCGGTTTCTATCACAAATAGAAGAGTCATGTGCTGGTAAATAGCATCCACCAGGGCTTTATTTTTAAGCTGGTAGCACCATTTCATGATCTGTAGTTCCTGATCCTTTTCTTTTTCATCCAGGTTCAGTGTTTGCAGCGCCTGTACATCGGCCTCCGTCAGTTGGTAAGCCCGCTTGAACAAACTTTTGATCAAAGGCTGGCGATAGCGTAAATGCTCATTGTTAAAAATGTGCTGTAGGGTAGTGGTCCCGTCATCATCGCTGATATTGCAGTCGTAAGTGATGCGGTCATCACGTAATAAATAATGGATAAAAGAATGTTGCCCCGCTACGGCATTCGCGACATAATGATTGATTAAACTTTTGCCCTGTACCCGTTGATCAGCAAAACGAAGCCGGGCGTTTAAAACCTCTAAGCCGACCTGGGATAACTTATTTAATTCTTCATCAAACTTGTAAAAGTTCCAGTTACTGCTTTTGTAGAATTTCATTTTTCGCATCACCTCGTCGACATCCTTCACGGCCTGTCGTCGCCTATCCTCATTCCATGCGTCCAGGTCCCTTTGCTTTTGGGCTTCGAGCTGTTCTTCCAACAGCCGCTCGGTTTCTTTTAGTTTTTCCTTATAATTCAAGTAATATATTTGAAATTGTACAGGATCAAACTGCACCTGTGCCAAACTCAAGGATTTTGTTTTCCAGGGCGCGATGACCCGGTCTTTCTCTGATATGAACGGTGATTTATAGGTACACGTCAACCTGAACTCCGTCGCTGTTTCATCCAACTTGAAAAAATTTTGAGAGGGGGTCAGATATTTGATATCCCGCTCCATGGTCGACTGGCCATACACATCGAAGTCATCCAGGATCCAGACCAAATAGATACCCGAGCTTTTGTAAAAATTGTGCCGGCCCAAAAGATACTTTTGCGATAATTGGGAAAGCTGTATCTCAAAGGCCATTTCCTTGCCTTGGTAAACACCATAAACATCCGGCCGTCGCTTCTCCAGGTCATTAAAAAAGAAGCGCGTATCCGCAATTACCGAGTCTGCATCGACACCATTAGTTTGCCTTAATAATTCAGCGATCCGGTTTTTCAGGAAAATATGTCTTGGCCGTTCGTGCGCCCGGATGATACTGGTAAGATCCTGCACCTCTTCCTCGCTCATTTTCCCATCCTTCAATGGACAATCCTCGGCATTGGGAAAATGCTTGAAATGCACATGGTCGTTTTTACTATCGGATATGAGTAAAGGCTGGTCACAGCCATAACACCCCAGCTTCAACTCTCCGGAGTTATAGCGCTTGCGAAGCTCATAAGCCTCCTTAGCAACCCGAAATGCTGTTGCGGCATCGTAACATTCACCGGTGTCCCGGTCATAGGCTAAATCTATCGAACGTTGATAAGCCATCAGAAAGCAGTTGCTGTTAGTAATTCAAAGCCGTTGTTCCTGGCGATCGTCGCCATCGGCTGCAATTGTTCATAAACCCTTTGCCGGTCAAATAATGCGACATCCGGGACTATAGTCAGGTAGTCTTCCAAAAGTTTATGTTTCGGTACTTTGAAACGGATCACTTCTAAAGCGGTTTGCTGCAAATTGAAATATGGCTCAAAATAAGTTTCCAGAGGCGGCAGCTTATCGCTTTTCCAACTATTGAAAGACCGGTCGGCCGGAATCAAGTTCCACATCAGGTCATGCGATACGAACGCATAAGGCAAAAAATGTTCGACCGCATAATCCCCGACCGCGAGCTTCCTGTTGGTATAGATACAATTCACACCACCCAGTTCAGCAAGCACGATGTCCCAGAACTTCCGCTGCTCCGTCAGCGCCTTCCGTACCGGCAGCTTGATCAGCTTACTCGGAATATCCGGCACGTTCGGGTTCTTCGCCTGTAGATACACCGCCAGGTTCCAATAACAAAAGCTCCGCAAAATACCCGCATGACGCCTCAGGTAATCCACCCAAACCGGATTGATCTCGATATGATCCGCGTACAGCGCATATAAACAATCACGCTCGAACCGCTGTGAAGCCGCATAAGCTGCCTGCACATCCGCCGCCCGGAACCAGGGGCTCAAAAAACGATGCGGCACCTCACCATTAAAATAGCGCAGCTCCTTCAGTGTCGACCGGTTCGCCGAACCCGATAAAGTTTTGAAAATATAATTGCGATCTGCGTCGATAGTGAGGTTTTCCAGGGCCTTAACAGATTGTACCGCCTCCTGCAACTTATCCTGCTTCCCGAACGACACCCTGAAATAATTCACGGTATACCAGGCATGAGCCACCATCTCCGCGAACAGATCACGCTTCTGAATAATAACCTCACCCTGTTCCATACGCCCCAGCACAGCCAAAAACCAATAAAACTTATACGTCGCCGAAGTATTATTAAAGCACCCCGCCAGCAAATGCACCGGCAAATCTTCCTGATAAGGTAAGTCCATAATTTAAGTAAACTATAAAATTACAGGAATTTTATCATTCAGAATGTTTTTGCTTTTTAGGTACTTTTGCGTTTTGATGTTTTCCCACATAACGAGCTGATCATCCACTCTTTTGAATGCACGGATATCCCCATCTTGGGAAACAACGAAACCGATCGCCTGCGGATCCTTCCAGCAAAAGGACATCATGGAACGATGGCGGGTGCCCAGCGTATCTGGTGCGCGGGGTATCAGTTTACCAGGTTTGGCTTCATTGTTTTCGGAATGGTAGACGAAGTCCGGCAAGGCAATCTCGGAGATCACCACGCCAAAACCGATGCCTTCCAGTTGATGATTTAACAAAACCAGCCCGTCTACACAGCTTTGCGATGCTAAAAACCGGATAGCACCTTTTAATTCGTTGCCGGCCGTATTGAGTTGGTGTTTAGTCAGCTCGCTTTCAAAAAACGTATCCTGATCGATGGGTTCGTCCGGATATTGTAAAAAATCCTGATTATACATTGCGGACCCCATCGACCATTCCAGCGCGTGCCGTATAGCTTGGGCAAGCCGCGGATAAGGCATTTTATATTTAACATCTAAGCCGTCCGTTTGATCAGTGATCAAGACCGCACCGCCATGATGATAGTTGCGGATTTGTATCAATATCCGTGAAATGGTATCTCGCCACGTATTTTCGATCTCTCTTTCCCATTCCTTGAAATTGGTACGATTAAAGTTTTTCCGCATATATTTCGCGAGTCTTTTTTTCAATGGCATCGTGTCAGCCAGGATGGCTCGTGATATTTGCCCATACTTCAACACATCGGAAAACCGGGTGACCAGGACATTTTGCCGGATAGTTGCGATTAATTCATAGTCGAAAATTACGGACATGATACCTACACCGGTGACCTGCACTTGAAATACGCCCGGTAAAGCAGGTTTATTGCGGTCCTCATGATTAAAAAAACGCTGAATGTGAACAGCCTGGTCAACCAGACCCATGATCCAAGGCTTTTCTTCCGCATCAAAATATACGGCCAGTGAACTACTCCAGGGATCGGCTGCTTTGGATAATTTCACCACATTCTTGATCTCCATGGGGATGGGTTTCTCAAACCGGCTTAACTTCCAGTTGTCCAATGGCTCCTTAACCCGGGAATCTCCTTTGGGAGCCTCCGGATCTAGAAAAGTAACATTGACTTTGATCAGTTCTCCCTCTTCGCTTTGCATACTGGCAAAATATAAGGTTTCCATTAATTCAATAATGACGCTTTCTGGTGGCGGGAAATAAATATGTTTCGAATGATTGATGGTTTGGGAGGTGAATCTGCCAAGATCGGCTGGCGTAGCTTTTTTCAAACTTTGAAGGATTAAGGTTCAGCACAAAGTAAAGAAAAAAACTTTTTTTAAAATAGATGTTGACATTCAACTCAACATTTGTATATTTGTTTATGGATCAGACTTTTGGACAGTTATTGAAAGCTATAAGGCGAGAAAAAGGTATCAGTCAGCGTGAGTTGGCAGACAAGGTAGGGATTGATTTTTCCTATATCAGCAAAGTAGAGAATGACCGCATGTCACCGCCATCGGCCGATACGATTCAAAAGATATGCGAAGTACTGCAGGTCTCAACCGAATTATTGTTGTCAAAATCGGGTAAGCTGACCGGTGAACTGAGTGATGCGATCACCTCCAGTCCATCGGCAATCAAGTTTATGAATGAAATTAAAGATATGCGGCTCACCGACCATGAGTGGGACCGGATGATCACCAATTTAAAAAAGTTAAGATAATGGACCAGATCGATCTTTTTGGTAATGTGACTGTGAAAGCGCTAAAGATGCGCTGGTCTTTCTCCAGGCTGGGTACCTTTGCGGCATGTCCGCGCCTGGGCTACTATCACTATTTCGGTGGCAGCAAACGAAAAGCTGCCTCGGAACCCCAAAAAGAACGGATACAATTTCTAAAACAGCTATCAGCAGGACATCTGGTCGCCGGGGAAATTGTTCACAAGGCGATCCGGGCTTACCTGATGAACGCCAAAGATGGACAAAACTGGAAATTATCACAGGTGATCAGTTTTGCGAATATGTTGCTGGACAATGCTATACAACACAGTGCCGATATTACTGCGGGCGTAACCCGGGAATACGATCACCGCGCTCCGGCGATCATACAGGAGTTGTTTTATGGAACGGTTACGGCTGTGATTTTGAAAGATACCTTGCGGGAAAAAATGCGCTTGAGCTTAACGCAGTTTTATAATTTACCTGACTTTCAGGGTTTTCGGAATGGGGCACTGCATGAAAACAGCCTGATCGAACGCAAGATTAGTCTGGACTATGAAGGCATTCTGGTAGAAGGCGCTATAGACTTAATATATCCTTCAGCAGATAATTGGGTGATCGTCGATTGGAAAACAGGAGAAAATGATTCGGAAGAAAGCAGTCTGCAGTTGCTGACTTACGCACTATGGGCCCATGAAGAACTAGGAGTTCCCTTGGAGTCGATCAGCTTATTTAAAGCCTTTTTAACCGAAGGCATTGCTGAACCCTTGTTGTTTTCCGCCCAGGAACTGCGCCGTGCCAAAGCCCGGATCTTGCAGGATATTGAACTATTAACAGAAATGGAAGGATTTGGTGATGCCGCGAACCGGGAAGCCTTCAGCGCCTGCAGCCAGCCAAAAGTATGCGCGCAATGCGCTTTTCAAGAAATATGCAGTAAAAATTGAGTTATGAGTAAAGGAACGAATATCAAAGTGGTCTGTCACAGTGCAAATTTAAGGCTGATCGTCAAGCAATATGAAATAGATACGGATGAACTGACCAAAGAAAAGGCCCAGCGTCTTTGTACCTATATCGGCAAAACCTTTCGTATCGCCGCAGTACCCTATATGCAGCACGGACAGGTCAAAGGTATTTTAACAGAATGCCATGATCGCATACCGCGTAAGGAATTCGAAGTCGATAATTGGGTGATCGAACTCAAACCGCTAAATGGAAACATCGCCTTGTCACTCAACGATGCGAATCATGCGCAACTCATGGCCGATCTTTATAAAAAAGGATTACTGTTAAATCTTTCGGCTAATGCGAATTTTTGGCGGTTGGACAGCCCGCGTATCTTTTATGAACAGGTCCCGTTTTTGAAGAATGATTTTTTGACTGGCTCTGAACACGTTGCTGACATCGAAGCTTACCGCAAATATGAAGTTGCGGAAGTCCTGCTTGAAAATGAAGGCCTCGGTATTGCGATCAATGTGGGTACGGCCTTCTTTACCAGCATGACCGTGGATGATTATTTTTCGTCCAAAATGACCAACCGTTTTTATACCTTGTCCGGCCGGTATGGTGAGAATAAAGGTACGCTGTATTACGAAGGCCCGAATGGCCGTGTCAAATGTTATTTTACCAAATATATGGGCGATGTTACCTTGGCGACCACCCGCAAACTAAAGATCGACGGACTGACTTACCAAAACGCCTGGGATTATTACCAAAAGAAATACCCCGGCTTTGACGTAGGCCAAAACGACCGGGTTGCGATGGTTTCCTTTCCAGGGACTGAAGATAGCGCGCCGGTACCCGTACCGGCCAACCGTCTGTATCTTCGGGTTACTAACGAAGCTTTGGATCATGACATGAGCCAGGTGGATAAGATCGAGCCAGCCTTAAGAGAGGAATTGCTGACCAAACTTTGGTCGGAACTAGGGAGTAAACCTTTCGGCGCTTATTTTGCCAGCGTGAAACCGGGATTTTTTGCACCTAAACCGGACAACTGTGGCACATTGCAGCTGCCTGGTTTGCGATTTGGTGATAACCGTTTGCTGCCGGCACCCGCTGAACAAACTACTCGCCATTACAAAGATCATTTCAGGAATCGCAAACGGATGCTGGAGGAATGTGGCTGTTTTTATGTGCCGCCGGGAATGGCCAGGGATATTCATTTTTTATTTACACAAAGCGTTGATGCAAAGGCCAGCGAGAAATTATCGGATGATGTCTGCGAAAAGGTCGCTAAACTTACCGGTATCAAAGTACAGCCGCTGGTCGACCAATACACCAACCTGGAGCAGGCTACGGTAGAACTGAAACGAAATTACAGAAAAGCAGGCATGGCCGTTTTTACCTTTGATAACAATGAATCAGCAAACTATTACCTAATCCGACATGGTTTACCCGATTGGAAAGTCAAAAGATTAACGGAGCAGGAACTGCGCCGTAAATACAGAGGGTATAGCGCGTTTAAGGATGGCCGGAATAAGAACGGTGAAAGAAACTGGAACGCGTATGTTGATTTGATCACTTATGATGTACTGGAGCAGCTCGGCTGTCTGCCTTATGTACCGGACACTAAGCTGAATTACGACATGCACCTGATGATCGATGTAAGCAGCAGGCATACGCATTTGGCGCTTTCTTTACTGATTTTCGGACAGCAGATGAGCGTACCGAACTCGACCGCACAAGTCAAAAGAAAAACAGATCCAAAGCAGCAAGAAACGATTAATCCGGTATTTTTGAAAAAGTATTTTAAAGAGCTCTTTCAGCTTCACAAGGATACGATCAAACAAAATGGCTTACAATCCCTGCTGGTTTTAAGAGACGGCAAAGATTGCGACCGTGAGTTCAGTGCGATCCAAGAAGCGATCGCCGAACTTCAAGCAGAAGCCGTTTTTCCCCAGGCATTCCGATTTGATTTCGTGGAATACCGTAAATCGACTCTTAAGGAAGTACGTATTTGGGAACTCGAGAGCGGCGAAATTCAGAATGCGCTTGAAGGCAGCTGGTTCAGTATCGACCGTACCACGGTGGTACTGGCAACGACTGGACACGGTACGCTCCATCAAGGTACTGCTTCACCTTTATTGATCAAAAATAAATACACGAAAGCCGACCTTAAAAAAGTACTTCAGGATATCTTCGTCACTTCGCAAATGAATTATGCCAGCCCGGGAGTAGCCCAAAGACTGACCTACTGCGCCAAGCGTGCCGACGATGAATTACAAGATAAAGCCGGACAGGAAGTACAACGCATCAAATAAACATCTTATGGAAACCAAGCAATTAGCTATACAAAGTTTTGAACGGGGACAAAGTATCCTGGAAAGGCTCAATAAGTTATTGATCCATTTAAAACTTACTCAAAAAGGCATTAACGATCAGCAGCCGGCAGAAGATATACAACTTGCCAAGTCAACCGTTAAAGCTTTTTTGAGCAAACTGAGTACGCTGGTGAGTACCAATGAACAGGATGCAAGTGCCCTCACCGGAGTTGACGGCCGTTATCGTAATTTAGTGCACAAATTTGCCGAAGCAAAAAACCGCAGCAGCCGTTACCGGTCGGCTTTATTCAGGAAAGACCCTAACCTCGTACTGGCCATGCTGGACGCACCGACGGGTGATGATATGGCTAAACTCATCGAATCATTAACTGAGTTTCGTTCACTTTTAGAAGATCATCTATCTTCTGATACCCGCGAACTGATCGGCGAATTATAATGAAACGTATACTTACACATTCTATCAGCGACTTCTCGCGGGAACTCGATGCGACCATCGCAATCGTATCGGCGAAAAGCGTTCCGGCGGAATTAGGTCTTTTTCAATCCTGGCTGTCGTTGTATTACACTGAAATTCGGGCTGAACTGCAAAGACTGGCCTTCCTGACAGATTTGGAGGAGGAAAGCATATACGTCGATATTTTTAACGAATTTTCGAGCCTGCAGCAAACGTTTCGCGTCCTCGATAGCCGCTATTTACCAGGTTTGTACCGTACACACCGGAATGACGCCTTGACGTTGAAACTGCTGCACTGGCTTCATAGCGCACATGCACAAACCGCGCAAAAACCATTTTTTGTACTAGACGGTGATTTCGCCATTTTTCCAACCGTTGATTTTCCAGTAAGTTACTACCTGCCGGTTGCTGCCCAGCAGAGTTTATTATATCTTCCACTCTTTTTCCATGAACTGGGACATTATTTATATCAGCACCACCGCGCTGAGATGGACGACCTCGTTCGCGAATTCCAAAAGAAATTGAATGGTTATTTGATGCCTGTAGTCCGTAAGAATGACGACGATTATGAAGCAGATGCCAAACAAGCCCGGCAAATGGTCGAAACCTGGTATGATTGGCTGCAAGAGCTTTTTTGCGATGCTGTCGGTATAGAGATCGGCGGGGCCACCTATGCACGCGCTTTCAGTTTTTACCTGCGCATGCAAGGCCGTTCCGCTTTTTACCGGCCCGAAAAAGATTTATTTAACAGCAGTCATCCCGTGACCCGCTTACGGATTCTTTTTATCGTGCGCAGATGCCGGGAATTAGGCCTTAACCAGGAAGCAGATGAGCTTGAAAAAGAATGGAAAACCATTGCTGCGGTATTAGACGCACCGGAAGATTATTACGGGTTCTATGAAAATAAATGGGAAAATGATGTTGCCAATGCGCTGGATGATATGATGACGGAAGCTGATCCGATCAAATTTACCGACTATAAAGCTGATCCATCCAGCTGGATCGGACTTATTCACCAGGCCTGGCAGCAATTTGAGCTTGACCCTGTAAACTACAAAGATTGGGAATCGCAAGCTGTTAGCAACATTATCAACGCTACTACATGAACAGGGAGGTTCAACTGGCTGACAATTATATCCACCGAACGAACCGTATCGTTTTTTTAACAGAAAAGGCGGGCTCCTTGAAAACGACTTTTCTTAGGGAGCTACGATAAAATTCACCAAAAAAAATGATGGCTCTAGCGCCCACCAGTATAGCGGCGATCGACGCGGGCGGAATGACCATTAACTCTTTTTTTCAAATTCCGTTCGGGCTGCTGCTATCCAATAATTTCGAAAATTCTGAAAGTCATTATTCTCCTGAAAATTTTGAGCGATTCTCCCGGGCTATGCGGGCCAAGGGACGTAGACGTTTTTAGTGATATTTCATTCCGTAGTATTTTTCGCCGCGTACCCGATTTTTTCCGTAGCGGTTCATATATTCCCGCGTGACCTTGATAACCAATAAAGAACCGTTCACTATGACTTCCAGCACTTCATGCGGCGGATATCTTTTCGACCAGACCGAACCCATGCCGGCAAAGTGCTGTTTGATCCGTTTTTTGAGATTATCGCTGATGTCGACGTAAAAGTGAACGTTGATAATAGAGATATAAGGCAGCCCAATTGGGCGCATTTCCAAAAAAGAGGCTGAATCATAAATCAATGATTCAGCCTTTTGTGACGAATTTATACCTTGACACCTTTATGCTTTTTTGCGGGCAGCCCCTCCTTTTGCTGCTTGTCTTGTTTTTGCTGGTTATCCTGTTTCTGGCTGCTGCTTTGTTTTTGTTCCGGTTGTAGGAGCTCTTCACGTTTGACCTTTTTCATTTTGGCATCGAAGACATCCACGGTCTTGAACTGGGGGGAAGCCGTCACAAAGAATTTTTGCTCTTTGCCGTCTCTTTCGACGGTGACTTGCTGCGCATTTCCTTTTTTTAGGGATTTGATCAGGGCTTCCTGTCCTTCGGCAGTCGCCATTTCTTTGATGCCTTTACCGGAAAGCACTTTTTCCACATCGAAGCCATAGTTTTCGTTCCAGCGCTTGAAGAGCTTATTGCCGCCGGGGGACAGGTTGTCGTCGTCAAGTTTCAGCCAAGCCTGGTATTTTTCATCTTCTTTATTGAAAAGTGTTTTGTGTACCGCGCGCCCTTCCATCAGGTTAAAGGCTTCTTTGGCCGTAATGCCATTGCCTTTATTGATATAGAAACTTTGTTTTTCATCGGGCTTGCTGTTCAGGGCGGCGTCGAACTTGTTAAAAAAGTACATGTCGCCTTCGCTGCCAGCCTTGAAGTGCAGGGCATAGGCCACATCCTTCTGGTTATAGCTCATATTGGTCAGCAGGGCGAACTCCGGTTCTTTTGCTTCGATCTTTTTCTCCAATAGGTCGTTGACCTTGTCGCCGAACCCCAGGTTCAGCAGGCTTTTCTTCAGAAACTCTACATTTTGTGTGTTCATACTATTTTGATTTAAAAGTTGTGTTACTTGTTTATCGGTCAGGGGAGGGGTGTTGTAATAATAACCGGATGATTTTATGGTTGGCCGGGTTTCCAACAGTGTTATGGCGAGTTGTTTGTTGACGGAGGCTTCGAAATGCTCGCCGACAGCGGGATGGTAAAGTTCCGATCCTGTCTTTTGCCGGGCAATTGGATCGGGAGATACGAAACAGCCGCGATAATTATCCAGGCGGGTCTGGCCGGAGGCATCAGGAGCGAAATTGAGCGTAAAAAGGATGTCATGCCGGCCGCTTGGTGAAAGCGATTCAAGGTAAAAACGCTCCTGCCGTTCTTCGATCTTTTGTTGCAGAGCCCTGAAAAGATTGGGATCATTGAAACCTGTTTGGGTCAGTTGAGCTATGATGGGTTGGAACTTTTTTTCCAGGGGGACCGGTAATTTAAAGGCTTCCAGCTTGGTTCTGACTTCTTCCAGGCTGAGCGGCGTATAGCAGCTGTTAAAATCGAGCTCGGGGTATTTGGCGCGTTCATCCAGGAGCCGGAGTGCCTGCTCCCTTGGGACATCGGGCAGGAAATGCTGGAACCGCTCGTTGCCGAGGTCCCCGTTCACCGACAGGTGGCCCGCGTAATAAAGAAGGTTAAACCGCCCGTCGTCGCCGCGCCCGAAATCGAAGATAAAGTATGATTCCTCCTGTCCATGTTTTTCAAGGTCGCTCATCGCCCAGCCGTAATGGTCCTGTTGGAAGATCATTTCACCTATCCGGTTGGTCACCCGCGGGTCTGAAAATCCCAGCTCCCTGAGCTCTTCCTTTAATTCCTGAAAATTGACGCTGCTGTCCATGGCGGTGATTTAATGGTTAATTCCCCGGCTTCTTTTTCTTTGCTGTTTGATTTCCTGTGGCCGGTGGAGCTGTTTAATGACCGCCTGTTGTTTTTCCTGGCGGTTTTCCAGTTTTTGGTTCAGTTGTTCCGGCCGCACCGCTTTCTGCATGCTGTCGGTCATACTGACGCCGCCCCCGGCCGGGTCCGCTTTGATGTAAACTAATTCCTGGCCATTGGCATGGACCCATTTGACCGGAACCAGATGTCCTTGTTCCAGCTTCCAGATAAGGGAATCCATGCCGCTTGGGCTTTGAAGCGGACCGAACCGGGGCTCGTGCAGTAATTTCGCCAGGTCGTAGCCGTAATCCTGGGTATATCTTTTAAGCTGGGTGCCGGTTTCCGGTAATTCCAGCCATTGGCTGTTCGCCCGGCCGCTGACATCCGTAAAATCCTGCCGGACCGCGCGTCCTTCCAGCAGGTTTTTTACGTGGGCGGCTTTCAGGCCGGGCCATTCGTCCGTATGGAACTGAAATGCCCGTTCCGGTTGTTTTCCCTGCTGATCTTTGAGGGTGGCAGCGATGGCCCTGAATTGAAACTGGTCATTGGCATCTTTTTCAAAGATCAGGTTAACGTCCAGGCTGCGGTTTTGATCCAGCTGGCTGCTCAGTGGTATGCTATGCCTGGCCGATTGCGGGTCGAGCCGTTCTTCCAGTCTGACCGCAAAATCTTTAAAGCCGGATTTGACCAGTTCTGCCTTCAGGCTTTCGATGTTCTCCCGGCGTTCGGTTTCACGGGCTTTGAGCTGCGCGGGAGCATCGAATAAAGAATTTTTCAGCCGGAAGAACAGCCGGGCCAGGATATTGGGATAGACCTGTTTCTCCAGTTTCCTGATGGTCGCGTTCATCAGCGGCAGGAAAGGCTGTTCATCTTTTCGTAATGTGCCGGCTAACAGGTTCCGTGCCTTCTGGAAATGCTCCAGCTTTAACCGCCGGATCACGGCAGTTTCCTCCTTGCCGGGTCCGGCAACCTTTTCCATCTGCGTCTGTTTGTCCTCCCAGCTCTTCCAGGCTTCAAGGACGCGGTTTACGGCTCTTTCCATGGGCTTTATTTTTTATGGGTGTTGTCGCGGAGTAGTACGGGGAAATTGTCGTCCAGCTTCACCCGGATCTTTTTGACTTTCCTGCTGAACAGGCCTTTTGCCGCGTTGATCCCGCCGGCCGCGGCCTGGGTGCCCAGCGACTGGTCCATGCCGAGGAATTGCATACCGGCAATAGCGTTACCGGCGCCGCTTCCGGCCGCTTCACCCAGCTCGGCCTCGGGGGCAGGTATGCCCGGCATCCCGTCCAGGCTGAAAACGGTCAGGTCGGTCGGCAGGATACTTTTGCCGATCCGTATATTCTGGATATGCAGCAGCAACCGCTGGTTGGTGACCTGGCAGGCCCCGAAAAGCAACTGGCCGCTACGTAATAAGATCCCTTTCAGCGTGACCGTATCGGTCAGCTTCAGCCGCACCGTGCCGCCGTTGATGACCTTCTGTCTCCCGTCGATCACCGCGGGGATCGCGCTGAACGCGGAATCATTTTCTTCTTTTGGTGTTGCGGCCGGCTTAGCAGGCTCCGGGTTCTGGATCGCCTGGATCTTGCTGAGCATCTGATCCAGTTGTTTCATTTCCGGGTCTTCGGCGGGAGGCGTATTCAACTGCTTCATCATTTTGTCCAGCCTGCTCACCTGGGGATCAGGTGCCGCCGGGGAATAATTGCTTTGCTGGAAAGGTTGACTGAGCTGCCGGTTGATCTGGGCAAGTTTGGCGGTTATCCGGTCAGATTGCAGGTCGGCGCTGGTGGAGTATGCAAACTGGCCGATAGCGGCCGTTTTTGCCTTGTCCGTTGTTCCGGCTGTCTCTGGGGTAAATCCCATCGCCTGGATGAAACTTTTACTGACCCGGTTTCCACCGGAAGATGTGTCCTTTGCCGCGGAGCGGTAAATAGCCATCTTGTCTTTTTCGGGTTTGTCCTTGAACTGGGCCGATGGCAGGGCCATGTTGAGCCCTTTGGACGGTGCCGCCGCGGATCTGCCTGTATCTTTTCCGCCGCCAAGCGCCCAGAAGGCCATGGTGAGGAAAGGCAGGATCAGTACAGGAACCGCCAGATAAAACTTTCTTTTTTTCAGCAACCCGGCAGGGGTAGGGGATTGGCTGGTCTGCTTGGTTTGATTTTCCATAACGTTTATTTTTTAAAAGTCGATGAATCGGTTAATGGCCTGTGGGGCGCAACTGCTCCCGGGATGTCTGAAGCCCGGCCGATGTGTCCGGGCAGGTAGTGACCATCCTGTTTTGGCAGCTTGATCATCCGGATGGTGAGGAGCAGGCTGGTGGTCAGGGCGAGCATGAACAGGGTGCAGAACAGCCATAATAACTTTTTCTGTTTGTCAGCCCGGTAACGGCCGGCCCACCAGTTCAATTTTGCAGCGATCCGGCGCTGCTGGCTGAGGATCTGTTCAGCGATCCCTGCGGCGATGCCCCCGGTGACCGTTTCGGTTTGTATATCCTTTTTGAAGTTGAACATATCAGTGTGTTTGAAGGGTTGTGTCCCGGTTGGATAATATTTCCCAGTTCTGAATGAGAAAGCCATGAGGATTGTTGTCCGTCTGGATGCTGATATTCCGTACCTGTCCGCGGGTGACCAGCCGGCGATAGGCCGTGCCGCTGGACCTCACCAGTTTCTCCGTGGCATAACAGGTAAAGGAAAAAGGCCAGTTGTTGCCCTCCAGTCTGGTGCTGTCAACCGTCAGTTCCTGCGAGATATTCGCGGAGATCAGGTTATTGTAGTAGCCGGATTCCCGGAGGTTGTCATATTCCCGCTTGGCCGATTCGTCAGCCAGGTAGAGCGACCGGGTCACATTGGTCTGGATGGCTTTATCGTCGGGGCTTAGGTCGAAAAAGGCCTCATGGAAGTTCTTGATATGGTCCCGCAGTTCCACAGGGAGGTTGGCCCTGCGCTCTGATGCGCCTGCTTCCAGCAGCCTTCCGTTATGGAGGATATACACCCGGTTGCGGGCTTCCGCGCCGGCCAGGCCACTTTTGTATATAAAGAACAGAATTGACAACAGGTTGGCGACGGTCAGCCAGATACTGAACTGCCTGATGTGTTTGAATGCGGTGTCGATATTTTTGAGATGGGTGAACATAGTCTTTCGGTTTGATGGTCAATAAATAACTTAGCGGCCCGACAGCTTTTTCTCTTCGTAATTACCCTTTTGTCCTTCTTGTCCTGGGCTGTTGTAACCTTTCATAAAATCGCCGGGGGCGTTAACAAGGTTGGTCGCGCCCTGCTGCATCCTTGCCCCGGTAGCCGAACCGGCCTGGATCGTTGTATTTCCGGCGTTGATGACCATGGTGTTGACCTTATGCAGCAGGCCGTGGCTGCCACCCGGGCTGATGATGTAATTGGCCACGCCGGGCACCGTGAAATAGCCGATGATCCCGATGATCAGGAAGATCAGGTAGGCCGTATCGGTCGAGCTGAAGAAGGTATCGCCGGTGTCCTGTACCTGTGAAATATCCAGCTTCAGCATGTTTTCCTGCACTTTGCCGATGATCGCGCCGAATATATTGGCCACCGGCAGCCAGAGAAATACGTTGAGGTATTTAGCCAGCCAGGAGGTCAGTACATGCTGGAAACCATCGAAGACGGACAGCCCGAAGACGAGCGGACCCAATATGGCCAGCACGATGAGGAAGAAAGTACGGATGGTGTTGATGCAGAGCGCAGCTGCCTCGTAACAGACCTGGAGGATCTCTGACATCCACTGTTTGATCGTGTTGCGGAAATTATAGGAGGCCTTGGCCATGGTAAATTTGAGATCGTTGCCGATACTCTCGAACATGCCCTCATTGTTACCGGTCTGATCGTCGGGATGGGTATATTTATACCACTTCTGCCGGTCGCCGCTGCCATCTTCGCCCTGGTACATCTGCCATGAGTTCGTCTTTTTGATGGCATCCTCTTTGGCTTTCAGCAGCCGGGCGATGGCCGCGTCCGAGTTTTGCACCATGCTGCCGGTAGCGCTGACTGTTGGCTGCATCACGCCGTTGATCACGGCGATCACCACGGGGAAAAGCAAAATGGCCAGCCCCAGGGCGAAGGGCCGGAGCAATGGATAAAAGTCGATAGGTTCCGCGCTGGCGATCTGCCGGTAGACCCGGGCAGCAATGTACCATAAAGCGCCAAATCCCGCGATGCCCTGACCTATGCCGATCAGCTGGCCGCAGAGCGGCAGCATGTCCTGATAAACGCCGTCGAGCGTGCCCTGCAGGCCGTGAATGTCGTCCGCGAGCCCTTCCGCGTGGGAACACAGGGGAAAGATCATCCCTGTCACCGCTGTCAAAGCGGTAATCGTCCGTTTGTTTTTCATAAGATTGGAGTTAGTTGTTCAGGCCGTAAAGTTGTTTGAGCGAGCGGGTGTCGCCCGCCTCCTTTGTCCGCTGAAGGGAGAGAATGATCCCCTGGTCGTTAAAGGAGCGGAGAAACCCGAGCTTGTCGGAGCTGGCCGAATAGATCCGGTCGATCCCCCGGATACGCTCGGCGTCGGACATCCGCAGCTTGCCCGCCGTGACGATGTTCGTCAGTTCCTCCAGATCGTTCAGGGTTTCGGAGACCAGCCGGGCGTAAACCGTGCCCATGTAGTTGAGCTCGCTGATGGAGAAACTGCCGCTTTTCCGGAACAAGCCGCTCTTTTCTTTGTACTCGCTGACCAGTCGGGACTGCATCAGCAGGATCTCCGCGACCCGGCCGTAATTCCTTACCGCGGGGCTGACCGCGAGCAGGCCGCTGAGGTAAAGGCTGTGGAGGTCGAAGTTGCCCTTGGAGAGGGCGGAGATCGTCCCGTAGCCCTGCTGGTAGATTTGGTAACCGGTTTTCATATCCGAAAGGATACTTTTCATCTGCGTCAGCTTTTCGATATCCAGCAGTAACTGCTGCATTTCCTGCTCCTGGGCTTTTATGGTTCCTGGTTTTAACAGGGCTGCTGCCAGGATGAAGGCGAGCGCCAGTGTTTTTATTGATCTGTTCATAACTGGTTCATTTAATATGATAAAGCGCCCTGGTTGTCGATGCATCGTCGTGTTCCATGGCCTTTTGTAATGTGTAAGATCTGACCTGGGCGGAAAGGGAGGCGGCGAAATGGTAATTGTCCTGCATGGCCGAATGGATCCTGGCGATCGCGGCCAGCCTTTCGGCATCGCTCATCTGTGCTTGCCCATCCGCGGTGACCGTCTGAAGCGTTGTTAGCTGCAGGTCACAGTCTTTCAGGACGGCTGAGCGTACCCCGGATAAATAATCCTTTTCGGCCGGGGTTAAACCCTGGACTTGTCCGGTGCCTGTCAGCAATGCGAGGATATCCTGCTGCCAAACCAGGATCTCTTCAACCTGCGGGTTGTCTTTAACAACCTGTCCCGGAATGGCCAGGCGGTTATAATAGCCGCCATGCAAAAGGTTTTCAGCAGTGAGGGAGCCGGAAATAGTGCCCAGCCCGCCGCGGGCGATGCTGTAACCCTGTTTCAGGTAACCCGCGTAAACCTGAAGCGCGGCGATCTGTTGCAGCAGGTACTTTTTTTGCGTGCTGTTTTGCCGGAACCATTCCGCGAAGCTCTGTGCTTTCGCTTCAGCCGCCATGCCGGAAGCGATGGCGGTAACGAATGAAAAGAGGAGCAGCGCCCGCGCCCTTTGCCCAAGCCTGCCTGCTTTATGCCTGATCTGTTTAATCGATGCCATACAATGCTTTTATAGTTTGAGTATCGCCCAGGTCCCTGCTGCGCTGCAGGCTGAGCATTTTGTTTTCTGAACTGAACCTGCGCAGGTCGTTATAATTCTCATCGAGCCGGTCGCCGGCCCGGTTGATCAGCTCCAGCCGCTGTTCGTCCGTCATCTGCGTACGGTCACTGCTGATGATCAACAGCAGCTGATCAAGGTTCTTGAGGCTGGCAGACAGGATGCCACTGTAAACGGCTTCCATGCGGCTGATCTCACCGGCATTGAAATGGTTGTCCTGCCGGAGCAGCGACCAGGCTTTTTGGTATTCTCCAACCATGGCCACTTGGGTGGCGGTCAGGTCTTTGATCCGCTGGTAATAGGCGATGCCGGCTTTGATCTTCCAGAGCTCGTCGTAATAACCGCTGAACAGTTGCTGCTGGCTGCCGGACCAGCCGGAGATCTCGGAAAGCCTCAGCTTCGAAAGCTGGTTTTCCAATACTTTCTGGGCATTCTGCAGCCAGATCGTATTGTTCTGCAGCCGCTGCACTTTCAGGTCAATGGCCCTGATGACTTTGGTCACCGTCAGTTTGATGATATTCGCGGCGACAATCTGCGCCTGCGCCTTTTCTGGTTGCAGCGAGAGCAGTGAAAAGCCGAGTGTTACGATCAAGATGATTCCCGTTTTTTTCATGATGAACTCCTTCCTTTTTTAATGATGACTGGCCCTTGATCACTCCACGCGCCGGTAATGGGTTCCGCCCATCGTCAGTTCTTTTTTGCCCGGGTTCAGAAATAACTGCCTGCCGAATACGGTTTCCTGGAGCACCTGATTTTCAGGATCATATTGCGCCATCCATTTTTTGTGCACATATTCCTTTGGGAGGATCTTGCCGTGACGGATCTTCTGGTACCCGGTCCGCTTTTCGATCTCGTAGGTACGGGCTGATCGGTTGTAGGCGGTGACTATGATCGTGTCATTACCGGTGGCGTACTCATTTTCGTAGCGGGTAGCGTAAACGCCCGTAACAGCATGGTCACTGGTGGATTGACAGGCGGCCACGGTCAGGGCCATGCAGCCAAGGACTGCTGTTTTTAAATTGTTCATAGCTGTTGTGTTATTGGGTTAAGCGAATTGTTTTTTAGGTCTTTGAGCAAGGCTTCGATGCCTTTTTCGACACTGCCGTATTTTTGGGCGTATTCCTCCACCAGCACCCGTTCCCGGCCTTCTGTGGTATATGCCCAGTATTCCTCGGGGGACAGTTCGTTTTTAAAAACTTTCATGACCTGCCCGCCGAGGTCGATGTAGACCTCCCGGTTGTCTTTATTGACCGACAGTACCTGCGTTTTTCCTTTATCCGGCATGCCCAGCACGTCCTGGAGCTTGTCGAACTTGTTAATGAAACCGCGCATGTCCATCAGGATCTTGATATGCGCGTTATTGATAATGGCATCTTTGATAATAGGGGAGCTGATCAGGTCGTCGAGTTCCTGGGTGACCACGTTGGGGATGCCGTTGAACTTCCGCATGGTCTTAAAGGCATACTGGATAAAGCCCGCCATGCCGGAATTGGCAATGGCTTTCCAGGCTTCGTCTATGGTCAGCACTTTCCGGATGCCTTTCAGCTTGCGCATTTTGGAGAGGAACATTTCCATGGTCAGTAAGGTCGCTACCGGGAAGAGAATGGGATGGTCCTTGATCGAATCCAGCTCGATCACGACGAAGCGCTGCTCCAGCAAGTTGAGGTTTTCCGATGCGTTCAGCAGGTAGTCGAATTCGCCGCCCCGGTAATAAGGGCGCAATACGTACAGGAAATTGTCGATATCGAAATCCTTGTCCTTTACGTTCTGGTCCCTCAACGTTTTCCGGTAGCCGCTTTCCAGGTAATCATAAAAAGTGTCAAAGCAGGCGAAAATATCAGGGTGCTGCTGCAGGTATTGGTAATAACCCTGCAGGGCGTTCGAAAGCGCGACATATTCGCTGCGGATGAAGCTTTCATTTTCCTGTTTCCAGAGCGTGACCAGCAGGGCTTTCAGGGTTTCTTTTTTTTCGGTATCGAGCAATTGACCTTCGGGCAAATGGAAAGGGTTGAACCGGATCGGGTGATCTTCTTCATACGTGAAATAATAACCGCCAACCAGGCTGCAAAGCCCTTTGTAGCTGCCGCCGATATCCACGGTCACGCAATGTGCGCCCTGGTCATAAAGCGTGCGGAGGATATGGTTGACCGTCATGCTCTTTCCGCCGCCCGAGGTGCCGCAGACCAGCATGCCCATGTTGGAGGTGATACCTGCCTTTCGCGGCGCGTCGAAGAGATCGATAAAGACCGGTTTGCTGCTCAGCCTGTCGCAGAACCGGATACCCTGATCAGGAGGGTCGCTGCGGTAATTGCTCTCCAGGTTGAGGAAACAGGTGCCCTGCTCCAGGAAAGTATCAAAAGTGTCGTTCATCGGGAAGTCGGCGGCGTTGCCCGGGATCCCTGCCCACCAGATCTGCGCGGCACCGTCGGATTCCAGCCTGCTGCTCGCACCGATCTGCGCCATGGAAGATCCCACCCTGTTTTTGATGTCCTGTAGTTCCGCTTTGCTGTCCGTCCAGGCCAGTACATTGAAATGAGCCCTGACCGGTAGCCGCTGCTGGCCGATAGCTTCGTTCAGAAAAGCGTCGGTAGCATCGCGCCCTATAGCGTTTTCCCTGCTGTAGGCCGACAGGGACTGCAGCCTGAGCTTCCTGGCTTCCAGCTGTTTCAGCGTTTTCGCCGGATCCCCTGTAAACAGGTATTGGTTGTAGATGTGGTTGCAGTCCAGCAGCAGGTTGAGCTGTGTCGCGAAGCCGACCGGGAATTTTGTTTTATCGGTACCGTATTTATCATAATTGATCCTGCTGCCACATAGGCCCGGCAGGTCTTCGGCATCGGCAAGGGTAAACAATAGGGCATGCTGGTCACCGATCTGCAGCCTGTCCTTCAGATGCACATCTTTAATGATGGGCTTTTCGTCCGGACCGGTCAGGAAGCAATATTGCTCCAGCAGGCCGGCCTTTAAACGGGTGCCGGTGATCTGCTCATCGTTGAGCCGTTCAAGCCTGAGGAAACCGCTGTCGGACAGGATCCGTTCGAACTGTCCCGCCTTTTCCAGGAATTCCGGAAGCATCCGTTCGTCGGTCACCTGTTTAGGGGAGATGTTCTTACGCATGATCCCCGAAAAAGCCGTACTGGCCTGTTTGCGGTCCGCTGCCTTTTGGGTCAGCATGAGGTAGCAGGTATGACCGGGAAAAGAACGGCCGCTGAAATGCCTGTTCGCTGCTTCCGTCAGGAAATTTGCGGGAAGGCCCTGCTCGCCTTGATAGGTTTTCCGGACAAAGATGTCCTGCTTGTGCAGGATACAGTTCCGGGGCAGGAGCCTGACCGCCTTGATCCAGGCCTGGTGGTAGGTTTCGTAATCGTCTTCCGAAAGCGTGAAGATCTCGGGCAGGGAAAGCTCGTAGGCTATGGTCAGGTCCCCGTACATGGATACCATGCAGCCGTGTTCGACTTTGAAGATCGGGAAAACCTGTTCTGCGCTGCTGAATATGGCCATGATCAACGTGATAAATGATTAAACAATTTTCTGGAACGGAATTTCAGATACCCGGGCAGGTAGCGCCTGGCGGCACGCTTCATGAGCCCGAACTCCCCGTAACGGTGGCTCAGGCGGTAAACCTGCATAAACAATGCGCTGCCCAGGGCTGCGATGACCAGTACACAAAGTAAAACCGGGATACCGGCAATGTAAAGCACGGCGAAGAGTACCAGCAGGCAAACCAGGCCCCCGCCGAGGTAACCGATATACTGGGCTTTCAGCCCTTTGAATTCGATAGGGCGGTTAATGCCCTTGTTGATCTGATAGATTGCCATAATTTTATGAATTGTTTTAGACCAGTTGTTGTATCATTACTGGGCTCAGACCCCGAAAAATGATTTGAGCACGGTAGCGACCACGACCAGAAAAATGCAGCTGCCGAACCAGCTGGAGGCCACTTTACCGGTGTCGTGCTCACCGTCATTCCATTTTTTGAATACCTTGATCGCCCCCACAAGACCTACGATCGCCCCGATCGCGTACATCAGGTTGGTGCCGGTATCGAAATAGCTTTTCACTTGTGTGGTAGCCTCGTTGATCCCCGCGTTACCATCCTGAGCGGATGCATCCCGGATGGTAAGAATAATAAGGCTAATGAGGGCCGTTACTGCTTTGAAAAGTTTTGTCCTTCGCAGGGAAATGGATTTTAAGATGTTCGTTTTCATGTGGTTTGCAGTTTATCTTCGTTCAACCATAGTGTTTTTAGTTCCTGTTCGTTAAGGGGAAAGGGGAGCTCTGCCACGCCCTCGCTCAGGAGGTAGTCGTTGACCAGCTGTTCCGCAGCAGAACCGGCCAGTTCCGGGTATTTTCCGACGATCAGCCGGAAAAGCAGCTCAAAATTTTCTTTGGGTTCCCCGGATTCGTTGACGACCCTGACCAATGTTTTTACTTCAGCGATCATCCCGGAATAAGCCTCAGGCAGTTCAATGTCCGATGTGGGAGTGCCGGAAGGTGATGATGACGATGGATCTTCGTCTGCGCCCTCAGCGGGCCCGAAAACCAGTTCGTCCTGGGGGACATAATCCACATCGTCTGTCCGGGTCGGGCCCACGATACTGTAATCCGGCAAAGGAAGGTCCCCGGCAGAAAGATTGGTATGGGGGCGGGTTCTGCCCCGGAGCCTGTTGAAAAGGTTGCGGAGCCCGGTCTTGTAGAAAGTCAGCCCGATGATGGCATAATAGATGGCGGCCGTCAGTAATACGCCGGTGCCATAGGTTGCCCATGAGATTTGGTGAAACATAAGCGGTAGTTTTGACCGCAGCCCCATTGCTGCGGCGGCGATACAAAACTCCCAAAGCGGACTCCCAAAATGCTCCGAGGTACTCCGACTCGGAGTAGGACTATTTTTTAAGCTGTTGGAAAAATGGGCTAAGATTAGGTAGCAGATATGGTCAGGAGGGGACTACGAAGGAGGGGGGGCTATGTCATTAGCCGGTATGGATCAGCGCTTTTTTGTAAATGGTGCGCCTGACCAATTCCTGATGTTCCTGCCTGGCAATTTTCTCAATTTTTAAGACTGGTTACTGCGGCGTGTCGGTAATGGGGTGGGTAAAAAATTATTTGAAATCTGTAAAAAAGTCTTTTCCATCAATATCAAGCGCATCAAAAATGAGCAGCATATAGTCTATCGGAAAATCAGTGGTACCCTCTTCTATGGCGCTGAGCACGGAGGTGGAGATACCGGTACGTTCTGCTAATTGTTCCAGGCTCATCACACGGTATGCCCGCTCGAGTACCAGTTTACGACCAAACTGTATACGGGCCTCCCGGGCTTTTGCTTTGTCATCCATAGGTAGGGGGATTAATTCGCGGCAAAGATATAGGGTTAATCTTTTTTTACAACCTGTAGTTGTATTTTGTGGGTTGGATGGGGTCCTTGTATTTGTATTGAAAGACAGCCTGTCTCATTTTATAATTAAACGTTTTTGGAATAATGCCGTTTAAATACACGAGGAGCGCTACGCATGAGCAGACGACCAGATGGAATACCCGAATTTACTTTGAGAAAACAACAGTTCACAGCCCGGTTGTCTATGCATGATGAAGCGTACCGGGCAGTTCTGCACAACTACCGGTGCGGCACGCTTGCGGATTGCTTTGATATCGTCATTGCCCACAACAGTTTCGGCCTGCCATGTTTCCGGTTGAAAATAAAACCCGGTTTTATTTTACCGGCAGAAGTACGGCCGCTTGCTTTGGTGCTCTTTAAAGAATGCCTTGGGACATTCGCGTTTTAGCGCCTTGCTAAGGACGCGGTTATGACCACCCTGTTATGATTGCCCGTCCGGTTGCCGTCGGTTATTTTTGATCACCGAGCCAGTCCTGTATTGCCTTCACCGTATCCTGGTAAAATACTTTGTAGGTCTCTTCCGTGACGTACCCGATATGTGAAGTCGCCAAAACATTAGGCAAACTGCGGAAAGGGTGATCGGAAGGCAAAGGTTCGGTGTCGAACACGTCCAGCGCCGCTCCCGCGATTGCCCCGGACTGTAATACGGCCAACAATGCTTTTTCATCTACCAATGGGCCCCGGCTGGTATTGACCAGGAATGCCGACGGTTTCATCAGCTTCAGCTCCGGTTCAGCAACAGTATGCCTCGAGCGCTCGCTTAAGACCAGGTGTAAGGTCACGATGTCGGCTTCTTTAAATAATCTTTCTTTGGACACCAGTTCGGCTCCTGCACGATGGGCCTTCTCCTCGGTGAGGTTCTCGCTCCAGGCGATCACTTTCATTTCAAATGCTTTGGCAAACCTGGCCATTTTAGCGCCGATCCTGCCCAGGCCGACGATCCCCAGTGTTTTTCCTTTCAGGTCGATGCCGACGGTGGTTTGCCATCCGCCTTCCCTGAAATTGCGGGATTCTGCCGGGATGTGCCTTAATAGGGCCATCAGCAATGCCCAGGTCAGTTCCGGTGCCCCGCTTTCTACATAGCCGGTATGGCTGACGCTGATGCCCAGTTCGGCCGCAGCTTTGGTGTCAATAGAGGCATTGCGTGTGCCCGTAGAAATGATCAGCCTGAGTTTCGGCAGCCGTTTCAACACGTGTTCCGGCAGGGGCGTCCTTTCACGCATGACACACAGGACCTCAAATGGTGCCAGCCTGTTAACGAGTTCGTCCGGGTCGCTGATATGATCACTGAAGACGGTGACTTCCGCATTTTCACGGACTGCCGACCAGTCGGCGGATTGGAAAGCAACTTGTTGATAATCATCTAAAACGGCGATCTGAGGTTTCATGATAGGGGAATTTTGTCGCAAACTTAATTTTTTTGATAAAATTTTCAAGATTAAATGAGTGGTGCCGGGTACTTCAGTGAGGTTTTTCCACACAACCGGATTGTTTTAAAATATTTTTGCGCAGCGTCTGCAAGATTAATATTTTACCCCGATGATGATCGAACCTATCTGCCTGGAGCACGAACATTGGCAAGTCCACCCTTTCGGGCCCCGGGAACTCAACCGGCACGACGCGCTGGCCCGGGAAATTTACCAGTTGCTTTCTGATCAGCAAACCCTACGTTTCCTGCCCGGGAAAAGGCTCAGATCTGTCGCGGATGCGGAAGACTGGTTGAAAATGTCCATCCTGAATTTTCATTGCGGTAAGAGCTATACTCATTTAATTACGGAAAAAAACAGCGGCCTGCTGACGGGCGTCATCGATATTATTCCGCCGGCCACGTCCAGGAAACATTATGTGCTGGAGCAATACCCTTATTTTATAGAGTTTTACCTCAGGAGGGAAGCCGCTGGTCAAAACCTGATGAGCTCCCTTTTGCCCCTGGCTTTAAAAGCATTGGCTCAGCAGGACATCGGGCAGTTAGCCGCTGTGATCAACCGCCGGAACCATGCCGCGCGGAAAGTATTGGAAAACAGTGGTTTTATTTACCGGGCTCCTTTCGACGCTCTGCAGGATCTGTACCTGGCTGAAACAGGTCACGACCTGGCGGACATCCGCAGGGCCGGCTGAACATGGAACGACCAGAGGTATTCCATGGCATAAGGTCTGCGGGAAAGTGCTCACTGTAAAAACGGAACCGTATATTAAGCTAAGCATCCGGTAAGGAATTTAACGTTTCGGGAAAAGGCTTTTGCCCCGTAGGTTACAGGGAGGGTACCAATAAGATTAACCATTCAGTTCAATGCATTTAGTCCCAACCCGGCGTCGCGGTAATACCGGTCACGGAGAACGGATGAACTGCCTAAATGGATCTCAAATTCATCGTTCGAAAAGGCATTGAGCAGCCGTTTAGCCGCTATCTGCTGGAATTCGGTGATGGTGGCGCTGCCCTGATCCGCCTGCGTCTCGTAATGGCGGGGGACCAGCATTTCAAATACCTTGAGATGACTTGTCGCCAGCGCCTGCCGCAAACCCAGGGTATGCGCATGCAGGGCGATATTGATCGCGTCTTCTGGGCATTTCCGTTCCGTCGCGGGCCGGTAAGCGACATTGGAAATGACGTTCACCAGCGCCGGGTCCTGATTGGCCATCAGAACGGGTTTACATAATTCCCAGAACCGGACGATGGCGTAGTAACAAGCCTGTAGATCGGAAAGATGCTGTAGGAACGTAATATCTGCTTCGCTGTTAATCATGTCCGGATCATTGGTGCGGGTTGCGTTGATCAGCATATTGAGATCCGGGTATTGGGTTTTGATGGTTTCCATAAGGGCTGTTACATCTTTTTCTACGGTAATGTCGCACAGGATACCGGTGGTGTTCTGTAAAGACCTGACCGCTTTTTCCAGCAGCAGCTGTTCATGGTCAAGGATGATCACCTTATTGTTTTCGGACAACAGTTCCGCGGCGGCCAGTCCGATCCCGGTACTTCCCCCGTTGATCAGGATAACGTAGTTGGATATATGCATATTTTCTAAATCAAGGTTTCTGATGAGCGCAAAGGACTCTGATGCGGATCACCGGGTATGCTACCTTGCAAAATTGATACCTTTCTGAACGACGCTGGTTAACAGTTGTTTAACAGGGCCGGTAAATTGCGGCCGCTACGATATTTCGGAAATCAGCGGGGCAGTGACGTCAAAAAGCGGCTTTTTACCCTCAAATTACTTTGTTAAGTATCTTTTGGTGTATATTTGTAACCAGTTGTCCGATAAGACTGCTTTTATTATCGGATGATTATTTGATTAGTTTATTAAAAGGATATTCATATGGAAAATCACAGATCATTTTGCCCGCTGAATCTTATTGTGGAGATCCTCGGCGACAGATGGAGCCTTCTTATTCTTCGTGATATGATGTTTGAGGGCAAACGCAATTTCAGACAGTTGCTGCAGATGGAAGAAAACATCGGCTCCAGCGTGCTGACCGATCGCGTGAACGGGCTGGAACAGGCGGGGCTCATGACCAGGGTTCAGGATCCTACTCATAAGCAGAAGATCACCTATAGCCTGACCGAAAAAGGTATTGACCTGATGCCTATGATCATCGAAGCGATGAAATGGAGCGTAAAATATGAGGCTGTCGACCGTGAAAAATACAAACCTGCTGTTGACCTGGTTCTGGCCGGTCCGGAGGCGCAGCGAAAACTGGCGCAGGAGCTGCTGCAGAAGCACGTTGGCAAGACGGTTGAAGAGCTGAATGAAGTATAAATAACGAAAGCGGGAACCTGATCAGGTTCCCGCTTTCGTTTTACCGGCCGGTTTTTAAATATTGATCGCGCCCTGGCCGGAGGCGATCAGGTAAGCATCCTTAAGGGCTTCCGAATAAGTAGGATGGGCGTAGCTGATGCGGTACATATCTTCTGCGGTCACTTCGTATTCCATGCCGACCACGGACTGCGCGATCACGTCCGCAGCTCTCGGGCCGAAAATATGCACGCCCAGCACTTCGCCGTAGCGCGGTGATACGAGTACCTTCACGAACCCGTCCGTATCGTTGGCTGCCCTGGCACGGCCGCTCGCGGAGTAAGGAAAACTGCCCGAACTATAAGGAACGCCACTGGCTTTCAGCTCTTCTTCTGTTGCGCCGACCGATGCGACCTCAGGCCAGGTATACACTACCGAAGGGATCAGGTTATAGTTGATATGAGGTTTTTGACCATTGATCACTTCCGCCACGAATACAGCTTCGTCTTCCGCTTTATGGGCCAGCATGGGACCTGCGATCACGTCGCCGATGGCATATATATTGTCGACATTGGTCCGCAGCTGGCTATCTACTTTTACCTTTCCGTTCTTCTCCGTTTCCACCCCGACAGCTTTGAGGTTCAGGCCATCGGTATAGGCGCGCCTGCCAACGGCCACCAGGCAGTAATCCGCGGTGATCTCCTGTTCTTTGCCGGAATGATCATCGAATTTGACGACGGCCTGTTCTCCCATGTTGTCTGCTGATTTAACCTTGCTGCCGAGCAGTGTTTTGATACCGAGCTTGCCCAGCGTTTTGAAAAGGGCTTTACCCAGTTCCCGGTCCATCGTCGGGATCAGGGTATCGGTATATTCGATAATGGTGACTTCGGTACCGATCCGTGCAAAGACCGAGGCCATTTCCACGCCGATAACGCCGCCGCCGATGATGACCATCGATTTGGGCTGACCGGGCAGGGAGAGCGCTTCCGTAGAAGAAATGATGCGTTTCTTATCAATGGTCACCCCGGGAATTGATGAGGGTTTTGAGCCCGTTGCGATCATAAAATATTTACCGGTGAGTATGATCTCAGTTCCTCCGTTGCTCACCCGGAGGCGGGTGTTATCGATAAAGCTGCCGAGCCCGGTGTGCACATCGATCTTGTTTTTTTTCATCAGGTAATTTAAGCCGGAGGTGTTTGATTTCACCACGCCGTCCTTACGTGCGATAAACTGACCGAAGTTCAGGCGTAAACCGTTGTCCAGCTCGATGCCATGAAGACCGAATTCTTCTTTGGCCTTGTGAAAGTGTTCCGTACTGTCCAGCAGCGCCTTCGCGGGGATACAGCCCACATTGGTACAGGTTCCGCCTAAGGTGCTGTATTTTTCAATGATAGCCACCTTGTAGCCAAGCTGAGCCGCGCGTATCGCCCCGGTGTAACCGCCCGGGCCTGATCCGATCACGATAATATCATATTGATTTTCCATAGCTTTTTTTATTGTTTATTCAAAAAATATACCGAACGGTATCCTGTGACAAAATTCCATGTTTGAAGATTGGGGGGATGAAATTGCTGTGTGGCTTAATGAGGTTTATGCATCGCACTTTCCGTCGCACAAGCCGTTTTAACCGGCTGCTTTTTCATCCGTGTTTTCGCTGGTTTGTTCAGGACCGCTAAGGTCAGGGTTGTATCTGATCCCCGGTGTCATCCAGTAAAGCAGCACCACCCTCGAGTAACGGAAGTTAAAAGGCGACAGCAGGATGGCTGCGGTTAAAATGACCGCCGTGTAAAGCCAGGGGTTTTCACTTCCTGTCAGGACGGAGATGGCTACGGCAAGCGTAACCATTTCAGCCACATTGAAGGCATAGCTCAGCAGCATGGAGACATAGAAATAGCCGGGTTCGACTTCGAAGGTCAGGTCGCAATGCGGACACGTCTTATTCATATGCTGTCCGTGAAAACCGTACATTTCATTGGCAAACATGCTGCCGCGGCGGCACCTGGGGCACCGGGCCTGAATGAACGCCGGCCACACCGGTAATTTTAACAATTTTTCATTCATAGTTTTAAGCATCGGGTGATGAATGTTAGCCATGCGGGCGTCATCACTTTGCTCCGCATCCTTCCAAATCAGTGCCGTAATATATCGTATTGTCCTACAGGTAATTATAGCTATGTTCCGGGAGGTTTGCCGCGATATTTCGTTAATATACGGCCGTGCAACGAGAATCGCCCGACATTCAGCCCGCAAGATGGCCGGCGATCAGTTGCCTGCGCAGCTGCTCATAGGCATCGTTATCGAGCGCAATTTCGACTGCCGGCTGGTACCGCCTGGTATCCACGGGTTCGTATCTTAAGCTCCATGCGATGGATTCAACAATGAACGGCAGCAGATCGACGCTTTTTTGAGTCAGACTGTACCTGGTTTTCTGTTTTGACGCGGGATCAGCCTGCTTCATGATGAGACCGTCTTTTTCCAGCGTCGCCAGCCTGCTGGCCAGTGTACTGGAAACTATTTTTTCTTCTGAAACGAGCAGCTCGCGGAAATACCGTTTACCCTCAAATATCATGTCTCTCAATATCAGCAGGCTCCACTTATCTCCAAGGGCCTCGACAGCGAGGTTAACCGGAGAAAATGACCTGTAATTTTCCATTTTTTTATTCCTTATTTCAATGATCAATAAAACTGATTTTTTATTTGAACTGCTTTTAATTTGCAATCAGTAAAGGTACTTTGTTTTGTCCTTAATGGGGTTAAAAATTGTTGTTTTTATTGATATTTTACAATCAGGAGATAGAGTCAACGTGTTCTTTTTGAGCTTTTTATCTGTTTTGTTGTTTTAGATTCAAAATGATCCGGCCTTCTGCTGTATTTTTCGTTGTGCCGGGCGTGGAAATCCGAAATAAAGTATCG
Source organism: Mucilaginibacter celer (assembly GCF_003576455.2). Taxonomy (NCBI): domain Bacteria; kingdom Pseudomonadati; phylum Bacteroidota; class Sphingobacteriia; order Sphingobacteriales; family Sphingobacteriaceae; genus Mucilaginibacter; species Mucilaginibacter celer. The sequence goes on from NZ_CP032869.1 coordinate 681,166, forward strand.
GGGATGTTGGTGCCTTTTTGTAACTGATTATCAGGTAGTGCTTTGTGTTGTGGCCTGAAGCTTGGGTAATACGGGGTGGTTTCAGGAATCAATCGTTCAATTTTAAACCAGTATGATGAAAAACAATATTTTGGTCACCGGTGCCGCAGGCGACACGGGGACCCATGTGGTCAGCCAGTTATTAAAAGCGGGCGCTAACGTCCGGGCAATGGTCAGGCAGGAGGACCAGCGTTCCGATGCCTTGAAAAATTCCGGCGCGGAGATTGTCGTTGGCGACCTCAATGACTTTAATTCGGTGAGCGCTGCATTAAAAGGCATGAACACCGCTTATTTTGTGTATCCTCTTGCCCCGGGGCTTTTGGAAGCGACCGCTTATTTTGCCCAGGCGGCCAGGGAAGAACAGCTGAAGCTGGTCGTCAACGTTTCGCAACGGACTTCGCTTCGGGACGCGCCAAGCCATTCGGCGCAAAACCACTGGGTCGCGGAAAGAATGCTGGACAGGTCCGGTGTCCCGGTGACCCATTTGCAACCGACCCTTTTTATGGAATGGCTGGTCTATTTTGCGGAGGATATCAGGGACAACAGCCGTATCGTAACGCCTTTCGGTAAAGCGAAATACGCCTCCATCAGCAGTGAGGATATCGCAAGGGTGGCTGCTGCAATTTTACTGGACCCGGCATCGCATGCGGGTAAGATTTATCCTTTGTTCGGGCCGCAGGAGCTGACCCAGTATGAGGTGGCCAAAATCCTGTCAGACCAGGTCGGCAGAACGATCTCTTATATTGAAGTGGAACCTGAAGCTTTCGGGCAGATCGTCAGCGAAAGCGACTCGCCGTTTAACAGGCCTTTCAATATCCAGCATTTTATCGGTATCGCCTATATGTTCAGGTCCGGCCGGCTTGAGGGAATGAACAATAACGTGGAAGAGATCACCGGTACCAAACCCAGGTCTTTTGCTGAATTTATCTCGGAGCGACCCGGGTTATTCGGGTAACAGGCCCCGGGAATGGCTTAACGCCGGGCAGTTCCGCACTGCCCGGCGTTTGCTTTTTCTTTATTTTGTTCCTTCGAACACCAGCGTAAGTAAGGGAGAGCGCAGGGGCGCGTCGCCGAGTTCCCTGACAAGTTCTTCGGCCAGCGCTGCTTCGATCTGCGGAAGCAGCGCGGGGTCGCGTTGTTTGATGATCATGAAAACGGGTAATCCATGTATAAATCCTTTCGCCGCAAGCGCCGCGCTGCCGGTCTCGCCGGTTACCCGGACGCTGTCAACCTGGTTGTTCGTAAACCCGGTGTTTTTCATCAGGTCCAATACCTCAGCGTCATGCTGCATGGAGAACGGACCGGGGTTTTGCCTGATCGGGTCGATACCCAGGAATGATCTGATGGTTTCGGCACCTATCTTCCAGATACCGTTCTGATCCAGGTCACCCCAGACGCTGTAAACCAGTTTGCCTCCCTTTTTCAGCACCCGGTATATTTCCTGCAAAGCCTTCTCCTGGCCGGGGACCAGCATGATCCCAAACTGGCAGACGACCAGGTCGAATGACTCATCTGGAAAGGGAATATTCAGCATGTCGGCCGTTTGCAAGCTGAGGTTGGGGCCGCTTACTTTGGATCTGGCAATTTCCAGCATATCCGGGTTGAGATCGCTCGCGGTGATCTGAGCAGAGGCCGGCAATTGTTCCAGTAAATGCCGCGTCAGCCTGCCGGTTCCGCTGGCTAATTCCAGTACCTGCTGAACTTTTTCGCCGCTTACCCTTCCGGCCAGGTCTTTTGCAAAATCTTCAAACAGGAACGGTCCGAGGTAGTCCTCGTAGTTTTGGGGAACCGATCCTTTGAATGTGGTGACGTCGTCTTTCATGAGCTTAATATTTAAATAATTTAATTGATATGTTGATATGCCGGTGTAGCCGGATCCCGATTATCCGTCAAAACGCCTGTGCCGGAGATCAGGCCAATGTGCTCCGTGATGATCAGCAGGTATTCTTTTTCAGTAAGTGGGTTCCTGGTAATGCGTAGTGTCACCAGGCCATGGATAAAGGCCCAGGCGGCGTACGCGTTCCGGATGATGCTATCCTCGTCTATATACCGGTCCGCCGGCTGGTTTCCGGTAAAAGTGCTGACCAATCTCAGGACCGGGTTGATTTCTTCAGGATAAGATTCAACAGAGTTGGTATCAAGCGCAACACCCAGCATAAGCTGGTATAATGGCTGGTTCTCTTTGGCAAAATCCCAGTAGGCCAGCCACATGGCAAGATATTGCCGCTCCGGGGGTAAAGCGGGATTCGGTACGGAACGCATGCTGAACAGCAACCTGCGAAAACCTGTTTTCGTTAATTCGGCCCGCAGCGCTTCTTTGTTCAAAAAATACTGGTAGATCAGCGGAGCCGCTGCATCGATGACCTGTGCGATCCTGCGCATACTCACCGCTTCCCAGCCTTCCCGGAGGCAGATGTTCAGGGTCGCTTCGAAGATCTTTCTCCGCATCCCGTCCTGCTTAACCTGGCTGTCCGGGCTTCTTTTCTTCGTCGATATCGGGGCTGTTGCTTTCATAACACTTGATCAAGCGCTGAAATCAAGCATCGCGGCTTCGGCAACAGGCAGTGCACAGCCTGTTTTTTCGGATCTGCCCGACTGCTTTACAGTCTGGTATCGTTCTACCTGCGTCTGCCAGTCTTCTGCTTCAATGCTGATGTGTTTTTCCGCTCCGGCTGCATACAGCGCGATGTTTTCCTTCTCTGTACTTTCAGCAACATATTCGTTTTTTTCGCTGTTCATATTTGTCCTTTTTCAGATGAAACGCTGTTTCTAATAATTAACCAAAGTTAAATAAAAAGTAGTTTTAAAAAAAGAGTAGTTTTATTTTTGAATTGCTTTTGTGACATTTCAACGATAATTCGCTTCAGTGCCGGTAACAGATGAATTAAAATGCCCTGTCTGTTGCGACAAGGCATTTCACAGATCCGGAAAGAGGCCCGGGGACTTCCGGTATCGACTACGAATTAATGAAAGTTAACAGGTCGGCATTGATCGTCGCTGCCTCCGTGGTCGGCATACCGTGCGGAAAACCGGGATATGTGATCAGCGTGCCGTTTTTCAGTAGTTTGATGACTTTTTCAGCTGAAATAGGGAAGGGGACGATCTGGTCATCCTCACCATGCATCACCAGTACCGGCAGGTCGACGCTTTTCAGGTCTTCGGTAAAATCGGTTTCAGAGAATGCACTGATGCAATCGTACTGGGCTTTGATACCGCCCATCATGGCCTGGCGCCACCAGTTATCCCTGACCCCCTGGGAGATCTTTGCGCCCTCGCGGTTATAGCCAAAGAAGGGGAATGTGAAATCCTGGAAATATTGCTGGCGGTGGGTCGCGGTATTCAGCCGGATGTCGTCGAATATCGCCATAGGGGCACCAACAGGGTTAGTTTCACTGGCTACCATCAATGGCGTTACCGAGCTGATCAGCACGATCTTAGCCACCCGGTCTTTTCCGTATTTTGCAGCATACCGTATCGCTTCACCTCCGCCGGTGGAATGGCCGATATGGATCGCGTTTTTCAGGTCGAGGAAGGAAGTCAGTTCGGCAACATCGGCTGCATAGGTGTCCATATCGTTGCCTTCCCAGGTTTGGGTAGACCTGCCGTGGCCCCTCCGGTCGTGGGCAATGACGCGGAAGCCCTTTTCAACAAAGAACATCAGTTGCGTATCCCAGTCGTCCGAGGATAAGGGCCAGCCGTGGTGGAAAAAAAGTGGTTGCCCGGTTCCCCAGTCCTTGTAGTAGATCTCTGTGCCGTCTTTAACTGTAATTTTCATGGTTTTAAAATATTGATAGATTAATGGTGTTTTTTAAAACGGATCTGTTCAGATCTCTTTGGCAAGCGGGTAGTCAATAGGAATCTGCGTCAGGCGATAAACGTAGTTGGTCAGGCTCATGACCATGATCAGGGAGATCAGGTCCATCAGGGCGGCATTACCGTAACCCAGGCTGGAAAAAGCTTCGAGCAGCCCGCGGTCCACCGCGCCTTTATTTTCGATCACGGATTTTATAACCCGGTATAAAACCTGCCATTTTAACTCGGGATGCGTTCCTTTCCTGATCTCCAGTGTTTCTTCTTCCGGCCAGCCGTGCGCTATGGCTGATTCCGTATGGGAGGCCAGGCAGTAATGACAGCCGTTCAGTTGAGAAACGATCAGGTAAATGGCTTCGCGGTCCTTCGCATGAAAGGTCCCTTTGCTTTGCCTGGCAGCGAATTCAGCATAGGCGTTTAGCGCGTTTGGAGAATAGCCGATGGTCGCATAGAGGTTCGGGACAAACCCGATGGTTTTTTGAAATTTATCGTAGACCTCTTTCAGCGCTTCGGGCGTTTCGCTGTAAACCGGTACTTCAAATGATGTCATAGGGCGTTGATCTTTGTTGCGAACAGGAAAGCCAGAATAATGCCATTGCTTATATGCTTGTTTTACAGTATGTTGCGGTTGTGTTGTTTTTGGAGCGTTATGTTATCTCGTAAATCGGCGGGCTTAATCCGAAATAGCGAAACGGCTGCTGGTCCTGCCGCTAGCCCGGCCGGTTTATTTATGGACCGGTGGCAGCCCGATCTCCCGCCTTCTGAAATTCAGGCTGTCCGCGTTTTCAACAGGTAAGGGCAGGTTGTCCGTCCCCAGCTGGGTACCGTAGATCTGTCTGCCCTTATCTTTTAACGCGATTCTGTCAGCGATATCGGCAAATCGTTTCGCGTCAAATGTTCCCTTCCTAAAGGCGGCGGAGATCATGGGGAAATACCGTTTCTGGTCGCTGAAACTTAATTTCCAGAACAGGTAGATCATGGAATCGACGCCCCGCTCATCGATCTGATCGGCGCTCATCCAGCCCCAGCTCCTGATCATCGAAAGCAGCTTGATCGAATTCACGCTGTCCCGCTCATGCGTGGTATCCCGGTAAGCCAGGTATCTTTTCGAACGGGATCCAAATTTTTTTGCCAGCAGCATCAGCCGGGTATCCATTTTTAAGCGCTCCTGGTGGAGCGAATCCAGTTCTTTCGCGTTTGCGCCCAAATAGCTGTCAAGCGCGGATTTCAGCCGGATCCAGCGTGCGTCATGTTTGAATTTCAGGTAATCGGGGTCGGAGAGGATGTACACATAATCGCTATGGGCTTTACGGGTGACGATCAGGGTCAGGCAGCTGAACATGCTGTCGGGAAGCCCTGCCCGCATACAGATCTTCGCTGTTTTGAGCAGGTTCGCATTGCTTCTGCAAACCGGGGATTCGTCAAAGGCCTGGAAACAGAGCCTGGCGGCTGCCTGGTATTGTTTCCGGCTGATCAGGGTGTCTGCCTTAAGGAACAGCGCATCGCAGGCAGGTCTGACCTGTGCACCGGCGGTAACCACGGACAAGATACCTAACAGGGCGGTAATGAATAATTTACAGTTCATCGGGTTAAGGTTTAAAAGCAGCAGGGGCAGAGCATATCCATGCCCCGCCCCGTTTTAATGATGCGGCTCCTGTCCCTCATCACCTGCTGTTTGATCTATAGTAAAGCGGTTTTGTATTTTACGATAAAATCCATCATACTCATCGGTTTCTGGCCGGTGATCTCTTCCACATAATTATTGGTACCGGAAAAATAACCGTCACGGCAATCCTGAGCAACGGCAAGGATATGCTGTGTGAAGTAATCATTACCCCTCATAGCGGTCCGCAGAATCGGTTCGAAATCCGGGATTTCTACCGGTTGGTAAGTGATCTTGCGCCCGATCACTTCAGACACCATATCCGCGATCTGGTACTGGGTCAATTCCTCCAGCCCGAACAGCGGGTAGGTCTTTCCTGCATGCGGAGCCGGGTTGGACAGTATCGAAGCAATTACACGGCCCTGGTCTTCGCCGGTGATCGGTGCGTAAGCGACGTCCCCGAACGGATAGATCAGGGCATCCTGGGTTTTTATCGAACGGATGGAATATAACAGCCATTCCGCGAAAAAGGTTGGTTTCAGGTGGGTCACCGGTACACCGAATTTGTCGAATACCCGTTCAGCCACCCAATGGTTCTGCGAGCCGTGGCTGACCGATGTGCGGCGTGCAGGCACCTGGGACATATTAACGATAGCTTCAACGCCGTTTTCCAGCGCGGCCTGTGCAAAGTAGGCGGTTGATTCGATGATTCCCGGAACCTGGATAGGAAAGAGGTAATAAGCCGCGCGGATATCCTGCAATACCTCCCCGATACGGTTAAAATCTGACAGATCGCCTTCGACAACCTCTACCCCCTGCGCGGCCAGGGCTTCTGAACGCTCGTCCAGGCGATGGACCAGGGCCCTCACCGGGATGTTCATTTTTAAGAGATTTGCTATGGCATGTTTGCCCGTTACACCGGTTGCGCCGGTGATCAGCACTTTTTTTTCCATGATTTCTGATATTTACGTTGTTGTATAGCGCCGGCCGGTCTGACCCGGAATATCCGGCATTTCTTGAGCCTTAAACCGGCTTATTGATTATTTAAATTTTGAGTGGCAGATGATATTTCCTTGACCATTTCCATCAGTTTACCGATCCTGTAATAATGGATCTTCTCGTGAAATAAAAGGAATTCCATCCGCTCCCCGCTGATCATCTGAACGAAATTGCCCTGCTGGATTTTAGTTTCCCCGTTCTGATCCCCGATACCTGCAGCTTTTTTATAGAAGCGGACCGTTTGCATCAGCGCATAGCGGATCAGAAATATTTCGTCGTCGTCGATGTTCGTTTCAGGCCTGGAGCCCCGCTGAAACTGTTGCCGGATCACTTCCTGTACAGGGCGCTGGAAAGCAGAGTCTTTGAACAGGATATTTTCACTGACCACAAGGATGTGTCCGAGATTCCAGATGATGTTGTTACTGAAACCCTCGGGAATGAAATTATACTGTTCCTCCGTCAGGGATTCCGTTACCTGCAGCAGCAGCTTCCGGTCTTCTTCGAGCTTATTGAGATAGGGTAACATAGTGTCCGGTAGTTTTATAGATACGGGTGATTGTTTCCGGGCGCATGATTCCGCCCGGAAAGCTGATAGTTCGCTGACTTGTTTTACGCGAACGCTGCTTTGTTCTTGAGAATATAGTCTGCCATCTGAAGCGGTTTCTGGCCGGTCAGCTGCTCTACCAGGTCGTTCATACCGGCCTCGCGCCCGTCAGCCAGGTCCTGACCCAGGGAGGTTACATGCTGGATAAAGTAAGGCCCTGCATTCAGGAATTTCTTCAGGATACCTATAAAGGTTTCTGTATCTATCGGTACATAGGTCACCGGTCTTTCCAGCACACTGGTAAATATCTCGGCGATCTCCGCCATGCTCAGTATTTTGGGGCCGAACAGGTCGTAACTTTTTCCGGCATGCGGCGCAGGATCAGCAAGTATAGCCGCTGCTACACGGGCGATATCCTCCGTTGCGATCGGTGCAAATTTAGCGTCGCCGAAAGGGAGGTAATATTTGCTTTCAGACCTGATGACCATGGCCTGGTACATGAACCATTCCGCGAACAGGGTCGGACGAAGGTGTGTTACCGGTACCGGGGCGCGGTCGAACAGGCGCTCGGCGATCCAGTGGTTTTGCGCACCGTGACTTTTAACATGGCGGTTAGCCCCGAACTGCGACAGGTTCACGATCGCTTCCACGCCGGTTTCGTACGCCGCCTGCGCGAAGTAGGCAGTAGCGTCCAGAATTCCCGCTTCCTTGATCGTGTAAACAAAAAAGGCGCTTTTGATATCTTTCAAGGCAGCAGTTACGGCGTCCAGGTCGGTCAGATCGCCCTCAACGATTTCAACACCCCGGGCTGCCAGTGCATCGGAACGTTCATCAATTTTGCGGACAAGGGCCCTTACAGGAATGCCCTGGCTTAATAAGTTTTCAATGACGTGACCGCCGGTGTTACCGGTTCCGCCGGTAACCAAAACTTTGTTTTTCATGATTTTTCTGTTTGTTTAATTTGTTACGACACTTCCTGAATCGGTTCTCCAAGATGGTGCCTGTATGTAAATTATTGATTGTTAGTTATTTGTGTTTTTGTCTGTATTTGTAATTTACTTTATCTCATAATTCAACCGGAATCATTCGATATATCATAGGAACGATTCGCCTGAAGCTGCCCCGGCATGTTCATAGTTTTTAAAATTTATCACTGTTTTAAATTAGAACAGTGTTCGAAATAATGTCAAATTTTTTTATAACCTGTCCATCATCGCCATGAAAGTCTGGTACCCATCCCTGATCAGCTGTTCGGAAGTACGGTCAGTAAAGGTGCTCGTCCTGTCTTTACAGAATAAGGCGCACATACCGTGCAGGGCGGACAGAATGGTGAAGGAAAGGTTTTCGGCATTCAGGCCTTGGAACTTTCCTGCGGCGATACACTCCCTGACCACGTGGATCAGGAAATCCAATGTTTTGACGCCCATTCTCCAGGGTTCGTCTTCCTCTTTCTTTTTCAAAGGGGCGTCAACGATGAACATCAGGTTATAAAAGTCTTTATTATGGATGGCAAAGTCTATATAGACGCCGCCCATGGCCTTCAGGCGCTCGAAAGGGTCATTGACGTGTTCCAGGACCTTCATGTTATTCAGCAGCAACCGAAACCCCTCCTCATGCAGTTCATGAAAAATCTCCCCTTTCTCCCTGAAATAAAAATAGATGCTGCTGGGGCTGTAACTGATCTCCTCCGCGATATTCCTGATGCTGGCGGATTCGTAGCCGTTTTCAAGAAACACTTTACGGGCACCGTTCAGTATCAGCTTCCGCATTTCTTCTTTTTCCTTTATTTTCCTTTCTGTAATCGACATCTGTAAATTTCTTTGCAAAGATAATTGAACACTGTTCGAAAAAGCAATACTTTTGCCGAGATATGCTCCCGATTGGCTAATTTATGACTTATTCCAGACACTGAGGTCCGGAAGGTCATTTTTGAGCTGCGAAAGGGGGGCAGCCGGTATTTAATGTAAAAAGAAGAATTAATTGACAGACCCTTTGATCCAAAAACAGAGTTATGAAAGCAGCCGTTAAAATTTCAGTGATCTTCGTCATTGTCGTCCACCTGATGTTTTTTTTCTGGAAACCCTGTTATAGATGAACCCTATGGTTTACCAGCCGCTCATTCAATTACTCCATAACCCCGTCAACCTGGATTACGCCACCCAGGCCCTGGCCCTGAAGAACCTTTTTGTGAACCAGGGTTTTTATAACCTTTTCCTGGCGACGGGGGATCGCGGGCCTGTACCTCAGCGGAAAAGGCCGGGAAGCCGCAGGTTACAGCCTGATCCTGCTGCTTTGTTTTGCCGGTACGGGTGCCGGTACCGTGCTGGCCCTGAGTACCAGGGCTTATATCCTGGCGCTGATCCAGGCCGGGTCGGCCGCTTTTACCTTCTTAAAAGTATGGCCTTATTACAAAAAGGCAGCACTGACTTCCTGAAAAGGTGTATGCGGCGGTGGATTTTTGTCGCGAAGCGTGATACCAGGAAGCCATTGGTGATCCCGTCTTCGGATCACTAAGCTGCAAGCCTGACGTGCTACCATATGAAGTATTAAAAACGGTTCAAATGCGAAATAAAGTAAAGAAAATAAAGGAGAGGTTGTTTAAATGTTTATGAATTAGTTGTTTAGGATGTGGCACTTTAATGGTGACTTATCCGAGTAAAATAACATTCACAGTTTAGATCATCTCTTATGGAAAGCGTAAATTCAGTCAGGCATATCGTACTTGAACTCATGTCGACTTTTGATGAGTTTGTCAACAACCTGGAAAGTGCTGCCGGTAAGTTCGACGAACCGGTATTACTGGAGATCAGCCATGATCCAAAAGGGGCACGGGCCAAAATGGAAGCTATGGCCGGCCGTGAAGGCTTAATGATCTTTTCCCGGCTGGACCACGGGCAGCTTTTGAAGCTTTACGGCATAGAAACAAAAGCCTTTGTATACGGCATCGGAAACCCTTTGATCGCCGGGTCCATGACCAGGACAAATCCCGCCGCCGGCCTGTATGCACCGGTCAGGGTCATGGTCTATCAGGAAAAAGGTAAGCCGGTAACCGTGGAATATGATGAGCCTTCCTCTTTTTTCGGGCAATTCGGCAGTGAAATAGGGGCGGTAGGCCTTGCCCTGGACAAAAAACTGTATGACCTTATCCTGGCCGCTGACCTGGGGAATACCGATTTCTGTTAATTCAGCCACTTAAATAACATTTAGTATAAACAAAACCACCATGGAAAGAACGTTTTCTGTCACCAAAGTGACCCAAAAAATTGAATCTACTTTCGATAATTTCGTTAAAAACTTCGAAGCCGCCATCGGGCGTTTTATCGCACCTTCTGATGAAGCGGCAAATGCAGATCCCGAAGGCACCATCGAAGCGATCAAAGCCAAAGCCGGAATGGAGAATATGTACATGTTCCCTACAGGAGATCCCGGACAGGTGCTCCGGCTGCAGGGTGGTACCTACCGCGTAAAACAATTTGCCTGGGGAAACCCGCTGATGGCCGGCAACCTGATCAAAATGAATATTGGTGTTGCGCTGTATGCGCCATTCAGGATGATCGTTTTTGAGAACGATGAAAAGGAAGTTTTTGTAGAATACGATAAGCCATCCACTTATTTCAGCCTGTTTGACGAAAAAGTGAAGACAGTGGGCCATGGCCTGGATGAAAAGATCGAAAAACTGATCGCTTATTCTGCGCAGGATTTGTCGTAAATACTAGCTCATACCGGGTGTGGTCGGATGCTGAACCTGTTCGATCATTCCCGGCCAATGGGCCAAATCAAGTAATATGCCAGAAAGTAAATCCCGTTGGATCGCGTTGCTGATCGTGCTTTTCGCTCCCCTATTGTCTGTAATTGATGTTTTTATCATCAACATAGCCATTCCCGCAATCCGGAAGGGTGTTCATGCGACGGAAGCGGAAGTGCAGCTGGTCATCGCCAGCTACCTGCTCGGCTATGCCGCTTTTCTGATCACAGGAGGGCGTCTCGGCGACCATTTCGGCAGGAAACGGATTTTTTTAACCGGGATGCTTTTGTTTACAGCGACGTCCTGCTGGTGCGGGTTATCCGGTTCTGCGCTGGAACTGAATATCGCCCGCTTTTTCCAGGGTGTCAGCGCGGCGCTTATGGTGCCGCAGACCTTGTCCTATATCCAGTTGTTGTTCCAGAACCCTGAAGACAGGGCAAAGGCAGTGGGTTGGTTTGGATTTACGCTGGGTGTCGCCAGCATTGCGGGGCAGTTTCTCGGCGGTTTTCTCACCTGGTTTCATTTCTTTATCCCGGGCTGGCGGCTGATATTTTTTATTAACCTGCCGCTTGGGATCATCTCCCTGGCCGGGGCGTTCAGATATCTGAAGGAAACCGGCGTAAACGCATCCAGCAAATTTGATATCCCGGGTGTTGTGCTGCTTACCGTTTCCCTGTTCTGCCTGATCATCCCGTTAATCCTTGGCCGCGAATACGGCTGGCCCTGGTGGAGCTGGGCCATATTGTTAAGCTCAGCATTGTTGTTCTTTCTTTTTTTTAAAAATCAGGACCGCAAACGTCTTCGCGGCGGTGCTCCGCTGATCAATACGGACCTGTTAAAGTTCAGGGATTTCAACATCGGTTTGCTTTGTGTTTTTTGCCTTTTCGTCTTTCATAATACCTATCTGCTGATCAGTACATTGCTGTTTCAGAACGGATTTCAGTATAATCCCTTTATTGCCGGGAAATTATTTGTGATCTTCGGCATAGGCAGCACCATCTCTTCCCTGTACTCCGGAAAGCTGATCGGAAGGTATGGAAAAAAGGTCGTACTGGCCGGCGTGTTCTTTTTATTTGTATCGATCGGGGCCCAGCTCTTTTTCTTTTCATCTGATCATTATTCACAGCCTTTCATCGCCCTGATGCTTTTTATCCATGGCGCCGGGATGGGCGTTGCTATTCCTTCAACATTAAATGTAACTTTGAAGAGCGTTCCTGCTGAATTTGCGGGGGCCGCATCTGGCTTATACTCAACGTTTCAGCAAACGTCATCAGCGCTCGGGGTTTCCGTGATCGGGGGAGTCTTCTTCAGTGTCCTGGGGAAATATGCAGACAGGCTGCATTACGAACAGGCGTTTAAAGCGGCCGGGCTTTGCGAACTGCTTACGCTCCTGATCCTGTCCGTTCTGTTGTTGATCATGCCGGATAGCCCTGGTGCAGCAGTGCATATCGGAGAATAATAGTGTTACTGATTTTGCTTACGTTCCGGGATGCATATCATAACCGGTACATGACACGTTTGCAGCGTGTCAGTGATTTAATTTTATGGATATTTGAGGTATATTTTTAGTATCTTAAACAAGTATCCCAAGCGGGAACCGTATTTAAATCCGCATGAATGAAAGAGAGTATATTGATTGTCGAAGACCAGTTTATAGAAGCAAATGACCTGCGTTCTACGCTGGAAATGGAGGGCTACCTGGTTTGCGGGATCGCCAGGTCCGTCGCACGCGCGCTGGAACTCATCAGAAGCAAGGCTCCTGACATCGTTATTATTGATATTCTTCTACAGGGCGCGCCGACCGGTATAGATCTGGCCAAACAACTGATGTCACAGAATATGCCTTTTATCTATCTTTCGGCTAATTCCAATAATTCAACCTTCAACGAAGCAAAAAAAACGCAGCCCGACGGTTTCCTGGTTAAGCCCTTCCGGAAAAAGGATGTCCTGATCGCCCTGGAGATCGCAACCTACAGATCCAGGTATAAAAGAGAGCTGCTCCAGCGTCACGCGACCTGGCTTAACGGTTTGCTTTCAGAAGTTTATGAAAAGGAAGTCCCTGCGGAGGAAAAACTGAAACTGATGTTGAAAGCATTTCAGCCGCTGATCCCGTTCGAACTTTTATTGGTAGATCTTAATTCACTCTCGGAGCCTTTACTGGGTTTTAAACGGGTCAGCTTCGACGAGTATGAGGCTATCGACCTTCACGGTTCCAGTCCGCTTGCCGGTTCGGTCAGGGATATGAATGAATTCAGGCAGCCTTACCTGACAGGACAGCAGATCTACTACCGTAACGGTGAAGACTTCCTGGAAAGAAGCAGGAACGGTAAGATCATTAATCAGATCGTAAGTGACTTTGACATTAAATCAGAACTGACCGTCAGGATGCCTGGTATCAGGGATACTGCCGGCGGAGTTTGTTTTTACAGTTCCCTTGCGGACAGTTTCAGTAACGAACATGCAAAACTGATCATTAGTGTGCTACCGGAACTGACGTTGCTTGTCGGGCAGATACAGGAATTCTTCTTAAAAACAAAACCCAAAGTACGGCCCTCGGTAAAAGATGACCTGTCCGTTTTGAAGCAGTTAACCTCCAGGATAGTAGGCAAAAGCCCCAAACTGCTTTTTGCGCTCGACCAGGCGGTGCAGGTTGCCCAGCACGATACCTCCGTCCTTGTACTGGGAGAAACAGGTGCGGGCAAAGAGGGCATCGTGAATATTATTCATCATTTATCACCGAGGAAAAATAAACCCTTCGTTAAAATCAATTGCGCTGCTATCCAGGAAACCCTGGTAGAATCCGAATTGTTCGGTCACGAAAAAGGGGCCTTTACAGGTGCATTTGAAAGACGGATCGGAAAGTTTGAACAGGCCCAGGGGGGAACCATTTTTCTCGACGAGATCGGCGAACTCCCGTTGGATATTCAGTCCAAGCTTTTAAGGGTTATACAGGAAAAGGAGATTGAGCGTTTGGGTGGGCACCAGACGATCAAAACAGATGTCAGGATCGTCGCGGCAACCAACCGCAACCTGGATAAAGAGGTGGCGCTGGGCTTTTTCCGGATAGACCTCTATTACCGGCTGAACGTATTCCCGATTATGGTCCCTGCATTGCGGGAACGTAAAGAGGATATTCCGGCGCTGGCCGAATTTTTTTTGAAGGAACAGGCGAAATTGTCCGGCCAGCCGGAAAAGAAACTGGACCCCGTAATGATGGCAAAGTTTGTGGAATATTCCTGGCCGGGGAATATCAGGGAATTGAAACATCTGATCGAACGGTTTGCGATCATGTCAAAGGGAACGGTCATCTCCAGGCTGGAAATACCCGTAATAAAGGAGGGCACGGCGACAGTAATTGTTTCAGCTCCGGCAAAAGAATTTCAAAGCATTGACGAGATTGAAAAAACACATATCATGGCGGCTATAAAAAATTGCAAAGGAAAAATTGCCGGCGCGGGCGGGGCCGCGGAGGTCTTAAAGATTCCGGTGACGACTTTGCGTTATAAAATGAAAAAACTGGGAATCGGATGGCACTACTTTCATGATGATCCCCAATAAGCAAAAAATAACCAAGTAAATTTATTCACCTAAATCAGGCATTTATGCAATGGGTTGATAACCGGCTTTTATCGGGTCTAACAGGATATAGCCTGTGCCGAATTGGCTTATCCGGGCTTTTTCTATTAGCTTCTTTGTTTGCCAGGGCGCAATATCGAGGTACCCCCGCGGCGCTGAATGCTGCCCGGATCCAGCTTTGTTCCGGTTTACTGACCGTGGCTAAAGATGCGGGGGTTGATCTGGACAGTACCCTGGTACTGGCCAGTCATGCGAGCCGGATCAGCCGGGTTCCGGTCATTATGGAAGATATGACCGGTGATTACGCGGCGGAAAGCCTGACGTGGATGGATAAAGGACAGCAAAAGGTTTTCGAGCAACGCATCGCAGGTGAAAAAGGAGAAGCACACGCGAAAGACATGCTTGCCCTGGGCGCTTACCTGGCGTTCAGCCCGGGTTTGAGCACTGTCCGGAATGATCAGGCCATTAATGTGCTGAATCAGGCGTTGAGAGAACTGGCGGCGTGTAAGCTGAGTCGCCTGTATGCGCAGGGGCTTATCTTAAAAGGTAAGTGCCTGATCAAAAAAGTGGATACGCTGGCTGGCGTACCATGCTTTGATATCATCAAAAGCGATCCGCGGTTCAGAAACGATAAAAGGCTGATGGCAAAAGCGCTGACCTACGAAGGTACGTATTATCCTTACCTGCCTTCTACGTCCCCGTTAAGGATCAAGTTTTTACAGGCGGCTGTGAAAATTTATCAGGAACTTAAGGATGAGATAAGCCAGGTGAACGTGCTTCAGAACATCGCTTATCTGAGTTTCGCGGCCGGTAAACCTGACCGGACGCTGGCAGCGGTTCAGCAGACTTTGGCTATTCAACATGAAATTAAATTTCCTTACACCCATTATTCAACCGATCTGCTATGTTTTCTTGCCTTTATCCGCGGAGATTATCCCAGGGCACTTTCTATAGCCGTCGAGTCCGTCAGGACCGCAGAAATGACTAAAGATAGTATAGGCCTGGCTTATTTCTACCTGCGGGTATCTGACGCCTATTGGGCAGCTGATGGCCACAGCGCTGAAAGTAACCTCTGGGCAAATAAAGCGTTACGGGGATTTATGAAATACGGCGGTGACGCCAGTCTTTACAGGGTTCTTGGTAACATGGATTTGGTACATTACAGCTACGGAAGCAGTAAAAAGCTGCTCCGGCTGTTAAATGGGATGATGAAAAGCTATCCACCGAGGAATACCATACAGCGACAGGACCTTTACAGCGTTTTTGGTTCCTGTTACGAAGAGATCGGTGATTTCAGAAATGCCGAAAAGTACTATCTGAGCGCAGTAGCGCTTGCCGATAGTAACGATTTTTCGACAGCGAACCGTTTCCGAGGGTATGTATACATCTCTATTGGTAATTTTTATATTCATAGGAAAAATTATTCCAGGGCCAGATCTTATTTTATCAGTTACCTGACAGGGAAACCAGGAAGGGGCGCTGAGTGGGCTTACCGGCTTGATGCCTATCATTCACTGTTTCGGATCGATTCAGCACAAGGCAAATTCGATGCCATGAAAAATTTGTATCAGTTTTTCAGATTGCGTGACAGCATATATACGGGTCAGAAAAATAAAGCATTTGAAGAATTAAATGTGAGGTATCATACATTGCAGAAGCAGAAAGACCTCGACATGTACCGGTCGAAAAGTCTGCTTCAGCAACAGGAGGCCAGGGCTTCCCGACGGAACATGTATATCGGCTTTGCCGCTCTTTTGATCGTTATATTATTTATACTGGCGCGCTTTATCAGCAAGCAGAAAAGCAACCGCCTCTTAAGTCTTCAGAAAGAAGAGATCGACAAAAAAAACCATCTGCTGGAAACTATCGTTCGGGAAAAAGATGAGCTGCTGGTCTCTAAAGAATGGCTGCTTAAGGAGGTGCACCACCGGGTAAAAAATAATTTGCAGCTGGTAATGAGCCTTTTAAATTCGCAGACCAATTACCTGAAGGACGAGGCGGCGATGAAGGCGGTGCTGGAAAGCAGGCACCGGGTGCTGGCCATGTCCCTGATCCATCAGACCTTATACAGTTCTGAAAATGTTTCAAGCATCGAGATGGGCAATTATATCCGGACGGTCGTTGAGCAGTTGCAGGAAAGTTATGAGACAAGGGGACATATTTATATCGAGTTGCAGATCGAGCAATTGCGCCTCGACGTCAGCCTGGCTGTCCCGGTTGGCCTGATATTGAACGAGTTGGTTACGAACGCGATAAAGCATGCTTTCGAACTCAGGGACGCCAACCGGATTGTAGTATCCTTTTTTAAGTCGGCCGAGGAGGAGATCACGCTGATCGTTGCAGATAACGGGAAAGGCATCCCCGGTGACCTGGACACCTCAACCACAGGCTCATTCGGAATAACGCTGATCAATGGTCTCACCGAAGATTTAAACGGGAACTTTTCACTGGAGAATCTTGCTGGAACAACTGCTACACTGGTATTTCGATATGAAGATGTATTCAGCAGGGCGTCGTTATCGGAACTTTAAAAGAGGAGGGGGATATGAATTCCCCCTCTTCTTTTATCAGTTAAACAGGTTTATGTTCTGCCTGATATAATCCCTGATCGAGAGCGGCTTTCTGCCGGTGATTTTTTCAATATTGTCATTCATCCCATTTGAAAAGCCCTCGTTGAAGTCTTTCGTTATGCCTTCAGCATGCTGGATAAAATAAGGTGTGAACTGATTGGCTTTTAAAACTTCGCCAAACGACCCGGCATCCATCGGAACATAACTGATGGTCTTGCCCAATTCTTCCGAAAGGATTTGACTAACTTCCAATTGCGTAAGTTCCTCCGGACCGTAAAGTTCATAGGTTTGTCCTAAGTGCCCTTCAGGTTGCGCTATCACGGTGGAAATAACGCGGCCGGTGTCTTCCCCGGCAACCATCGCGTATCTCGCTTCCGTAAAGGGTGTAAGTAAACGGTTGTTGTGTTTGATCTCCGCAGAAAAATACTGCAACCATTCGGCGAAGAGTGTAGGACGCAGGTGAGTCACCGGAATGCCACTGTAGTCGAACAGTCTTTCCGAAATCCAATGGTTCTGGGCACCATGACTGGGCGACTCCCGGCGGGATGTCCGCTGGGACATATTGACGATATGTCCAACTTTTGCTTCAATGGCGGCCTGAATGAAGTAAGCGGTCGCATCCAGGATGCCGGGTACCTGGATCGGGTACACAAAATAGGCCGATGTGATGCCTTGCAATGCCTGGGTCATCGCATCCAGGTCGGTCAGGTCCCCCTCGACGATCTCCGCGCCAAGGTTTTTCAGTTGATCCGAGCGTTCATCCTGTTTGTGTACTAAAGCACGGACAGGAATTTGCTGTGCAAGTAAATTCGCAGTCGCATTTTTACCGGTAGCACCGGTAGCGCCGGTTATTAAAACTTTCTTTTCCATTACTTAAATTTTAAAGTGTTGTATAATTACTGAGCGATTTTAAGAAGCAGGCCGGTCAGTTTGTCGGGCATGGATAAGAATGGCGTGTGGCTGCTGTCGAGGGAATAGGTTTCACTCAGGCCGTTCGCGCTGACCATTTGTTTCTGCACATCGATGCTGATCACGTGATCCTGGAGGGTATGTATATATGCTTTTTTCACTTTGCCAAAATTGTCGGCGGTTAGTACGGCAGAATTGGTAAAAGGAATTGCGGGCTCTGGTTTGTAGTTTTTCATGACCAGCGCCTGAGTTGCCGGTGATGAATCCGCACAGAAAATATTGATGATGTTTTCATGTTTGACATCCAGTGTTAGCTTGTCAGCGGAGGGGATCAATGAAGGGCCGAGCAATGACTTGGCATCTGTCGATGCGATAGCCAGCAGTGATTGCCCGTTAGCGGGTAAATAGGCGCCCACATAGATCAGTTTTTCGATTTTATCGGGATTTGCCTCTGCTACGACCGATATGATCATGCCGGCAAGACTGTGCCCTACCAGGATTACCTTACCTTCGGCACTGTTAACGGCCTCAGCAACTTTGTTTTTGTATACGTCAAGGCTGAGATTCTGTGGGGCCGTTGTATCGCTGCCATGCCCGGGAAGCTCAACGACAATGACTTTAGCGCCGGCTTTCTTCAGTGATTTGGTAACGTTTTCCCATGCATAAGGTGCCATCCAGGCGCCATGAACAAGCACGAATGTTTTGTTTGTTTTTGTTTTCAGGGGGAGGGTCTTTTTGGCTGCAGAAGCACCAAAGATTACTGAAATAGTTAACAGTAAGATTAAAGCTGTAGTTTTCATTTTAAATCAATTTTAACGGCGGTTTGTCTGAATGCCGTGTATTGGATTGGGCTATTTTGATGCCATTGGTTAAGTTGTTGATAGTTAGATCTTTGTGTTTTATTGTGATAGGTGTTGATTACGATATATCATATTTGTGCAAATGAAGCAATGATATCCCGTACCAGATGGGCCTGCAGGCTCATCCTGACTATGACACATAATCACAGGATCGAATAACAGGAAGGACAGCTCTCCAAGGAAAATTACGATATATCAATATTCATGAAGATGTTTTCCTGCTTTCGTCCCAGGAAATTCTAATGCATCACGTTATATCGTTTTTAGTTTGTTTATTTACGAAATAAAGTAATTTGCATGCTGTTTTATTTAAATTTGTATCTGTATATCAATTAATTATGAGTTGGAACGATATTCGCATATAAACTGTTTTTCGGAGCGGATTTAAATCAGCTGGCTTAACCCAATTGATATCCGATATTTTTATTAAGCAGTCAAAATGGAGATCCTTGAATGAAAAGATTTGATACAGGTGAGATTATGCCGGGGACCGCATTGCTGAACGGACCATACAGTAACCTGCTGAGCGCGGCGATCCGTCGTATTTTAAATGTTACGAGCAAACAGGAGCTTAAGCTGGTCATCGAAAATGCGCTCCGGGAATCCCTTCAGTTTAATTCCTATCTGCTGTTAAAGAGAAATTCAGCGCATACCGCCTTTGAAACCTATTTGTCCGATGACGCCTTGCAGGATGCCAGGCTGCATCTGCCAGTTAATGACCCTTTTATTGAAAGTTTAAAGCAGGGGCCGGGAATCCGGTTTGTTTCTGCAGGAGACATCAGGCACTCGTTTCAGTTTTCGTCGAAATCAAAAACGCTTTCAGCGGTACCTGCCGCCGATCTGGCTGTGGTTAACCTCTTTGAAGGCGAGGTGCTCACCGATATCATGCTCTTTTTTGCAGAACATGCCGGCGTGCTTCCGGCTAAGGATAAGGAAATCAGGGCTTTGTTACCTGTCCTGACGAGCTGCATGAAAATCGTGTCGCTGACAGATGATAATCGGCGTCTCGACTATGAAAAGGAAATTCTCCTGGCACTGCTCGATGATATTAATGGGATAAAAGACAAGCAGACACTGTTGGCGACGATTTATGAAAGGTTGAAGTTTCTGATCCCGTTCAATGATATCTGGATTACCTGTATCAATTCGGATAAGAAAACCTACCGTTTTTTGGATAGTCACTTTGATGAGAAGCGTCGTGACCTCCCGGCGCTAAGCCGCTTTGCTTCCGCGGAATATTCGCTCACCAACCGGATGATCAGTATTCTGTCGTCACAATCGAACCCGGTCAGGTTTGGTGCTGAGGTGTTAACCGATATCGGAAACCCGGGTGAGATCTCCGGGGTTTTTCAGGAGACAGGCGTAAACCAATTCCTGGCGATGCCGCTTAAGGACGGCAAAACCAGTTTTGGCGGGATTTACCTCGCTACGGAGTCAAACGTGCTTTTTACAGATCATCAGTTGAGGATTCTACGGACCATGGCCGGCCGTTTGTCGCTTGCCATAACCGGAATGCAGCTTGCAGAAAATCTGAAAGAAAAAGAAGCTGAAAAATCTGCCCTGCTGGCACTGAGCGGGGAAATAGCCAATATCCGCGATCAGAAACAGTTGCTGGAGATTGTAAAGGGCACCATCAAAAGGCTGATCCCATTCAATGATATTTCCGTGACCCTGTACGATTTCAAAAAGAAAACGCATTACGGGTATCTGGTATCCTGCGAGGCCCGGCGGACCGAGCATCCTGAATTTATGGAAGCGTCCAAGGTGCACTCGCCGATCAATGATTCCGTAGTCGACCAGACACTAGCGAGTGATAAACCTGTAATTTTTCGGGTCAATGAACTGATCAGGTTACCAAATCCGTCCAGGTATATCGATTTCTATCACAAAACAGGGATAGTTGAATTTGTCGGGACATCCATGTATAACAAAGACGGGATTTTTGGCGGCCTTTATATTTTTGCCGAACAATATAACACATATCATCCCAAACAATTTGATCTGATACAGGGGATAGCCAACCAGCTTGCGGTCACCATATCCAATATACTTGCTTACGAAGAGCTGCTGAGCAAGGAAGAAGAGAAAGGCATCCTGCTCGCCGTCAGCAACGATCTGGCCAGCATCAAAAACAAGTCGGATCTGTTAAAAGTGCTTCACAATCACCTGAAATCAATCTTTTATTTCGATCATGCCTTGATCGCCTTGTGCGACAACGCCAGGAAGGTGTACTATGGTTATGTATTCGATCCGAATTCCAAATGCCTTGGACATCCCGATTATCAGAATGTATGTGAGATGGAGTATAGTATGGACGATACGATCATACATGCCGTTCTGACCTCTGACAGACCCAAGGTATTTGATATAGCCAATGTGATCCTTCAAAATGACTGCCCGGCATATATGCATATGAATTATGATTCGGGAATGCGGGAGGTTGTATTCGCACAGCTGCATTCCGGGAACAACCTGATCGGGTTCCTGATGCTCATGTCTGACATCAAAAACAGTTTCAGCCTCCAGCAGCTTGAACTGATCCGGGGTTTGTCTTATCAGATGTCCAACGCCGTTGCCAACATCGTCGCTGACGAAAAGATCCGGGAAAAAGACAATGAAAAATCGATCCTGTTATCCATGAGCAATGACCTGGCGGGCGTACGGATGACAACAGACCTGTATAAGGTATTGGACCAGCGGTTACGCAGCCTTTTCAGTTACAGCCATTTTATGCTGGCCAGGGTAACGGAGGACGGGAATTCCCTATCCGCTATGATCCTCGATCCCAGGTCTAAAAATAAGATTCACCCAGATTACCAGGACTTCGTATCTACCAAAATTCCGATTAATGACGGGTTCTTCAACGTTGCGTTTGAAACCGGCCGGCCGGTACTTTATCATTTGGGGGATATCATCAACAGGACTGATCTGCCCGGTCATGTGAGGATGAGCTACAGCAGCGGGATTAAAGAAATGATATTGATCGGCCTGAGCAACGGACAAAGAAGAACCGGCATGCTGGGTATCTTTACTGAAGAGTCAAACAAAATAAAGGCAGAGCACATCAATCTTCTTCATGGTATCTCCTCCCAGTTAGCTACCGGGGTTGCCAATATTCTCGCCAATGAGAAAATAGAACAGCAGGTGCTGGAAATTTCCAATTTTAAAAAACAGCTTGAAGTGGAGAACCTTTATCTTCAGGAAGAGATACAGACCACGAATAACTATAGCGAAATCGTAGGCAACAGTACAGCGCTCCGCGATGTTTTCCGATTGGTTTCCAGCGTTGCGCCTACCAGCAGCTCTGTATTGATACTGGGGGAAACCGGTACAGGTAAGGAACTGGTCGCACGTGCCATTCATAATTCTTCTCCGAGGAAAGGCAAGCTCATGGTGAAAGTGAATTGCGCCACATTGCCGGCCAACCTGATCGAAAGTGAACTTTTTGGTCATGAAAAAGGGAGTTTCACCGGGGCTACGGATAAGCGGATCGGGAAATTCGAGCTGGCGAACAACAGTACTTTGTTTCTGGATGAAATCGGGGAAATGCCGCTGGAATTACAGGTGAAACTTTTACGTGCGCTGCAGGAGAAGGAAATTGAACGGGTTGGCGGCCGGACGGTAATTAAAACAGACGTGCGGATCATCGCTGCTACCAACCGGGACCTGGAAAAGGAAGTTTCCCTTGGTAATTTCCGTAGTGACCTGTTTTTCAGGCTTAATGTTTTTCCGGTTTTTATTCCTCCTTTAAGAGAACGGAGAGAGGATATCCCCCTTTTAGCGGCCCACTTTTTAGCAAAGCATTCAAAAAAAGCAGGCAAGAAAGTGATCGGTTTCTCTGCTAAAGTGATCAAAGCCCTGGGTGCATACAGCTGGCCTGGTAATGTCCGGGAGCTGGAGCACCTGATAGAAAGAAGTATATTGCTGACCTCGCAGCAGCTGATCACCCAGCTGCAGCTTCCCTCAGCGGAAAAAGACGGATTGGAATCATATTTGGCTACAGGGGACTTCAGGACGATCGATGATGTGGAGCGGGAGCATATCATGTATGTGCTGAATGCCTGCAAAGGAAAGGTGGCTGGTCCCGGGGGGGCGGCCGAAGCGCTTAAAATTCCTTCGACCACGCTCAATTCCAAGATGAAGCGCCTCGGAATAAAAAAAGAGTATCTGCAGGAATAAGATAGGCTGATTAAACCAAGGCTGCAAGTCCGGGCTGTTTGTCCGGACTTGCAGCCTTGACGTTTTAAGCTGACGGAAGTTCATGCTTCCCGATCAGTCTTCTCAGGGATACAATGTGGCCGAACAGCACCAATGGTACGATGAATGTAGGCAACCAGACAAAAGGGAATACAAGAATTGCCACGTTAGGCTGGTCAAAAGCAAATTTCTGAACAGGTAATGGTGCCGATAGCAGCGCTTTGGTTACTACATTGATTAAAAGCAACAGGCAGATAATATTCCAGATCAGCAGCAGGTTGCGTTTAAATGGCTTCTTCGAAAACACCAGGTACGCGATCAGGGGGGCGCTAAGACCGGAAAAGATGTCAAAGTTCCCACCTTCAAAAGTCATTAAACGGGGGATTGCTTTGTTGAGGAAAAGCGCGAAAAGCATTAGTTCTACAGCGATCCTGACCATGTTTAAATAAGTGATTTCTTTTAAAGGCAGGCTGTCCATAAAACGTCTGCCGTTTGTGGTAGCCATCAGGATAATGATCAGCAGGATTCCGGGCCATATCCCCAGTACGAAAAGTTTAGGCGGAAAACTTTGCAGATTTGAGCTGTAAATGTCCAGGCCCGCGAGAATTCCCTGTACGGCCAGCCAAAGCAACATCAGCAGATAAACGATGCGTTTTGTTTTGTCGCTCAGAAACGTTGATTTCTTTAAGATCACGATATAGGCCAGAAAGGTTGCGACGGTTGTCAGGCCAAAAGCGATGGCCAGGTAACCAGGGAGGTGTAAGTTCATTTCGTTGTGTTTGAAGTTTGATGTTAGATCATGGCATTGTTTTCAATAAAGAGGCCATATTTTAAGTAACTTGTAATCAATGTATTGTAATATTATTTAATTTGATATGTTACTTTATATCGTAATTGAGCATCGCTGCGCTGATATAAAGTAACATGTCTTTTTTCTAGCGCAGTTAGGCGCTTACCGGTTCTTCATTCAGAAATTGCAAAACTTTTTGCGGATGTGCCTCGCCGTTAAGAAAAGCCCTGAACTTAAAGGCGATCGTTCCGTCTGTTCCGGTAACAAAGGTTTCTCTTCCTTTCAGGAAAAGCCATGGTTTAACTCCGAATGCAGCCCTGACTTTATTGTCCGGGTCACTCAGCAGCAGAAAGGGCAGGCGGTTTTTCTCGGCGAATTTCCGGTGGCTGTCTACGCTTCCTTCATTAATCCCGACAACCAGGGCGCCGCTTTCTATGAAGTCAGTAAAGCTGTCCCTGAAAGCGCAGGCTTCAGCCGTGCATACAGCGCTTTCATCTTTCGGATAAAAATAAATAACCAGTTTCTGATGCTGAAGGTGGTCGCTGATATTAAACAGATGGCCATATTGATCGAGTAGTGAAAATTCGGGAACGTTATCCCCGGTCTCTAAAGTTTTCATTATTATATGCTTAAATTGTCATTATTAAAAAAGTTCAATATTCTTGGCGATAAATTCGCGGAAGGAAAGCGGTTTGCTGCCGGTGATCTCTTCCACAAAATTGTTATGTCCTGCCATTTCGCCTGACCTGAACATATCTCCGATGGCCGCGATATGCTGAATATTGAAAGCAGTATTGTAGGGTGAATTGCTGGACCTGATGATATCTGAAAAGGCCTCCGGTTCAACAGGCAGATAATTAATTTCTCTGCCTAAAACCTCAGATAAAATAGAGGCTACTTCCGGCTGTGTCAGTTCGTCCGGTCCGTAAAGCGGGTATGTTTTACCTGCATGACCTTCCGGGTTCGCCAAGATGGCCGCGCCAACCCGGCCGATATCCTCGCTGTTGATCGAAGCGTATTTCGAACCGGCACCAAATGGTGAGATCAGCAGGTTGTTTTCTTTGATAGCTTGTGCGAAATAAGCAGGCCATTCCATGAACAAGGTTGGCTGCAGATGGGTTACCGGTACCCCGGAACGATCAAGCAGGCGTTCAGCTACCCAATGCGCCTGCGCGGAATGGCTCGGCGCATCTTTAAGCGCAGTCCGTTGTGATACGTTTACGATAAGCTTAACGCCCGCTTCTTTAGCCGCTTCAGCGAACAAAGCGGTTGCTTCCAGAAGACCGGGCGCTACCGGATATACGAAATAAGTGCTTTCTACTCCATGTAACGCGGCCCTCAGTGAGTCAAAATCGCCAAAATCACCAATAACGATTTCCGCGCCCAATGCAGCCAGTGCTGCCGAGCGTTCATCATGCTGACGCACCATTGCCCTTACAGGTATATCCAATTTCAATAAACGTTTTGCAGCAAAGTTGCCTGTTACACCGGCAGCACCGGTTACTAATACTTTATTTTTCATGATCTTAAAATTTATAAGAAGTGGTTAAAAATTCCAGGTCCTGATCTCTCAACCGCTTCGCTGATTCTCTTTGCCCAGTCTCCCTGTTATAACGTTGTCCTGAACTTCATAGAACGGACATACTTCATTGAATGGGAAATTATACCAGCAAACCGAATGATGTTTGAAAGCGGTTTTAAATTAAAACCGGTACAAATATAGTTAACTGATTTTAATTTGCAACTGCTTTTAAAATAAAATCAATTTTTTATCGAAAATCTTAGATTATTATGGCAAACCTGTGCTGTCTTGGATAGCATTATGTAGTATGCTCGTTGCTATATTGCTGGTAGTCAGTTTTTTTTTGAGTTAATGGATTTCGTCTGCTTGCACTGCCTGAACATAGAGAAACTGAAAGGGTTGCTTTGTTAGTACGCTCAGAAGGACGCAGGCGGATTCAATTGAAAGACATTTTTGTGATGGTTACAGTTACGAAGGGCTGTTTTATCGAAGATGATTTATTTACGCCTTTAACGGAGCAGGTAAAAAAAATGTTGGTGGGGTAAATGTCAGATCGTTCCTGTTGGGTTGCTATCAGCGTGCCTGTGTCCGGAAATTGCCCGTTGTTCTGGTTAAATTATGAAAAGGACCTTTCACTGGTAGTGCCGGATACAAAGGTTTCAGATAGAGCGCGCAGCTATCTGTTAAAAGGACATTTGCTTGATTTTCAATATGTCCATCTCACAAAGGTTTTTGAATGATATTTTACTGGGATCCCAGGTGATGGACATAGCTTTGGGTTACCGGCTACGGAACCTTTATTAATGTCGGTCTTTTGCTCCCCCGGCCACCGTGAACCGCCCGCTACGGAAATTTAGGTGCGGTTCACAGCTCCAAGGCAAGGCCGGCTGATTGGGGATAGGGAGACGCTTTATAATCTAATGATCCGAAATGATGATATTCCCCGCCTTGCGTTTGACCTGATCTGCCACCAGGAGGAGCAATGGTAATGCCAGGACAAATATCAGCCCCAGGAGCAGAAACGCATTATCATAGCTCAGTAAGTTAGATTGCCTGACAACAACCTGATCAACCAGCTTTAGTGCTTTTCGCTGCGCATCCAGAATCCCGAACCCTTTGGCCTGAAAGTAACTGGTATAACTCTGGAGCCTGAGCTGCGTCTGTGGATCCGTCGCCGTAATATGTGACAGCAAATCAACCCTGTGAGAGGCAACCCTCCTGGCAAGATAAGTATTGAATATCGAAATGCCGAATGATCCCCCGAGCTGACGCATCATGTTGTTGAGCGCCGCGCCTTGCGGTATTTCCTTGTCAGCTAGGGAGGAGACCGCGAGGGCGGTCAGCGGTACCGTGAGTAATGCCAGGCCGACAGCCCTGAAAATTAGGGTAAAGGTAATTTCACCGGCGGAAGTGTCCAGGGTGAGGCCTGACATCCGCCAGTTAAAATAGATAAATAAAGCAAAACCTGCAATGATAATATAGATTGGTGACAGGCCTTTCTGCAATAACCTAGCGGAAATTATAAGCCCGAAAATGGCGATTACTGCACCGGGTAATAACAGGAGCCCGGTTTGTGAAGGCGTGAAACCCAGTAAGCGCTGCGCAACCACCGGCGTCAGGTAGACCGAAGTGAACAGGCCGAGCCCTGTCACGAAGGTGAGGATTGCAGCAACGCTCAGCGTCTTGCTCTTCAGTACGCGAAGATTAACAACGGGGGCTTCGATATGTAATTCCCAAAGTACAAAAATGGTCAGGCAGATAATCGCGGTCACGGTCAGCCAGATAATGTAGCTTGCCGAAAACCAGTCATCGGTTTCCCCTCGTTCCAGTACGGTCTGTAAAGATCCTATACCGACCGCCAGCAAGCAGATGCCTGTCCAGTCAACCTTTTTGACGGTTTGCCTGACGGCTGGTTCTGACAGCAGAAAATAACAGGAGATAGCTGCCAGAGCCCCGAGCGGTACATTGATATAAAAGATCCAGGGCCAGGAATAATTCTCCGTAATAAAACCGCCCAGTGTGGGGCCTATGGTCGGGCCGACAAAAACACCCACACCGAACAGCGCGCTGGCGACACCCTGTTTTTCTTTAGGGAACAATTCAAAGACCACGACCTGGGACACCGACAACAGCGCCCCTCCGCCCAGTCCCTGGATAAATCTAAAAAAAACCAGCGTCCAGATATTACCGGCCTGGCCGCACATCAGCGAGCAAAAGGTGAAAAGAATGATCGAACCGATATAATAGTTCCGGCGCCCCAGCTTGGTGGTCAGGAAGCTGGTGATCGGTATAATGATCACGTTCGCGATAGCGTAGGAAGTGATCACCCACGAGGTATCTTCCAGGGTCGAGCCAAGATTACCGCTCATGTAATTCAGCGCGACGTTCACAATGGATGTATCGATCAGTTCCATGATAGCTGCAAGTATCACGGTGAAAATTAAAAGGTTTCGTTTGAAAGGGCTCATGGCATGGTGGAGTTAAAGCGTGTTTTCTATATCTGCCAAATCGATGCCTTTATATAATCTGCTGTAGTTTAGTTTGTTATCTCGTTTTGTATGGTGGCTTGTGACGTTATTTCGTAATTCAACTGATAAATCCTCCGCTTAAGCAGGTTGTTATGCGCCCTGAATTGACCTTTCTGTTATCAAATTGCTTGACGGGACATCAGCTTCATGTTCGGATGGCTTCGCGTTAAATTGATAATTTTTTAGAGGGTTGACTGGAAGGCACACAAGAGCTTCAGTTTTCAGAAAAAAAATTGGGTACCCGGCATATTGATATAGGTCATTCCTGTATGAACGACCATCTTCCCTGCTGCGAACCTAAGTTCAGACCCGTTTTCCGGTAAACGGAAATTAATGCTCTACAGGGTATATGAACGATGATACTTTATATCACAATCTGGGTTGTTTTTTTACGAAATAAAGTATTTAAAGCTTTGTTTTTTTTATTTAACTATCTGTAAGAAAGCTATTTAAAAGGTGGCACGTCATTGGCGATTTTCTGACTGATGACAGCGTGTGGAAAAGTAATGTTAGCGGTAATCTTAGGGATTATGTTTTCAGGTGTTTGGGACTTGAAAGCCCAGTCATCCTATGAACCCGGCATCAGGGAGCTGAAAGGACAACTGGGCCATTTAAAAAGAGATACTGCAAAATTTAACGTTCTACTGTTGCTGAGCCGTTCTTACCTTTTTAAACCTGAAAAGTCTTCCCGTGATGCTGATTCTGCACTGATGTACCTGAACGAGGCGGCAGTGCTGAACGGGGAACTTAGGGACAGGCGTGGATCAGGACGTATTGTGTTACTTCAGGCCATGATCTATAATTATCAGGGATTGGTGGATAAAGGACTGCAGTCTTCAGAGGCCGCCCTGAAAATATTTACAGATCTTAGGCTGAAAGCCGATATCGCTGAAGCCCAGATCATCATCGGGCAGCATTACAACAACGATGAACCCGGCCTGTCCAGGAAAATCGGATATTATCAAAAAGCCGTCCGGTTGTTCGAAGAAGCCGGCTACAAAAACAGGATGGCGACAACATTGAAAGATCTTGCCGATTTTCAAATGATCGCCAATCAAAGTACAGAGGCCCTGAAAAACCTGAGAGCCGCTGTCTCCATTTACCTGTCGACAGGATATAGGGATATGCAGGGGGTGTACGACCTCCTGGGCTTTAATCTGGCCAGAATGGGAGACTACGTCGATGCCCTTAAGTTTGGCTTGCTGGCAGTGAAAACGGCAGAGGCGGTAAATGACACTTCTTTACAGTTAGGTACGATATATTATCGTACGTCGTTCGCCTGCTACATGACCCGGCAATATGCTTCTGCAGATATCTACGTGAACAAAGCGCTTAAGGTAGCCGCTAAATACAAAGACACTTCCGCGATGGTTATCATGACCCTGAATAAAGGCTATTTTTTAATGAAGATGGCAAAGTTTAAAGAAGTAATACCGCTTATCGCAGAACTGAACCGCCTCGGGGCGGCCACCAGAAGTCCGGGGGCTCCGGTGGAAATGGCTTATCTATCAATGACTGATTACCTTTATCTGAAACAGTATGATAAGGCCCGGATACACTTTGAGCGGCTCAGATCTTTATCCGCCGATCCTGGTATTCAGGGCGAAATTCACGAAAAGGCACTTAGGGGGATGATCAGCTATTACCAGTTTACAGGTCGTTATGCTGAATCGTATGCTTTTATCGCGGAACATCAGCGATTCTGTAAGGCAAATGGTTACCGGATTTTTATGCCGCAGGAAGAACTCTGGCTTTTCAAGGCTGATTCGGCTCTGGGGAATTACGTGTCAGCCATCAAACACTACCAGGCCTTCAAAAAGGTCGATGATTCCATATTGATGGAAAAAAATACCCGCCAGACCGCCCTGCTTAACATTCAGTACGAATCAGAAAAGAAGGACAAGGATATCCTCTCAAAAACCAAAGATATCAGGTATCTGAAAAAACAATCACAGTTGCAGCAGATCAGGCTGGAGCAGCAAAAGTCGATCAAAAATATAATCATATGCGGCAGCGGCATGCTGATGCTTATTCTGATCATCGGTTACAACCGTTTTCGTCTGAAACAGCGCAATAATCTCCTGTTGCAGGCCCAGCAAACGGAGATCAACGAACAAAATATTACGCTGAAAAATTTTAACGCCAGGCAGTCCTCCCTTTTAAATGAAAAAGAGTGGCTGTTAAGGGAAGTTCATCACCGGGTGAAGAATAACCTTCAGGTAACCATGAGCCTATTGAATATCCAATCCTCTTATCTCGACAATGAGCAGGCGCTCCATGCGATCCAGGATAGCCAGCGCCGCATTCATGCAATGTCCCTCATTCACCAGAAGCTCTATCAGTCGGATACGCCTACTGAAATCGACATGTCCGTCTATATCCCTGAGCTGGTTAAATATTTAAAGGAGTGCTTCGGTATAGAATCGGATATACGGTTTGTATTTGATGTTGTTCCGGTAACACTTGATGTAGCCCAGGCCATACCCCTTGGCCTCATACTTAACGAAGCAATTACGAACGCCATCAAATATGCATTTAAGAACGGACAGCTCGGAACGATCGTCATTTTAATGAAGATAGAAATGCCGGATCATATCAGGCTTTCCATCGCAGATAACGGAATCGGGTTGCCACCGGATTTCGATCCGGATGCTTCAAATTCGCTGGGGATGAATTTAATGAGAGGACTTTCCGCGCAGATTGACGGTCAAATGCATATCGAACGGTACCAGGGAACGAGGGTCAATATCGTGTTTCGCGATTTTCGATCCCTCCAGGTGCAGCCTGACCACGAAAAAAACGAATTAACAACAGCATAACGACAACTATCCAAAAAAAATATGAAAATGAACGGAAAGATACTTATTGTGGAAGACGAATTCATCATCGCTGAAGATCTTCGCAAGATACTGGAGAAGGCCGGGTATGAAATCAGCGGGATTGCGCCTTCGGTGCCCAAGGCGCTTGAGATTATTAAACTCAAGAGGCCTGCCTGGGTCTTTGTCGACATCCAGCTGACCGGTAAATTAACTGGGCTTGACCTCGCTGCATCATTGAACGAAATGGAAATTCCGTTCATTTATGTTTCGGCAAACTCTAACCAGGGCGTACTTGAACTAGCCAAAGCGACTAAACCCTATGGTTTTATGGTAAAGCCTTTTCGCGAAAAGGATGTGTTGGTTGCGCTCGATATCGCAATTTACCGGCACGAGAATAACCTGGAATCCAAATTGGTAAAGGAGGTGGCTCTTCAGGGCGAAGTACTGCAGATCCTGGAGAGCCGTAATGACTGGCAGACAAAAATCATGGCGATCTTAGCCTCTTTTCACAACCATATACCATTTGACTATTTCGCAGTATGCTGGGATGACGAAAATAGGGGTAACAATGGAATGGCTTATTTAAAAGAAGATGGCGACATCTTCCAATTTTTGTCCATAGAGCAACTCGCCTCGAGGATCGGAAAAACAAGAGAAGATTTGTTAACTGCCAAATCCAAGGGGATTGTTCCGAAGGATGCAATTTTCTACGGCGGACCTGACTTTGAGCAGATGCTCGATCAAAACCCTTTCAGGAAATTAATCAGCAGGGAGTTCGAATTAGGATCCATACTGTTGCAGCCCGTATCACTCCCGGTAAGCGGCAAGCTTTTATTTTCGTTTTACAACCGGGACGGCAAAGCTTACAAGCAGGAGCATGTCGCGTGGCTGGAACGACTACAGCTATTACTGATACAGATCGGCGATAAGTTGCTGAGCCACCAGCAAAGCCCTGAAATTCCCAACCCGATGATCGCTGATCCGCGGGAGGCAGTGGAAGAACCGGTGATTGAAATCATAGACAGGAGCGAGGAGTTGGGTTTGGTCGGCTCCAGTGAGGCCTTCGATAAAATTAAAGAGCAGCTGAAAGTGGTTGCTCCATTCGATATTTCTGTACTCATTTTGGGAGAAAGCGGGACGGGAAAAGAAAGGGTCGCCCAAGCGATTCACCGTATTTCTGACAGGAGGACCAAACCGCTGGTTAAAGTAAACTGCGGTGCAATACCTGCCGCGTTGATGGAATCCGAGCTTTTCGGACATGAGAAGGGGGCTTTCACCAGCGCGGTTAACAGGCGGATCGGAAAATTTGAAGAAGCGATCGGCGGAACGATATTTCTCGATGAGATCGGCGAACTTCCCTTGGATCTCCAGGTCAAACTGCTTTGCGTTCTGCAGGAGAAGGAGATTGTCAGGGTAGGCGGTAGTCAGGTGATCAAAACCGATGTTCGGGTGATCGCCGCGACCAACCGCAACCTTGAAAAGGAGGTAGCAGAGGGCCGTTTCAGGCTGGATTTGTATTACCGGCTTAACGTTTTTCCGCTCACACTGCCGCCCCTGCGCAGGAGGAAAGAAGATATCGCAGCTTTGTCTGCCTATTTCCTTAAAGCACTGTCAAAAAAAATGGGAAAAACCGTTACCTCTATGTCTGAACAGGTGGGTTATGCATTGCAGGCCTACGAATGGCCCGGTAATATCAGGGAGTTGGAAAACATCCTCGAACGCGGTATTCTCCTGTCGGCAGGCTCTGTATTAACGCATGTGGATCTTCCTGAGAAAACCTTGCAGGATGCCGCCGCCGCCGGCGGAGGAGAGCAAGGGGTGAAAACTTATAAAGAGATGGAAAAGGAGTATATTTTTTCGGTTCTGAAAAAATGCGGAGGCCGTATTGGCGGTCCGGGAGGAGCGGCTGAAATGCTCGATCTCGCACCGACAACGCTCATTTCAAAAATGAACAAGTTAGGTATCGTAAAAAAATTTACCACTTAAGGCCGGAATAAATTTACCGGCATTTTACTTATTATTAGCTTATCATTTCTTGTCCTGTCGGAATGAAACGGAAAAGAATTCTGGTTATCCTATTGTCCCTGCTGACGTCCTGGCAAAGCGCCTTTAGCCAGAATAACCAGGCAGGGAAGATCGCCGTGCTGTATAACCTGCTGCGCAAAAGCAGAGCTGATACTGTTCGGGTCGGCATGTTGCTGGAACTGGGAAGGCTTTATCTGGACAGCGGGAGGGGCGACAAAGATCTCGACAGCGCTTCCTATGTTGTGGGGCAGGCAAGCATGCTGAGTAGGAAACTGGGATATCAGATCGGTCATGGCCGGTCGTTGCTAACGTCTGCATTGGTTCTGATAAAGAAAAACAGGAACCAGCACGCACTGCTCCTGTGCCGGGAGGCGCTCCATTGCTTTCTTCAAAGCAGTGATCTGAAAGATGCCGGTGAAGCATATATCATTATCGGACAACGGTATGGGAACCTGGCACCGGATATAGGAATCAAGATCGAAAATTTTAAAAAAGCAGCCGATGCTTTTCTTAAATCTGATGCAATAAAACGTGCGGGTGACGCTAACAAAGATATAGGCGAAACCTTGTTGCTCGTTGACAAAGGCGAAGATGCACTGCCATACCTTCGAACGTCAATTAATCTTTACCAGTCTATCCATTATCGAGAGATTGGGACCGCTTACCATCTTATTGCTATGGCCTTAAGTAAAACAGGCGACTTCGTAAGTGAATTAAAGTACAGCCTTCTCGCGATCGCAAGCATCGAGGCGACCGGTGACAGGACTTCACCGGTTTTGAGGAACATCCTATACGGTACAGGAATGGCCTATTACAGAATCCTGAACTATGAAAAGGCCCACATCTATCTGGCCAAGGCCAGGGAGTTGGCCTATATGCAAAAGGATACTCCTGCAATGACGGAAATCACGTTCAATATGGGGAGATCCCAGTTGCATGGCGGAAAATTTAAGGACGCCATATCCCTGATCAAAAGTATGGAACAACTGGGGGATACTACGTCGACTATCGAGTTCGTGGTCAATATAGCCGGTGAACTTAGGAAAGGGAGCGATACCGATAGTAAAAAACTAGCGCATTCTATCCTCCGCGGGCTTGATAAATACCGGAAATCTAAACAGGATGCCGGTATTCGCGAGAAATTGGCATCTGTTGAATTACATACCAGTCTTGACTTGATGGACGTTAGGGGCGCTGCCCATTTTTATCGACAGCTTGTTGACATCCTTTCCGTCAAAGAGTTGGTGCTGACGGACAGGCTCGATGCGCTGAACGGTATCATCCGGTATAATAATATCACGGGACAAAACAAGGTGGCGCTGGCCGCGATCAAAACTTACAGGGATCTTTGCAAAGCGAACAACCTGAAAACTTTTAATAAGGAATATGAATTCTGGCTGTTTAAAACCGATTCAGTGATCGGCAATTACCTTTCAGCGATCAGACACTATCAAAATTATAAAAGGGGGGAGGATTCCTTGCTGAATGAATTAAACAGCAGGCAGATCTCCGTGCTGAACATCCAGTTCGAGACCGAAAAAAAGGATAAAGATATTTCGCTTAAGAACCGGAATATCCGGTTACTCGGACGTCAGTCCGCACTGCAGCGAACTACCTTGAAGCAGGAAAACGTCAAAAGAAATCTGACCATTGCCGCCGCAGTTATGCTGCTGGCGGCGCTGGGGGTCGGCTATAACCGTTACCAGCTTAAGCAGGAAAGTAACGTCTTGTTAAAGGCCCGGCAACTCGAAATCGATAAACAGCACCAAAACTTGCTGAGCTCAGCGAAAAATCTCACGCAGTTACTGAAAGAAAAAGAATGGCTGCTGCGGGAGATTCATCATCGGGTCAAAAATAATCTCCAGGTGACCATGAGCCTGTTAAATATGCAATCCTTCTACATTACAAATCATCAGGCACAGGAAGCGATTGGTGCCAGCAAACGCAGGATGTATGCGATATCGCTTATTCACCAGCAACTGTATCAGTCCGAAGCTCTTTGTAATATCAATATCGGTGCCTACGTGACTGAATTGTGCGGCTATCTGTTGGATAATCTCGGAGAGGAAAGGAAAATCAGGTTCGCATTCGCTGTCACTAACCTGGAAATTGATGTGGCGCAGGCTGTACCGCTTGGCCTGCTCATTAACGAAGCGATAACGAATAGCCTGATACACGCTTTTATGTTGAAAAAGGAGGGGCTGATCAGCATACGGGCCTATCATGAGAATGAGGGAAGTATTACCGTGGAGATAACCGACGACGGAGATGGTTTGCCGGCCGGGTTCAATTGGGGGACTGCCCAGAGCCTGGGCATAAATCTGATGCGGGGGCTTGCCGGCCAGTTAGACGGGAATCTGCACATTATTTCAGAGCAGGGAACTACGATCAAAATTACATTTAACCGGATTAATGAACTGGTTAACGAATTTGCAGAAGTACAACAGGAGCCGGCCTTTGCTCATGAATAATTTGGCAGACATGGTCATCATGTAAGCAGGTCGAAAGACAGGGAAATCTACACCTCCATACTTTATATCATATTTATGATGTTGAAATATGATATAAAGTAAGTATTATCATATCTTTTTTTCGATAATATTCTGTTTTGTAAGTATTTATAACTGTGGTATTATATTGGTATTGTTCTTAGGAAGATTTTCCGTCCGGTGTGATCTAAAAATGCTGTCATCATATCCGGTATCCTGCCGCTGTCAGCCTTAGTTTATCCGGAAATCATACAGGTTGCAGGATAACCGGCGGGAACGGGAACCATTATAAACAAGCAGAACTAACGAAAGTCATCGGTATCGGTGAAATTATTCTTAGTAACCATACAATATTGTATATGGACGCTAAAATTTTGATAACGGGTGCTACCGGCATAAGCGGTGAAAACACAATAGAACGACTGCTGCAGTTACAGGAGCCGGTGAGGGCTATGGTGCGCAAAGCTGATAGCCGGACTGACGCGCTTGCCGGTCGTGGGGTGGAAATCGTGGAAGGCGACATGTCGGATTTTGATTCGGTCAGTGCTGCACTGAAAGGTATTGAATATGCCTATTTTACCTATCCGGTCCACTTAGCCGGATTACTGGAAGCATCCGCATATTTTGCGCAGGCAGCACTGGAGGAAAATGTCAGCCTGATTGTAAATTTATCACATCGTAGCGCCAGAAGGATGGCGCGAAGCCGGAGCTCAAGGGATCATTGGTTCGCAGAACGGATTTTCGACCGGTCAGGCGTACCGGTGACTCATCTGAGACCGACGTTATTCTCCGAATGGCTAGCCTTTTTTTCAGATGAGATAAAAACAAGATCAAGGCTCGCTTTCCCTTTTAAAAATACATTTTACGCTCCGCTGGCTGGTGAAGATATCGGACGGGTAATTGCATCTATTCTTTTAAACCCGGAGGGCCACAAAGGGCAGATCTATCCGCTTTTCGGTCCCGTTGAATTATCACATTTTGAGATGGCAGATATTTTATCTGCAACCCTCAACAGAACTATTCACTTCGAAACGGTAGATGAGCCCGAATTCATCAGCGTTATGGAACGGGCTCGCTGTACCCCACATTTCATAAGGCATATGTGCGCGATGACATATGATATTCAGGATGGTATGTTGTCCGGAACAAGTGACTGGGTGGAAAGGATTACGGGGAGAAAGCCAATGTCACTGAAAGATTTTGTTAAAAAAAACAGTAACCTTTTTTAGTGAGCTCCCGTTTCCTGATGGCAGGAAAAAAATGCTGTCTTCAACACGGACCGGAAGTTATTTGCCCTTGGCATTTCAGGAATCGCGACGCGTGCAGCCCGTAATCTATCTTTTGCGCTTAATTTCTTTGACGACCGCTCTGGAATGTCTGACAGGGCTAATTACCTTTTAACTGATGTATTTCGGTGTTACTCCTTTGCTGATTTATGATATAAAGTAGCTGTATGTCGCGCTGTTGTCTCGTAAGTTCTTGATAGTTAAAATGTTGCTGATCGGCATCGGATTGGCAATATGGAGGCAGCGCCTATGAGGGCATTAGCCGGGACAGCGCAGGCAGATATTGAGTTATTAATTACTAAAAATCAAAACGATGAAAAATTTATTAGCAGCTGTTTTTTGTGCAGCAATTGTAGCGTTTACTTTTACGGGTTGTTCGAAGGACGATAACGTGCCACCCGTTAATTCCAAAACTTTCGTAATCGTTCATGGGGCCTGGTCGGCACCTTACGCGTGGCAATCGGTTAAAGCCAAACTGGAAGCTGAAGGGCAAAAAGTGGTGATTGTCCAGCTGGCGGGACACGGCTCAGATAACACGACTGCGTTTAACACCATTCACCTGAACACCTACCGTGACCAGGTGGTGCATGTAATCGACAGCCTGAATACCAAAGTGATTCTTTGCGGCCACAGCATGGGGGGCATGGTCATTACGCAGGTTGCGGAAAAAATTCCGTCGAAGATCGAGAAAATGGTCTATGTTAATGCATTTTTGCCGGTTAACAACCAGACCTTGCTGGACTTGGCAAATACCGACGGAGGTTCACTTCTTGGCCAGAAGCTCATACAGATTCAGGATGGAGTTATACTGGACGTTCCGCACGATCTGATTACGGATATCTTCGTTCAGGATGGTTCTGATGCGGTAAAAAATTTAGTTATAAGCAATTATCGCACTGAGCCAGGAATGCCGTTTGGTGAACCTGCAACTATTACCAAAGCCAACTACGGATCGGTAGACAAATACTATATTCATACCCTGCAGGACCATGCCATTACTTATAACCTGCAACAGCGTATGGTTGCCGCGGCCGGTATCAAAAAAACCTACACCTTAAATACAAGCCATTCACCGTTTTTGGCAAAACCAGACTCCTTGTCAATTATCTTAGAGAAAATCGCTAAATAACTTTCCTGGAGGATGATGCCGGAATGGGCTGCCCTTTTTGATGGGCAGCCCATTTTTGTTTTACCGTTTAATATCAGCTGATCGGTATCTGATAATTGACAGGTTATCGTCAGGGGGAAATGCCCGGTTACGACGCTCTGCCGCGTAATGGCAGGAAAGATATGGGTATTTATTCCTTAACCACAGTAAAAGGCAGGTAAGGGAGATTTTATACAGTTCAATTAACTGTAAGAGCGAAGAAAAAAGGGTACCGCCGGAAAACCGAAAATCTGCGATCTGAAAAGTAATTGGGAAGAATACCTGATTTTACCGGGATAAAAATCAGCGTGAGCATCTTAAGACAGGGTAATTTATCGCTGACGAGGGAATTATCTCATAAATACAGGATTATCAGGAGCGATATCACAGCAAACTTGCATACATGCTGTTTTTTCAGGGCCTGATTAACCGGCGGGCCCGTATTATGGCTGCAAACGCTTGCTCTCGGGCACCTGCCGATTATCCCAAATGAAAGTTTTAAAGGATTTACTGAGGCAAATTTACTGCCGGAACTGAAGTGCGGACTTTCGCCGGTAATGGGACGGGATAATTTGATCCGGCTGCTGTAAATGTTAGCGCTAAGCCTTAAATCAGTGTAAATCCCCTTTCGTCATTTTGAGCTGGCTTCTGATATATTTTTACAACCAAAAGCACCATGATAAATAAACAGGCCAGGACAATGATCATTCCGAACGTTTCCTTGACAGTTACCAGGGCGGCCTGGGTTTGAAAGTTGTTGAATACTATCTTAAGTTCCGTATTTAAAGCCTGATCAGAAGCTTGTCCGTTACTTTGTGCCTGGTGGTAAGCCGGGTTATACGCAGCAACGTATAACGGGTCTGCCTGTTCGGTTTTTGAAGCCAGCAGGTTAATATTGTGGATCAATCGGTGATAATAAAAGTACGATAAATAGGCTGTCCAGACCGCAGGTCCTATAAATACCCTGATACCCAGGTAAAATACCGTGACAGAAAAGAATTCGAGGAAAGGGAGGCCGTTGGCTACATAAATCCCCACCGCCATGTAAGATAACAAGGTAGCCGCCCCCCGGAATACCATGGGCAGGTAAAAGTCACGGGACGTAGCATTAAGTGTTGTTAAAAAATACAGCTGGATGAAAGATATCGTGTAGCAGAAAACAATGAACACGATCATAAACCGGAAACTTGCAAAGTTCCTGTAATAAAGGTATCCTATGGCAGTTGCAATCATAAAGCCGGGGATCATATACATGTTTATTCGTGTGATTTCGACAGCATTGCCCTTTAAAATAATATTCATCATATTATTTTGGACGCTGCTTGCAGCGAAAAAAAGACTGAGGATGAACATGGTTATTAATCCCAGGCGTACATTCTTATAGCGAAGGACGTGGAAGTTAAGCAGCGGCTGACGGACGATATAGGTTCTGCTGAGCAGTAAGGTCAGCGTGAGCAGGCAAGTAATTGTTCCGAAAATAATTTTCGGGGAGTTCAGCCAGTCCTCGGTCAGACCGTAGGACAGTACATAGTCGAGTAACAGCATACTGATGATCATCAGTACAAGGCCCAGCCAGTCGAAGTTATACAGCGGGATTTTTTCTCCCGGGAAATCCGGGTGAACAAATATCAAGACAAGCACAATTCCGCCAAGAAGCGGGATCATCAGAAAGAAATGACCGAACTGCCAGTTAATGTGATCGGCCATATAAGCCATGAACATCGTTGTTAATTGAGCAGCAATGAGCGTAACCGGGTAGTAAACGGCGTACAGGCGATATCGTTCTCCCTTGGGCATCAATATGGGTATCAGCGTTGCGAAAACTTCCAGGAGGCCCAATATTTTAAGAAACCCGGCTATGAATGATGCCATTACGAGGATCAGTGGCTGATCGGTATTGCCGATGATCAGGTTGAGAATGATCAAACCTGAAAAAACACCAAGCAACAGGTTTTTGCTGGTGATGATCTGTTTAAAGCTCAGAACGAAGGGCACACCGGCGATAAGGCCGATCGTATGGGCGTATGAAGCCATCGTGATGTCGGCCGGAATAGCGCTCAGGCTGCCGGTCATATAGCCGGCGACGTTGCCGATAATGCCCGAAGTGAAACCCAATGGGATCAGCAGAAGCACCAGCAGTAGCAAATGCAGTTCTTTTCGTACCCATTCGAAAAAAATTTTGTTTTCAAACATATCTTTCGGTCATTTGATCAGTTCGACTTCTGCATTCATCCCCGTTTTTAGCAGCGCGACTGACTCCGGTTTATTATCGGCGGATAGTTTTATTTTGACGGGAAAACGTTGCTGCACCTTAACGAAATTCCCGGTCGAGTTATCCGTTGGAACGGTGGAAAAACGGCTTCCCGTCGCTTCGGAGACAGAAAATATTTCTCCTTCATACAGCTTGCCACTGACGGCATCAACCTTTATATTTACTTTCTGGCCAATCCTCAGATAACCCAGCTGCGCTTCCGTATAATTGGCGGTTACCCATTTTTCATCTCCCCTTACAATACTCACCAATGTCTGGCCGGGTTGGACCAGCTGCCCTTCTTCGATGGTTTTTCGGCCGACAACGCCATCATATGGGGCTGTGATGATGGTGTAGGAAAGATTTAATTTGGTGTACTCGAGTGCCGCCCGCGCCTTAGCTATAGCTGCATCAGCAACGGTTAAGCGTTTCTGCGATTCATCGGTCGTCAGGCGCGCGCTTTGCCTGGCGTGTTTCAAAGCTGTATATTTTGCCTTTAAGGCATCACGTTCGGCTTTGATCTGATCGAATTGAAATTGAGTGACCACATCATCAGCAACCAGGCTTGCATATCTTTTATAGTTCGCTTCAGCATTGTCCAGCCTTGCTTTAATCTCCGATATGTTCGCGGTCGAAATATCAATGCCATTGCGGGCAACATCTTCCGAGGAATTAACCACTAACCGTCCGGCTTGTGCATCCATAAGCACCGCTGCTGCCTGATCGACCAGGATCTGATATTCCCGGTTGTCGATGATGACCAGCGTATCTCCCCTTTTAACCCGCTGGTGCTCTGTAAATCTGATGTCCCTGATGTATCCTGTGATCCTGGTGTTGATCGGATTGATGTAGGCTTCCACCTGGGCGTCGTCTGTAAAAACGGATTTATCCAGATGGAAATAGGTAACAGCAGCCCAGGCCAGCGCGGCGAAGACGATCAGAAACGAGACAACGTTGAACAAGATGATCCTGTGCTTGCGTTTTCTTTCTTTTGCCAGTTCGGTAGCCGTTAATTTTTCCGGCGATACTTGCTGATTCACGGAATTTTCCATGTATATGAAAATTAGACGTTATTAAAAATTACCAGCGGCTTTTTGAAGCCTGAACCACTGGTTGATGATATTTATTTTCTCGTTATTCAATCGAAGTTCCGCAGATAGTTTTGCCGTACTCGCATCCAGCATATCCGTAACCTGTGCCAGCTGGTTGATATATTTCTTTTCTACGACCCGGAAATTATCGTTGGCGAGATCCAGGCTTTTACTTAAAGTAACCGCACGTTCTCTAGCCTCCTGGTATCGCGTGAATGCGGTGGTAACCTCTATTTCTGCCTGCTGTTCCCGGTAGGCAGTTTGCGCTTTTTGTTGTTCCTGTTCAAGTCTCGCAAGCTTAATGCGGTCCCTGGCATGATAGATCGAGGAAATATTATATTTGAGTTTAAAGCCTGCCTGGTATGCGTTGTAGTAGATATTT
Organism: Mucilaginibacter celer; assembly: GCF_003576455.2. Classification (NCBI taxonomy): domain Bacteria; kingdom Pseudomonadati; phylum Bacteroidota; class Sphingobacteriia; order Sphingobacteriales; family Sphingobacteriaceae; genus Mucilaginibacter; species Mucilaginibacter celer. Next base: position 722,348 of record NZ_CP032869.1, read on the forward strand.
AAAGGCTCAAGCGTATTGAGAAAAGGGCGCTGTAAGGCGTCTCCCGCATAAACTGACAGCTCGGGGAGTCGTGCCGCTTTTTCAATGGCCACATTTTTACCGGCAATTTGTTCACTTATACGGCTGGACTGGATAGCCGGCTGGTTCTTTTGAGCCAGAGCGCTGTAATCAGTAAGCGTGCTGACGGATATCGGCTGGGAAGTAAGCGTGGTGTCCGGCAAGATCCTGGTGCGCTCCGGCAGGCCGAGCACTACCTGGAGTTCTTTATTCAGAATTGTGATGTTGTTCTCTACTTGTTGGAGGTCAAGCTGGAAATCTGACAGGAGCAGTTCGTTTCTGATAATATCATTTTGTGTAACCAGGCCCTGCCGCTTCAGTTTATTAAGATCATCGAGCCTCTTTTTTGCCAGGCGGATATTTTCCCGGTAAATAAGACGGTTATTGTATTGTTGAAAAAGTTCAAGATACCTGCCTAATAAAAGGAGTTTAATATCTTGCCGGTCTTTTTCGTAGTTCAGAGCGGCAAGTTGTTCGCCCAGCTCACCCTTTTTTATATTAAGACGGATACTGCCCCCTTTGTATAAAGTCTCACTGGCACCCAAAAAATAATTGTTGACAAAATGAGGGGTCTCAACATTGGCATACCAGGAAAAGTTGGGATTCAGGATCGTGATTGTACTTAGATAACCTGCCTCCGCCGAGGTTTCAATATCGGGCAACTTTTGTGACCTGGCAATTTCTGTCCGGGCCTCATTGATACCCACGTTTTGCTTCGAGGCCTGTAGTTGACGGCTGTTTACTTCTGTCAACTGGAATAATTCAGTTAAGGGGAGCACTTTAACAACGGTGTCCTGGGCGATAACCCGGTTAAAGCATACTATCAGTCCTATTGCCAAAAGTTTTTTCATTGTAGCTGTTCTTTGGAAGGGTGAGACTCAGACCCTGATAATCAATAATGGTGTTTTGAATGTTCCAGCATATAATTCGGTAACATGATCAGTCCCGAGCCAAACCTTTCATTCAGGATCAGCGCGTGGCGGAGTACTTCCCCTGAATGGGTGGAAAAGGCTCTGGGGCACAAAATAGTTGTATATGGCATATATCTCAATGGTGCTAATGGTAATGTCCAGTTGAACACAGGGCCCGTCTGCTCTATCCCATCCAGCCTGATGTTCAATGACTGACCAGTTTCCATTATAATGCCATCGTTTAACCGGCTGATAGCCAGTTTGGAAGTCGAAAACAGGAGAAGGGGTTGTTGCTTTATTTCGTATTTCAACCGGCTGGGATACCAAATACGGTAATGGAAATAAATTATTGCAGCCTGCTGTGCATAACATATGTTTACAGGAACTTGAATAATCTATATGTCGTCAAACATATTTAATATTTCCGAAGGGTTTGTCGAAGTAGCGATTTGCCACGCCTATTGGTTTTGCTTTCCACGCAATTAGCGGCTGCTTCGCTGACGGGGTATATATTGGAAAACCAGGGCTATATGCTTGATGCATCAGGAAGTTAAAAAGTAAAGATCTAACAGAATCCTTATTTAGATGTAACTTAATTCATCTCTCGAATTAAATATTATGGCTTAGGTTTGTTTTAACAAAATTTAGTGCGGAAATCCAGTTACCTATCTTTACTGATCAGCGGTTACTTTGACCGTGTTAAAGAAAGCATATTTGATTTTTAGTGGAAAATGCAGATATGCCGTTACGGTATAATCATGTATCAAAATTGATGATCTAATAAGATAAAACGACTAATAGGTATGTTTCCAGTATATTTTGAGCTTTTTCATTTTTAGGCTCAAAGAAGAAGGGGGAAGACCGAGGATCTCCGCCGCGCCGCCTTTTCCGTTGATTTTTCCGTTACAGCTTTTCAGAACCTTTAGGATATGGTTGCGTTGTATCTCTTCATAGGTTTCCAGGGGTTGGATGGTACTTTTCTGTTCATCCTTGTTGTTGTCAACAGGCAGTGTAAATGATCGGATCTCGCTTTCAGGTGTCGTCAGAATCGTCCGCTCAACGACCGATCGCAGTTCTCTGATGTTGCCGGGCCATTCGTATTGCGCCAATTGTTGAATCGCATCCGGGCTTACTGTTTTACGGGGCAGGCGGTGGTCCGTTGCTAACTGATCAAGGAAATGGAGTACGAGTTCGGGAAGGTCCGCTTTCCGGTCACGTAACGTCGGCAATTCTATAGGGAATACATTAATCCGGAAATACAAATCAGGTCTGAAACGTTTTGCCCTCACTTCTGAGCCCAGATTTTTGTTGGTGGCAACAATGACACGTACGTCGATTTTTATAGTCGTTCTGCCACCAATGTGTTGAATCTCTTTTTCCTGCAAAGCCCGCAGTAGTTTACTCTGCAGGGAAATGGGAAGGTCACCGATCTCGTCAAGAAAAATGGTTCCTCCCTGCGCTTTTTCAAACCATCCGATTCTTCTTTCCACAGCTCCCGAAAACGCCCCCCTTTCGTATCCGAAAAGCTCGGATTCGATCAGACTTTCAGGGATGGCCGCGCAATTTATTTTGACAAGCGGTTGCCGGTTCCGGGGAGATAACGAATGGATCGCTTCGACCAGGGCTTCCTTCCCGGTTCCTGTTTCACCGGTTATAAGTACTGTGGTGTCAAAAGGTGCAACCCGGATAATCTGATCTTGAACCAGCAACAGAGCAGGGCTTTTTCCAACGATGTTTTTAAATACCTCCGGCGGAGGTATTTGCAGGACCGGATGATTTGTGCGGTGTCGCTGACCGTTTGCGGAATCCCTATCCCTGATCCATTTGATTGCCCGGATCATGAACGGTTGCGCCAGTTTTAACAGCTCGGCCTGGTCTTCGGTAAATGGCCCGCTCTGGGTGCTGAAAAAACCTACTGACGCATAAAGCCTTTTCTCCTCAATGACGGGCACTGTCATGCTGGAATTGATACAGTAAAATTCACGTAGCCTTCGTGCGAAAAGAAATTGGTTACAGCCCGCATCAAATTCAGGTCCGTTTTCAACATAAATACCCTTATATCCCAGCATCCGGTCGCGGTATGAGCGCAAATCAACGTTCTTCAGCTCTGCCTTCTGGATATACGAAATATGGTCTTTGCGGCGATAGGTGTTTAATCCAAGTCTTTCAAAGGCATATACCGATTCCTTGCCGCCATCCATCAAATCCATATTAATAATGATATTGTCAAATTGAATGAAGGGCTGAAATGCTTTGATCATCCATAACAATTTCTGTTCTTCATCGCCGGGACAATCCAGTACGCCGATCAGTAGTTCGTTAAGCCATCGGCTGAGTTTGTCCTGGAAATTTTTATCATGCTGTTGACGGAACAAACCTATCTCAACAGCACTGATGACGTCGTGACTCCGGACTGGCCGGTTAATGATGCCGTAGATATGCGGCAGTTTAGCAGACTCCAGCGTTTCCCGGGTAGCATTTGGCAAAATCAGAACCACCGCGATAGCTTGCTCCCTGCAAAGACGGGCTAGTGAGGGGCCTCCCGGCGCTGTATATAGAGAAAGCGGAAGGATGATCAGTTCCGGTTTTTGTTTTTCCAGTAAATCCTGTGCAGCGCCGGCCGAAGTGACGGTTCCCGTAACATGAAACCCTGCACGCAACAGTATAGCCTGCAGTTTATTGGCCTCGGCCGTCAGGTCGTCAAGGATCAGCACGCTTTTATTCATATTTAACTTGGGCGGCATCTGGAAACCGGAATTCATAGCCGTGGTAAATATAAACACATTCACCTGAAAAAAAGCGTGCCAGCCAGAAATCAAGATAAAACCCTGTTATGAGGTATAAATGAACCTTTGGGCGGATTGCCGGATATTGGTAAACAGCTTGATAGACTGCCGGCGGCATTCAGAAGCCCGAGAGCCGTACAGATTATAAAAGCATTCTTTTTTACGGCTTAAGGGGGGATGTGTTACCGATTTCCCGGAGTAAGTCAGAGGGGAATTGCGGATAAAGCAAAATAGAGCAAGTGAAATAGTTCGATGGAACCATTGGCCCGGTTAGAAATGAATAGCCACCTTATCATGGTTTTTTATCTGCTCGATACCATGGTCAAAATAGTTGTTTTATGAAATAAGGTCAAATCTTGATTTCTTTAATATGACATATCTCTGGTAACCAGTTATTTGCGAATAGGCACGAATTTGGTAAATGTATCTCACCGGATTGTTTACTATTGAAATGAAACGATCCCGCATATGAAAGTTGAATCCCGGATATAGTATGGAACACTTAACCTCCTGTTTTGAAATTTGGTTGGGCATTGTAGCCAGTGTAAGGACAGCTGGTGAAGGCTTGTCTAAAAATGCCTCGCAGTTCTTTCTGTCTTTTGTAGAAGGAGTGATCCTTTTCATAGTTTTAATGATGCTACTCGTATTGTCGAGGCTGATGCGCGGCAACCGGAGACGTATTAACCCAGAAGAACAGGCCGTCGGTCTGTGATAACTGATGTGATCAAGAAATGGAAAACCGTTGCCGTATTCTATTTTGCGATTTAATAAATCGCGTACCGCGCTCTTCCGGTTACTGTAGCTTTACATCAAATTTTACAAGGGTTTGGACAACGCTGGTTTCATTGAAATTCCGGTATCTGAAGAAATGACAATCATGAGTACTGCCTTACAGCCGGGTTGATCAGCATCTCCGTCGACGATAGGAGTTTGAGGTGTTATGGAAATAAACAAAGACGGAAATAATTTGCAATGCTTGCTATACCAAGCTTGCAGATCCGGTTATTTAGCCTAAAACAAATACGCTTACTGAACACCTTACGTGGTTGTTTTACCGGGGTGCATGAGCGGATAAAAAAGTTACCGGAGCTTGATGAAGGGCAGCCGCTGCGCTGCACGAAGCGATCCTGACGGGAGTTCGTGAAAAAACTTATCGTGATGAATACGCTGTTCTGCAGAACCGGACGGATCAGCTTAGCTATCATTTGGGACAGCCGATTTTCCTTTATTGAGCCGAAGGCATTAAATTATTGTAGCCTGGACCCTAAACTCTGCATATTAAGTGGTTCGTCTACCATTTAACAAGAAATAGGATATTGGTTTCCCTGAACGATAGACTTTTCTGGTATTTGAATTTTGATAGTAAGCACATTTTTGATAGCAAAATGCCCGGGTACGCTAAGCCTGCGTTAGAGACAGCCGGATTGCAATGAAATTCCGGCTGGCTCGTTTGGCTACCGTTATTTACCGTTTGGTTTACGGTGTTTGAAAATATGATTTATCTATATTAAGATTTGTGCCCGGAGTTAGGGATAGCTGAACTTTATATTAAATGAACAATAAAAACAGAAAGAATGCACAATTTTTTTTCCTCATGCTTTTTTGGGTTTTTGATTTCGTTTAATTACGATATATCGTAATGTAAAAGATTTGTTATTGATTTAACTTATTGGTTTATAGTTGATTGTTTTGTGGTATGGGTTTGGCAAAAGCACTCCGAAGCTGTTGTGGAAAATGTATCTCGTAATATTTTTCAAAGACCCGGCGCTTCCGTAAGTCATGTTGAAATTCGTTTTTATGATTATTGGTACGCTGTCTTTATCCTTATGCAGGGAACACAGTAAAGCCGGAATAACCGGCGGGCGTTCTTACCGGTTATATCCAGAGATGGACTGTGGTCGCCGGTTGAGAATTGTTGTAGCATCGTTGCCGAAAACAAAAAAGTCCCTTTCAGTTAACCAGGTTTATGGAAACTTGCTGTTAACACTCGATACCCTGATTTTTAGTGGCCGGGAGAATGATGCCTACAGCTTGTTGAGGGGAACGCTTAGGGAAGTCCCCGCGTCTAGTCTGCAAAGCAGGTTATACAAAGCAAAGGCCTGCGGCGATGTATTCTATGCGCTCAAAAAGCCGGAAATAGCTAAAGATTATTACCTGTTACTTTTACGGCTGGCCAGCCAGGCTAAAAAGCCTTATCACCAGATGCTTGAAGACTGGTTATCCTCAGCCGCGTTTGTAAAGGTAAATGATCAAAGCCGCTTTCATTATCGTACAGCCAGCAATTATCTCAATAAAGAACTGATGTCCGAAGGCCCGTTATTAAATCAGCGATTCCGTGCGGGGTTTTACCTGAATTTATTCCGTTTGAACTCAGCGGCAAAAAATTATAAACGATCATTTGATTATTACCGTGAATATAAATTGATAAGTGATTCGCTTTTCAGGCAGGCGAACTTACAGGAATTGAACCATGTAAGGCGAGCATATATGCCGTCCGGTATAGCAACGCCTGTCGTCAAGCGGGAGCGAAAAACAAGATCTGGAAATACTATATATTTATTGGAATCATTCGGCATAGTTGTCGTGATTTTATTGGGCCTGTTGATATCCGGCATGAAGACCGCACGCCGGAAAAACTACGTCAATCAATTCTTGAGTACAGATACAAAGCTTTCGCCGCCCGGGGAGGCCTTATTGAAAATACTTGAGGAGCAGGACAGATTGAAGGAAGAAACCGAAGAATTGCTGAGGGAAGCGCATCATAAGGTTAAAAATAATCTTCAGCTCGTAATGAGCCTTCTAAGCAGCCAAACTAAGTACCTGAGCAACGGTCTAGCCATCGACGTGATCGACGAAAGTCAGGAACGACTGCAGGCAATGATGATTCTGCATCAGAGACTTTATGGCATTGATGAAATAACAAGCATTGATATGATGGCCTATATCAGTGAACTAAAAGTTTACCTGTCGGGAAAACTTTCTGAGAAAGGCCTGGAGACTGAAATCAATATAAGGATTGACCGGATATCGCTGGTTAATACCGAAGCTGCGCTTTTGGGCCTCTTTATCGGAGAAGCAATCTCCAATGTGATAAAAACCCTCAATAGCAATACTCTGTCATGTACAATTGCTGTCTGCCTGGCCGTCCGCCAACCAGGTTTGGTCCGAGCCTCGGTCACATCTCAGATATCTTCTTCAGTTGTCAGGAACTGCGCATACGATCTGGGCAGCGCTCTGATGATGAAGGCCTTAAGCGACCAGTTAAACGGTTTATTCCTGATAGAACTGGAAAATGGTCTGACGGTAAGTACCGAATTTTATTACCAGAAAGAAACCGCCCATTACTAAAGACAGCCATGCTAAAAATAGTATTTACTTCAGCATTTATTTTCTCAGCGTGGTCCGTCGCAGCACAAGTACCAGATAGCAGCCCTAACAACAAAGCGCTGATGCTGCTCAGTTCCGCTTTCATCACAGTTTCACGTGAAGCTGCCATTGATCTGGACAGCTCATTGGTGCTTACAGCAAAGTATCACCATCTCAGCAGGGCAGTTCTGATCTCCGAGGGGATAGACGACGCATATGCGATCAAATGCTGCCGCTGGATCGATGACCGGAACACCAGTGTACCTGAAAACGAAATAAAGCAACTGCACGGGAGCCGCAAAGTCCGCCTGCAAATGCTGCTCGGCGCTTATTACGCTTTTCAGCCGGGATTCCGTAAAAGTGACACGAAAAGGGGGATATATTGGCTCAGGCTGGCTGAAAAAGGAAACAACGTTGTAAATAACCATAATTGGGGAATGCATATCAACTGTTTGCTCGGGAAATGTTACCTGAAATCCGGAGCGATTGGTAGGGCGAAGGAATGTTTTCGTAAAGTCACTGCCTCGCCGTACTTTACCGATCAGCGGATTGTTGCCAAGGCCTGGAATTACGAGGGGATGTACACGCCCTTTCTTCCATCGACTTCCGGCATGAGGATAATTTTTCTGACCAGGGCCTGCAAATTATTTTTTAGGGTCCGGGATGAAGGAAACAGGGCCAATGCCTTGGCTAATATAGCATACCTTAATTTCGCCAGGCAAAACTTCCGCGATGCAGAAATGGCCGCCATGGAATCTCTCCGCGTTCAGCGGTATGCGGGCATTCCATATTCGCATTACACCACTGATCTGCTGAGCCTGATCGCGCAGATGAAAGGAAATTATGTCGGGCACCTGCGATGGGCATTGGAATCCATCAGGTCAGCTAACTTTTCCGGCGACCACATGGAGCTGGCATTATTCTATGCCAGGGTGGGCGATGCCTACGCGACCAGTTCCGATAAGAGGGGAAATGCAGTGGTCTGGTACAAAAAGGCGCTCAGTGAGTTTTTGAAGAACAAGGACGGCAGGCATGCCTATAAACTGCTGATCCGTTTCTATAATGAAGATTTGAGCAGTTCGGAAAGCAACCCGCTAATTGGATTGATTAATCGCCTGCTTATCGCGAGTCCGCCTGAGAATACCATTGATCAGCAAGATGCGTACATTGCATTGGGGGAGGCATACCGGAGAATGAAGGACTATAAAAAAGCAGAAAAGTATTTCCTGGAGGCACGGGGACTGTCCGCTGCCAATCAAAGGATCAGGGGAAAGATGAACGACGGGAACCTGAATTTTTTATTAGGACAATTTTATTTTCAGGCCGGAAACCTGCCGAAAAGCAGGAGGTATCTTACCGCGCTCGTCCGGGATTCTGCCGCCAGCCGGGAAGCGGCCGGAAACCTGGCAGAAGCTTACTGGCTGTTACACCAGATCGATGCTGGCCTAGGAAAGTACGTCTCATCAATGCATTACCTTCAGTTACACAATCAACTCGCGGATTCCATCCATCATATAACCGACCAGCCTGGATACGCTGCGATATTTAAACTGCCAATGTCCAGGCCGGTCGTTCCCGTAAACAGCGCGAGTGCGGCTTCCGGCAGTGCGCGCATCAACGTTACCGTTTTGGTTTTGATTGCCTTAACGCTCATCGGTTTTGGCTGGGTGCTGATCTCCCGGTTTAAGGTGAGCATCAGAAAATTGCTCGATAATCAATATCAAAAGCGGCTGCTGGCAGAAGCGACACGCAAACAAATAGGACTTTTAGCATCCAGGGAAAAGCTTCTCAAGGAAGTTCAGTTCAGGGTTCAGGATAATCTTAAGATCATCATCAGCCTGCTGAGCCGCCAGTCTGATTTTATTACTGACCAGGATGCGCTGGAAGCTATCGGGCAAAGTCAAAGCCGGATGATGGCCATGTCGCTTGTCTACGGACTGGTGGAACCGGAAAACGAGCATACCGGCGTTAATCTTGCCGCTTATGTTTCAACACTCGTAGCTTTTTTGCAAGAGAACCATCAAAAGGCAAAATATATACGGTTTGTCTTGAACCTTGATCCCGTTCATGTCGACCTTTCCAAAGCAGTTCCCCTGGCTCTGATGGTTCATGAGATTCTTACGAACAGTATCAGGCATGCTTTTCTATTTCAGGAATACCCCGAAATAAATATCGAACTGCAGCTGCTACCCGGCGAACCTGTTCGTTTGTTTATACAGGATAACGGCTCCGGGCTTCCGGATGACCTTGACCCGGTGACCAGCCGCTCGTTTGGCTTCAGCCTGATAGTGGGACTGGCATCCCAGATAGATGCGCTGCCGGTCTTCCGTAGCCACATGGGCCTTGCGGTCGAAATCAGTTTTGCGTTACAGGAAGAAAAAAACCTTGGATAAATCGAGAGTTATCGCAGCACGTGTTATGTCAAAAGAGGTCCGCTGTAATAACGGGACCCTGGGTGCTGGGACATTATTTGAAGAACACCGTTATAACGGCGGGGAGCAGTGGAAAATTGCACGCGGGGCGGCGCTGCCGGAGAAGTGTGCCGCTGTCCGCGTAGCAATCCAACCATCATCATGAAACAAAAAAACGTAGATTTTTTATGCCTAACAGCGTTGCATTGCCGGATTCAGGCTTCGGCAACTTGCATTTCAAAAAAAATGCCATCTGTAATGAGCAATCCGCTCTCCCCATTATAGGTTTCGACGGTATGCACGTATTTAATACACCGGAAAAGGTAATCATACCCTAGATCCACCAGGCGGACTGAAGCGTTCTCCGCTGAAATCAGCTCGCTGCTCTGTACGCAGTAGAGATGTTTGTTACTAAGCGCAAGGTAATCAAAATGAAAACCTTTATCCTGTAGTTCAATTACACACCTGGTAATGGAACCATTAAGTTTTTTAGACGGTCTTTCTGTTTTCATGTGATGAACAATAGGGTTCGTTTATTACCTTAAATAATTGTGCCTGTTTTTATGTTGTTGATTTGTAGGTATTTGTGTTTTTTTTAATTGAATATTCTTACGATTTGTCGTAAATCAACAAATCCTGTTCCTCGTTTTCGTATTGTGGCCGCGACCAGTGCAAGGCCGCAGACAGCCGATGTAAAAGAAACGTCAGGCCATATTTGTGTTTTTCTATGGTTTTTCCGGCATTACCCGGTCCCTTATAGCCCAGTCCTGATCATTGATGGTAAAAACCCGGATCTGCCGGTTTCGCGGCCGTCCCGATGCAGGCATTTGAGATGCTTTCGAATGGAGAACATCCTTGAAGTTCGGTTGCAGGTCTTACCGATTTACGATATAAAGAATTTTTGTTAGTCCTTTGGTTTTTATAATTTACTGATTTTCAGGATTTTGTTGTTGTGGCATTTGTTTGGAATCAATGGGGATAACTACTATGAGGATTTACAAACGCAAGTCATGCATTCCTGCCGAAAGATTGACGGAACGCAGTACTCGTTTTGACACCCGCTGCAGACGTCTGTGACGGTACTCTTCAATGTAATCAGAATGTCAAGTATGAAAATATAGTTTTATTTTAAAACTGGTTCTTATTTATATTTGCTTTCAAATTAGAACTACTTTTATTTTAAATGTGATAAAGATATAAATCAAAACAATGAAAACTCCGTACCTTTTAATTTTGGGATTTTTAGCCAGTTGTGCCGGAAAACCCGCTCAGGTAGCTACGGCACCTCAGGAACTTCCCGTTATTCAGTTAAACTCCGGCGATGCCTCAACTTACGAGGAATATCCGGCCTCTCTTGAAGGAATAACCAATATCGAGGTGCGCCCCCAGATATCTGGGATTCTGAACCACATTTTTGTGGATGATGGCGCATATGTGAAAAAGGGGCAGCCGCTCTTCCAGATCGATCCGGCGCCGTTTATCGAGAAACTAAATAATGCGAAAGCAAGTTTTCACGCTGCTGAAGGAAGCCTCAAGAACGCGCAGCTGGAAGTAGAAAAACTGACCCCTCTGGTTTCTGGTAAAGTCGTATCCGATATCCAGTTGAGGACTGCCCAGTCCGTGCTAGAGACCGCGACCGGAAATGCTGAACAGGCCAAAGCCGATATCGCCTCGGCCAGGATCAACCTGGGTTACACCATTGTCAGAGCCTCCGTCAACGGCTATATAGGCCGCGTGATGCGCAAGGAAGGTAGCGTGGTTGGTCCTGCTGATCCATCGCCGCTGACAGATCTATCAGATGTCCACCAGGTTCGTGCTTTTTTCGCCTTTGGTGAAAATGACTTCATCCGTTTCAAATCGCTTTATGCGGGTAACACACTCGATGAGAAACTCAGAAGCCTGCCACCAGTGGAACTTGTACTGGCCGATGACAGCGCCTATGTCAGCAAAGGCCGCGTTGACATGATCAACGGGCAGTTCGACAATAACACCGGTGCGATCACCGTGCGCGCTACTTTCAACAATGAACACGGCTTATTGCGTTCCGGCAATACCGGCAAGATCAGGTTATCTTTAAAATTAAACAATCAGGTTATCGTTCCTCAGTCCGCTACCCAGGAAATGCAGGAAAAGACATTTGTTTTCCTTTTGGATGACCATAATAAGGTGATCAAACAGGTAATCACCATTTCCGGCAAAAGCGGGAATAACTATTTGGTGAAAGATGGCCTTAAAAAGGGTGACCGTATCGTGTACCGTGGTTACGACCATCTCCGTGAAGGTGACCAGATCCAGCCTCAGCTGACCGATCTGAACACTGCATTAGCCGTTAACAATTAATCTTATCAGCCATGTTAAAGAAATTTATTGATAGACCGGTGTTGGCAACAGTCATATCGTCTATCCTCGTGATCCTTGGCCTGTGGGGAATGGTCAGCCTTCCGCTGGAACGCTTCCCCGATATTGCTCCACCCTCGGTCCAGGTTACCGCAATATACCCGGGTGCAAACGCGGAGACGATTCTTCGTTCGGTTGCTCCTTCGCTTGAAGAAGCCATAAATGGTGTCGATAATATGACCTATATCAGTTCCGTTGCAAGCAATGACGGCTCCCTGGTGATCTCGGTATTTTTTACCAAAGGCACAGACCCGGACCAGGCTGCAGTAAATGTGCAGAACCGTGTTGCACAGGCAACCAGCCAGCTGCCTCCTGAAGTCGTTCAGCGCGGGATCGTTACTGCGAAAGCGCAGAACAGCCTGATGATGGTTCAGGCGGTGCTCAGCGAAAACCCTAAGAAGTATGACCAGCAGTTTATCGCCAACTACGCCAATATAAATATCATTCCGGACCTTAAACGTATCCAGGGTGTCGGCAGTGCTTTCATTCTTGGCGGAAATAAAGAATATGCGATGCGCATATGGCTGAAACCAAGCCAGCTGGCCAGTTATAAAATGTCGGCTTCCGAAGTTCTTGCCGCCATCAATGACCAGAACCTCGAAGCGGCCCCGGGTAAGTTCGGTGAAGGAAGCAAGGAATCGTTTGAATATGTGGTTAAATACGACGGCAAGCTCACCAAGCCGGCTGACTATGAGAATATCATCATCCGTGCGAACCCTGACGGATCATTTTTAAAGCTCAAAGATGTGGCTCGGGTTGAACTGGGATCATATACCTATAACAGTTTAAATACTGTAAATGGCAAACCAGCCATTACGATCGTTATCTTCCAGTTGCCAGGTTCAAATGCAGATGCTATTCAGATTGAAGCACAGAAACTTTTTGCCAAAGCAGAAAAAAATTATCCGGTGGGAATAGTCAATGCGACATTCTACAATACAAAAGAAGCCCTGGACGCATCTATCGACCAGGTTAAACATACCTTGCTGGAGGCTTTTATCCTCGTATTTATTGTCGTTTATCTGTTTCTTCAGGATTTCAGGTCAACACTTATTCCCGCCATCGCGGTTCCTGTCGCTATCGTAGGTACGTTTTTCTTTATGTATGTTTTCGGGTTTACGATCAACCTGCTTACGCTTTTCGCACTTGTACTGGCCATAGGTATCGTCGTCGATGATGCTATTGTGGTCGTCGAGGCTGTACACTCAAAAATGCAACACAAAAAACTGGCACCTGCGCCAGCGACGCTCGAAGCCATGCATGAGATTACCGGTGCTATCATTTCCATTACGCTGATCATGGCTGCGGTATTCTTGCCGATCGGCCTGATGAAAGGAGCCACAGGACTGTTCTATCGGCAATTCGCTTTCACGCTGGCAATCGCCATTGTTATTTCCGCCGTTAATGCACTGACATTAAGCCCGGCTTTGTGTGCGCTGATCCTGAAAGATGTTCATGGCACTGAAGACCAGACAGCTCCTAAAAATTTTAAGGAAAGGTTCTTCCTGTTTTTCAACGTGACCTTTAAAATGCTGACGGACCGTTATGTCAGCAGCCTGCGGTTTTTAATCCGCCGGAAATGGCTTACCCTCGGCGCCCTCGTTTTGATTGCTGTGACAACCGGGTATATGATCAAAAGGACCCAGACTGGATTTATCCCAACCGAAGACATCGGCTTTATCGGTATCGCGATCAATATGCAACCGGGTGCCTCGCTGGAGCGGATGCATGAATTGGACGAAGAGGCCGTCAAAGAACTGGAGAGCATGCCTCAGATCAAAAAAGTTAACAATCTGGCAGGTTTCGATTTTCTTACTTTCTCCAACAGTCCGTCTGCCACTCAGATATTCGTGATCCTTAAGCCGGTTGCCGAGCGCGGGCCGGTGAACACGATCCCGGAAATAAAAGCGATCGTTCAGCAAAAACTCGCTAAGATCAAAGGGCTAGATGCTTTTGCCTTTGAATTGCCGTCAATACGTGGATACAGCAATGTGGATGGTTTGGATGTGGTACTTCAGGACCGTACCGGTGAGGCTAAATTGGATAAATTCAGTAATGTGTCCGACGCCTTCATAGGCGAGTTAATGAAGCATAAGGAGGTGGGTTTTGCCTTCACTACCTTCAAAGCGAATTATCCGCAATTCAGGTTAGAAATAGATAAATATAAAGCCAAGCAACTTGGTGTCAGCATCAGGGATATCCTACAGACCATGCAAACCTATTTTGGCAGCATTCAGGCCTCTGATTTCAACCGCTTCGGGAAATTTTACCGGGTGGTTGCCCAGGCAGACGTAAAAGAGCGTACAGATCCTTCAAAGATCGATGGCGTATTCGTGAAAAATGACAAAGGAGAAATGCTGCCAATCAATACCCTCGTAAAACTAAAAAGAGTACATGGCCCGGAGACAGCAAAACGGTATAATCTCTACAATTCAATCTCTGTGACGGTGATGCCGCAAAAAGGCTTCAGCTCCGGCGACGCAATAAAGGTCGTGAACGAGGTAGCGCAAAAGCTGCCCGCTGGTTATACGCAGGAATTCTCCGGTCTGACCATGGAACAGATCAGCTCCGGCGGGCTTGCGGTGATCGTATTCGGGATCTGTCTGATTTTTGTTTACCTGTTGCTATCCGCGCAATATGAAAGTTATATTCTCCCTTTGGCGGTTATTTTATCGATACCCAATGGTATACTGGGCGTATTCCTGGCCATCGGCCTTACCGGGATCGAAAATAATATCTATGTACAGGTGGCACTGATCATGCTGATCGGCCTGCTGTCCAAGAATGCGATTCTGATCGTAGAATTTGCCGTGCTTCGCCGAAGGGCCGGTCATGGGCTGATCCAATCGGCCCTGGAAGCCGCTGCCCTGCGTATCCGCCCGATCATTATGACCTCTCTGGCATTTGTCGTGGGAATGATACCGATGATGAGTGCCACCGGGCCGTCTGCGAATGGTAACCATTCGATTAGCATCGCGGCCGCGGGCGGAATGCTGGTCGGGGTTACGCTCGGCTTGTCATTTATACCGGTATTATTTGTTGTATTTCAAGCGCTTCAGGAAAGGATCAGCCGCAAAAAGATCGTGGAAACCGCCCGGAACGCAGATGAATTAATTCTGAACTGATCATGAGAACACTAATGAAATATAGTATAGCAGCCACTGTTTTGCTGACTATCCACGTCATGGCAGGGTGTAAGGTATCGAAAGATGTCACAGTGCCTGACATGAAACTTCCTGTCGCTTTCCGTGATAATCCGGAAGATTCGGTCTCCATCGGGGCATTGCCCTGGAAATCATATTTTGATGACCCGGAACTGAAAACGCTGATTGCCGACGCTATCGATCATAATTTCGACCTGCAGGTCGCCGTAAATAATATACAAGCCGCGGAGCTGGTGCTTAAACAGGCGAAACTGGGGGATGTTCCATCTGTGGGAGTCGGCTTGTCCGCAAGTTCGGGCCGTCCATCCGACAACAGTTTAAACGGCATGCAGCTGAACAGTTTTCTGGGGCAGCAACACATTGAAGATTATTCCCTTGCAGCCTCGCTGACATGGGAAGCGGATATCTGGGGGAAAATACACGGCCGGAAGGAAGCCGCGCTTGCCGGTTACCTTAGCACCCAGGAAGCGCGGAAAGGGGTACAGACCAGGATCGTCAGTGATATCTCCAAAGGATATTACAACCTGCTCATGCTGGATGCGCAGCTTCGGATAGCGAAAAATAACGTCTTGCTAAATGACAGTACTTTATCCTTGGTGCAATTGCAATATAAATCCGGAAAAGTAAGCAACCTGGCTATACAGCAGGTTGAAGCACAGAAACTGACCGCAGAAGCATTGGTGCCCAGGTTTGAGCAGCAGATCGCGGTTCAGGAAAATGCCATCAGCGTTTTGTCGGGGCGGCTACCAAATCCGGTTAACAGGTACAGGGTCCTTGATTCGCTCGTTTTCGCTGAAAAATTGACTACTGGCCTCCCTGCAGAGTTGTTAAAGAGAAGACCGGATGTCCGCCAGGCTGAACTTGCCCTGGATAAAGCGAATGCCGAAGTTGGGGTTGCAAAAGCCAGCCTTTATCCGTCACTAACCATTAACGGGCAGGGAGGACTGGATGCGATTAGAGCGAGTAACTGGTTCAATCTCCCTGCTTCCCTGTTTGGAACAGTTGTAGGGGGGATAGCCCAACCGCTGTTTGACAAGAAAAGACTGCGTACCAACTTTAATGTTGCCAAAACTGACCGCGAAATTACCGTGATCAGGTTCCGCCAATCTGTTCTGACGGCGTATGGTGAAGTTTCGGATGCGCTTGTTAAACTCGATAAACTGAAGCAGCAGCAATACCTTGCGGCCGAGCGGACAGGTACGCTGCAGCAGGCTACACGGAATTCCCAACTGCTCTTCAAAAATGGTATGGCAACCTACCTGGAAGTTATTATAGCAGAAAGTAATGTATTACAAAGCCAGCTGGAGCTTGCATCCATTAAAAAAGCAAGATTGGATGCAACCGTAGACCTTTACCGGTCACTCGGCGGTGGCTGGAATTAAAATAAGTGTTGTGAGTGTTGTTTTGATTGATGCCTGTGTACCCTTGATCGGGACACAGGCTATTTTTATGAAAAGATCGTAACAGAGCAGGATGATGAATATTATTACACAATGCTGATTACCGATGACGAAATTGTTTTGGTAGATGACTTTGAACTTGAAGAGACAATTTGTTAGGTGTGACCTTTATGCAGAGGTTAACAGTTCAAATCCAAGGTGAGCTGTTTTCCATAGCGACACTTGTAAAAAGATTCCATTCGCTTTAATGATTAAAGTTAATGGAGTAAGACCTATGGCATACAAAAAGAAACGGGTTTAATTGCGAAATAACGTAGTGTTTTTTAAGGGTGTGTCTTGCAATTGGCTGTAAATTAAATATTTGCAAATTGGCATAAGAAATGAATAATAATATTCGGTTCCGCATTAAATGATCTGCTGTAACAAACAAGACATAGATAATTTCACTACGTGAACAATATTTAAAATGAAAAGAACTACAAAATTACTTGTTACCATTGTGATTATCGTGCACTTTATGTTCTTTCTGATAGAAGCCATCTTTTGGATGCAACCTTTTTTGAATGAGCAGTTACTCGTATTATTAAATAACCCTGTCGGTTCTTCTTTTGAAGTGCAGGCTATTACGCTTAGGAATCTGTTCATCAATCAAGGATTTTATAACCTTTTCATCATGCTTTCAGGAGTGACAGGAAGCATTTTAATCAATAAACGGAAATATTTGCCCGGTTATACCTTGATTTTGTTCCTGTGTTTTTGTGGCACCGGTGCAGGGATCGTGCTGGCCTTTTCGACTAAGGCTTACCTTCTGGCAGCCGCACAAGCTTTGCCCGCACTGGCAGCATTCATTCAGGTATATCCATTGTTTCACAATGAGATTTCCAAAATTTAAGGAGTTATCACCATAATAAATCATTAGGTACAACTGAAGGTTAATTTAACTATGAAAATTATTTCTCAGATCCAAATCTTACTCGTCAGCATATCTCACGTTTATGTGCTATGGTTGGAGATCATCGCATGGGAGACTCGCCGTGACAGGTCTAAAATTTTTTTTTTTTCAATCCGTACTCGCACTCATGGCATTGCTTGCCGTGCTGGTACATCTTTAACAAATAACATATAGGAGGCAAAATGCGCTTAACCAATTTAAATCAGCAGATCAAGCGGCTAAAAACATTTATTTGTAAGAGACCCGATCTTATTACGAATGGTATCTGTAAAGCATTGAGTGTAAGCATAGCATGTCTTTGCTTTATTACTAACTCAAATGCGCAAAGCATTCCCTCTAAAGAGGATGGAAATAAAGGCGTTACCATGACTATCACCGCAAAAAAATACATCCTGCCAAATGGCGACACCATCTCAATCGCCAAATTGGATAGTGTGATCAAATCCTGGAAAAAGGCAGAGATCATGTTTCACCCGGACAGGTCTGACCCGGAGATATTGCACATCCGGCCCTTAGACGACGCTTATTATCAGGAGCTGGCAGCACACGAGGTCAACATAAATTCTTTGTTGAATAAGCCCGCTCCGATCATTTCCTTAAAGGCTATCAATGGCAAAAACTATAGTCTGAACGAATTCCGGGGGAAGGTAGTGGTCCTTAACTTTTGGTTTACTTCCTGCGGCACCTGTATACAAGAAATGCCGAAGCTCAATGCAATAACCACTCAATATGCCACCTCTAAAGTGGTATTCCTCGCATTAGCACCTGACAACACTTCCATGATCAAAGCATTTCTCAAAAAACATCAGTTTAAATACACGCTGTTATCAGATGCGGAAAAGACGATTAGTACTTATCAGATATTTGGCTACCCAACTTCTATGGTCATTGATAAAAACGGCATAATCAGATCGATCCACTCAAACCCTGACAATATCAAGCAGAAGTTGACTCAGTCCATTGATCAATTACTGGCAGAGTAATGTACTAACTTTCAAATTCAATCAAGGACACTCGCTGTCTGTGTTGGTGAAGTAGGTTGCTTATCAGCCTTTCCTGGTCATCTGCTGACTGAACCAGAGATAAAGCGATCACAAATTCGCAATTAAGAAATTGTTTAAGGTTAAATAATATCAAGGTTGAAAAGCCGCATTATACAAGATAGCTGTATTAACAGTATACTTCCGGCCTTATTTTACGCAAAATGAATCTTGTTACCTAACTGCATCTCATATTCGATCTTGAACGTGGTCAGGTTTTTTTCCAACTAAAGTAATCGAACCATTGTTAATTTACCTTGCATTCCACGGCAAAAATCATTTTTTTCTGAGCATTCAAAGATCAGGTAGATCTCGCCAGCAGATTGATGGCTGATAAAGAGATGTTGCAGCGGTACTGCCGGAGACTTTTTATACTCCTTTCATAAGGCTATCCCTTGAGTTTAAGTTTGCAACTGAAGCATCAATGAGTATGGCAGCATGTGTGTTGTCTAATTGCTGAATCCATTCTTTGATCTTTTCATGACATAATCTCATGGGCCAGCCTAACCCATGTCAATGCATTTTTGGTTAGCGTGGTCAGAGATTCCTGCTATACTTAGTAGCCCGCAATGAGGAAAAAACAATCGCCTATCTCAACTTCAATTAAGGACCTCATTGGGCTTAATTAAATTCATTGATCTTGAATTCAATTCCATCATTTGACATTTACATTAAATTCAAAGTTTCAGAAATACAACTTGTCGGCTAAATACAAGATCATATCGTTTTAAAAAATGCCGATTTACGAATTAAAGCAAATAATATCTGTACAAGAATATTATAATGTATTATAAAACAAATCATTATAGTCTGGCATCATTATAGGAGTTTGATTTCAAAAACACACAAAATTATATGGAAAAAGTTTGGTTTATAACCGGAGCCGGAAAGGGTTTCGGCCTCGAAATCGCAAAAGCTGCACTTTCAGTGGGGGACAAAGTTATTGCAACACTACGGAAAACCGGATCTGAACTTGAGTCCGTGTTAAAGGACCATAAGAATTTGTTGATTCTAAGAATGGACGTTACCAATGAATTACAGGTTAAACTTGCTGTAGATGAAGGTATCAACCATTTTGGCAAAATTGACATTGTTGTCAACAATGCAGGATTCGGTTTAATAAGCAGTGTTGAAGAAGCTTCTGATAAAGAAGCAAGAGGTCAGTTTGATACCAATGTATTTGGGATTCTAAATGTAAGCAGGGCAGTGCTTCCTTACCTGCGTAAACAAAGAAGTGGACACGTAATTAACATATCAGCTTACTTTGCTTTTGGTACTATTCCCGGCTGGGGAATCTATAGTGCTACGAAGTTCGCGGTGGAAGGTCTTTCAGAAGCGATGGCGATGGAGTTGAATCCTTTGGGCATCCAAGTTACTGTTGTCGAACCGGGCATGTTTCGTACCAATTTTCTTGATGAGAGCTCATTTGTGCAGGCCGATTTAATTATTGAAGACTACGATCAAACCTCTGGTAAAATAAAAGCGCTCACTTCTCAATTTAACGGAGCGCAACCGGGTGATCCAAGTAAATTGGGACAGGCCTTGTTAAAACTGGTCAATTTAGAGAACCCACCTGTCCACCTTCCATTAGGAAAGGATTGTCTCGACTTTTACGAAAAGAACAAGTCCCTTCGTGAAAATGAAATGGTGAAATGGAAAGAAATGATTTTGAGCACGGACTTCTAATACACGATTCTTACAATCAACCAATAAAATGAACGATCTTTTAACATTGGCTGTAGCGGCCCACGGCGGTTTAGATCGCTGGAAAAAATTTAAATCAGTAAAAGTTCATGCTTCCATAACCGGCGCGATATGGCATGTAAAAGGCAGGCCTGATGTCTTGAAAGATGTTATTATGACTGCTGAAACTCACAAAGAGAGACTTATTATGGACTTTCCCGGGAAAAATAAAAAAACAATTTTTGAGGCAGAAAAAATTTCTGTAGCAAACGGAGAGGGTGTAGTTTCAAAAGTATTTGAGAATCCAATAATGTGTTTTGAGGGTCACCTACGTGATACTCCCTGGGAAGACGTACATGTAGCGTATTTCAGTGGGGAGGCCTTATGGACATATCTTACGACGCCATTTTTGTATACCTATCCGGGGTTTGAAACTGTGGAGATTGAACCCTGGGAAGAAAATGGCGAGATTTGGAGGCGTCTAAAAGTAACTTTCCCTGACTACATAGCAAGTCACACAAGGGAGCAAATATCATTCTTTGGACCTGATGGCCTGCTTCGGCGACATGATTACACAGTTGATATACTTGGCGGAGCAACAGGGGCGAACTATGCGACAAATTATCGGGATGTAGATGGTATCATAATACCAACTTCAAGAAGAATATATGCATTTGAAGGAGACCATATCGCAGTTCCTGAACCTCTTTTGGTTGCTGTGGACATGGGTGAGATCTCATTTTCAAGTTGATGGGCTGATCGCATTTATTTAAAATGCAATGGCGGGAATTTAAGTTGCAAAATAAAAATTTGGCTTGCATTTGTTTATTCCAGATGTCTGCGATTTAAACGGGCGACATATTTCCAAGACATCCTCGGCATTCGTGCGCAGCGTAAGTTCCATTAGTGCCGAGGGTGGTTTAGAAATAATCAAAGCGATCACTACAAAATAAGAAAAATGCTTTGAAGAGTATGAGTGCTTTCTTTAGGTATTTCCTGAAATAAAGATTCAGTTATTGAGTAGGGTATAAGCAGTTGGGAGGCCGCGCTTTTCGATAGGCGCCCTTATGTGTTAACATCAGCATTATCTTATTGATACGCAATTTTGACAATACTCTATTACAAGATGGAACCCATACTAAAGCAATCTCAGGGCGGTTTCGATAAAGTCGTGAATTACTGAAAGTTCTTTTTATAATATATCTTAATGATTTTAATCCTGGCACTGCGAAACTGTCAAATTTGTGGTCGCTTAACAACTTTCTTTTTCTATATACTGAAATTGTTGATTTATGATATAAAGAAACAAATTTTAAATGATCGTTTCGGATTCAATTGATTTGCAATGTTATATGATATGGCATTAAAATGGTTATTTCTAAGTTCATGAAATTACCCAGGAACAAATGGCTCGGATTGATCATCGTTTTAGCAGCACCTCTTCTATCTATCATAGATGTCTTTATTATAAATGTAGCTATCCCGGCGATTAAGATAGGAGTGCATGCAAATGATGCTGAGCTGCAATTGGTGATAGCCGGATACCTCTTAGGCTATGCCGGATTTTTGATAACGGGCGCCCGAGCAGGTGACCATTATGGAAAAAAGCATGTGTTTTTCTGGGGTATGTTAGGCTTTACCATATCATCTTGCCTATGTGCAATGGCCATAACTCCACTTCAACTAAACGTTATGCGATTCTTGCAGGGCACGAGCGCATCTTTTATGGTTCCACAGGCAATTGCATATATACAAATCTTATTTACAGAACCAGGAGAACGGGCTAAAGCATACGGATTATTTGGCATAACGCTAGGAGTTGCTTCTGTTGCAGGACAAATATTAGGGGGCTACTTATCAGACGTACATTGGATTATACAGGGATGGCGACTTATATTTTTTATTAACCTACCGATCGGTTTTATAACATTAGTGGCGGCCTATTATTGTTTGGAGGAGACTAAAACAATTAAAGCGGGTAAATTTGACTACTCCGGGATTTTGATTCTCACGCTAGCACTTTTTGCCCTCATATATCCACTGATTGAAGGTCGCCAAGCGGGATGGCCTTTATGGAGTATTTTATTAATCTTATCGTCTTTTCTACTCTTTGTTTATTTTTACAAAAATCAAGAAAAGAAATTAAAGTCTGCAAATGAACCGCTTGTGGATATGCGTTTATTTAAACTCAAGGATTTTGATATCGGACTTGTTGCTGTATTCTTCCATTTCATGATGCATACTTCATTTTTAATGATTAGCGCTATATACATTCAAAATGGCCTGTCAATTTCAGCTACAGACTGTGGTATTTATTTTATACCTGCAGGAACTTTTTTCACAATTTCATCTTCTTTCGCACCGCGGCTTACAAGTCGCTATGGCAAAAAGGTTCTGCTCGTCGGATTGAGTATTATTTTTGCAGCCTTGATATTACAATGGATCTATTTGAAGCCACAAGGTATTCGTATAATCATACCGATTCTTTTAGGGACTTATGGATTTGGAAATGGGCTCGTTCTGCCATCTCTTTTAAACCTTACCTTGATGAACGTGCCAGTCGAATACTCTGGAGCAGCAGCGGGAGTTTACTCAACTGTTCAACAAACTGCTTCCGCATTGGGAATTAGTATAATTGGAGGTGTTTTCTTTTATTATAAACCAAGCGGGTGGGAGCTAGCCTTCATTGCCAGTGTTGTTTCCTTTATTGCTTGTCTATCATTAGTTGCCCTAATGCTTTTTCTTCTTCCCGACACCAAGAAAGCGATAAGCGGAGCCAGCTTAGAATAAATTCGGTCTTAAGATATTATACGTAACCACAGATTTGAATACAGGACGGATCTTGATTGCTATTTGAAAATATTACAAATCTGCATTAGTTAAGGTTTTTTTTGTGCGCCTTAATTAAAAGTAGCAGATCGTTGTTCTTAAAAAAGCAATCTGGACACCACATTTTTTTATCGTAAAAAATGCCGTCAATACTTAGATTTGTTGTATCATTTAAATTAAATATTCATAAAATAAAAGTGAGTTTTTGGTAATTTATGGTTATTGAATTTAATGATATATTGATGCTGCGGAGGTAAGCAATTTTATTTGGTTTAGGACTGGAGAGGGATTAGTTTAAGCTTATTCCAATCGATGGCTATTTCTATTGGTAATTGATTTAATGGTTTTATCTTCAAGGTTTTGATAGTTATTCGAAGCAGTTTTTGAATGTGTAAATAACTTTGCATGCCTGAAAAATGGTGTTCACAATATCCTAATTGGTTTTTGTGTTTTAGGTTGCCGTATTTGTTTTATTAACAAATATCAAACGTTATTACTCAATAAAGTAACATTTACAGGCTGACTGGTAACCGGATAACAAGGTTGGAGTTAATGCGGATTCCGGCGCAGCAGAACAAAGCAACGATTGTAAAGGTTTTTCAGCACATATTCAACAGCCGTGGATTGACAGGTTTTAAAAAGCAAAAGAGAAAGAGTTCATGGGCAACCGTTTAAATTAACCAGTTGCCCTCACCATAATAAAATAGCTATTCATCAAAATAATTAAGTTGTATATTCCGCATATCAATGGAAACCAGTAAGGGATCTTCTATAGCACGGTAGGTTACGGATTCATAAGCAAAGACCCGCCGAATTGTCGGGAATATCAGGCCGTCGACGTTGCGGTATCCCGAAGCGAAATTTGCACCCGTTGCCCCGCCGAGAATATCAACAGTGTAATCATGGCGCCGGAGCAGGCCGTCCGGCCCAAAATAAGATATCTGCTCCCGGGTGTGGCTACTGATATGATCCGGAAATATCACCTTCAGCCTTCTCCAGGTTTCACCGTTTACTTTCCAGGGTTCTATCTCGAAAGATTCAAATCCCGGATAGGTATACAGGAACGGCGTAGTTAAGTAGGTCCAGAGCGCCTCACCACTGAAATAGGCAACATGTACATCCTCCCAGGGTGTTTCCAGCGTATGCCCGCTGAATTTCTCAACGGGATGGGCAATTTGTTGCCGGATATTTCCGTGGGAATCGCCAATTGCGATAGCCGAGGGCACAAAATAAATCTTCTTGTCCTCTCCATTAAAAGTCATGATCAACTTCTCTTGTTGTGTTTCCACAAAGACGCTGATATCCTTCAGTATCTCCGGTCTGCCTTTGACATACCAGATAGCGCCGGATATGGAAAGATCAATGTTCAGAGATTTAATACGATTCCACCGCTCAAGCCCACCATGGGCTTCGATAGCAAATTTCAAAAGGTGATCTTCCATTTAGTTTGGTTGCTCTAAAAAGGCCGGACATTTCTGCCGCGGCCTCTTCGGTTATGATCAGTTTAGTTAATAGTGAATTTTCCTATTCGAACAAGCCCCTGTTTTCTTCAATATACTCATGCATGGACATCGGGGCCGTCCCGGTTATTTGCCTGATCAGTTCGTTGGTTCCCGAAAAGATCCCGTCCCGGCAGTCCTGGGCTACGGCGATGACATGCTGTACGAACCACGGATCATAGCCAAACTCCTTTTCCATAAATTTTCCGTAATCGGCGATCTCGACCGGGTAATAGGTGATTTTCCGTTTTAATACTTCGGTAAGAATATCGGCGATTTCAAACTGGCTTAGCTCTTTGGGGCCGAAAAGCGGGTACGTTTTGCCCGCATGCCCCTCAGGTCCGGCAAGGATAGCAGCGATAAAACGGCCCTGGTCTGCTGCTGCTATAGGTGCATAAACACCATTACCGAAAGGAAGCGTCAGGGAGTTTTTAACCTTGATCTCACCGGCGCGGTACATCAGCCATTCGGCAAAGAATGTCGGCCGCAGGTGAACGACCGGAACACCCGAACGGTCAAAAAGTCGCTCTCCCAGCCAGTGACTTTGTGCCGCGTTGCTCTTCGCTTCACGGCGTGCAGATATCTGGGACATATTCACGACCATCTCCAGCCCGTTCTCCAGGGCCGCCTGCGCGAATTTGGCCGTCGCATCCAATATGCCTGGTACGATCACCGGGTATACAAAATAAGCGCCGGTAATGCCTTTTAATGCAGCCGTCACGCTGTCGAAATCCAGCAGATCGCCGAGGACGATTTCGGCGCCGATCTCCTTCAGTTCAGCAGACCTCTCGTCGGCTTTGCGCACCAATGCCCGGACAGGTATGTTATTTTTCAGCAACTGATAAACCGTTTCTTTACCTGTTTTGCCGGTGGCACCTGTGACTAATATCTTCTTATCCATAACTCACGCTTTGAAATTTCTTCTATGATGCCATATTTATGCCGTTCTTTAATTGATTTATTATCAGTTGCTTGTATTTATTTTGTAATGATTGTCTTACTATATTTCGAAAAAACACCGCCCGTCAATGAAATAAAGTAAGCTGCTTTTTACGGAAGGAATTATCATAGACCCAAAGAAGCCTCCTGTTTTTGCATTCAGAACTATCGATGTGTTTCATTTCGCAGGAATCATGTTTATTTATGAAATAAAACAGCCGGCGGGTTTTCGATGGCCGCTAACTCCTTAATACATAATCTATTTTGTATTGGTATGGGTTTCGTATAGGTTAAGTAAAAATTATCTATGAAGAAGTATTTTTTACTGTTGTTTATTATTATGGCCGGTTGTGCCAAAAAAGATCTCCAAAAGATGAGTAGCAGCGATTTGGTCACAAGCAGGCGGCTGAATACCGGCAGTACCGGGGGCGACGTTATCGGTCATGCGGTGGTAGGTTACCAGGGATGGTTTAGCTGTCCCGGTGACGGGGCCAACGAACAGATCTGGTGGCATTGGACCGGCAATAACGCCGCGCCGAGTATCGGCAATATGGTTAAATCCTGGCCCGATGTGAGGGAATACACGACGTTATTTACGACAGGACTGCCTGCTATGGGCAACGGGCAGCCGACCAGGCTTTTTTCATCCTATACGGACCAGACGGTGGATACCCATTTCCGCTGGATGCAGGAAAACGGGATTGAAGTAGCGGCACTGCAACGGTTTCATGATTACCTCGATATGCGCACGGCGATCACGGCAAAAGTGAGAACTGCCGCCGAAGCCCATAACGTTAAATTTTATATCATGTATGACATCAGCGGCTGGACGACTTTTCAGAATGATATCAAAACTGACTGGACAGATAAAATCGCCCGCTTTACGTCATCTCCGGCTTATGCGGTACAGAACGGGAAGCCTGTGGTTTGTATATGGGGCCTTGGCTTTGCGGACAGAGATCAGACCCCCGCGGCTGAACTGGACGTGGTGAATTGGTTCCGGAGCAAAGGTTGCTATGTCATCGGCGGCGTGCCGCATGAATGGCGCGATTACATTAAACCGGGTGATAAGAATTTTGAACCGGTTTTCAAGGCATTGGATATGATCTCGCCCTGGATGGTCGGCGCGATAGGCAATAACCAGCAATCTGATTTTTACTATACGAATTATAACCAGCCGGACCTCGTTTACTGCAAAGCCAACAACATAGCCTACCAGCCCTGCGTACTCCCCGGCGACCTCTCGGCGAAGCACCGCGTTCACGGGGATTTCATGTGGCACCAGTTTTACAATATGACCCGGCTGGGCGCACAGGGGCTTTATATATCCATGTTCGATGAGTATAACGAGGCTAATCAGATCGCGAAGACCGCCGAGGATGATACCATGCAGCCCTCCGGACTTGGCCTTCTGGCGCTAAATGAAGACGGCGTAAAATGTTCTGCCGATTATTATATGAGGCTGACGAACGACGGTACTAAAATGTTCAAGGGGCTTATTCCGCTGACATTGCTCAGGCCCACCGAACCGGTTGTCGGGAGCGGACCGATGCATTTGCCCCCTTACAATAAGCCCGTTAAATTTATCGGCTACAACAATTTATGGGTCGGCGGCAACAATGGTAACGGGCCAATGTACTGTAACGTACCCCATGGGGATATCTGGGAGACATTCACTGTAACCGATGCCGGGAACGGGAAAGTCGCCCTGCAGAGCATGGGTAAGTTCGTGTCTTCCGAAAATGGCAGCGGGCCAATGACCTGTAACCGGACTGCCGTCGGGGAGTGGGAACGCTTTGATTATCTGATCAATGATGACGGGTCTGTTTCCCTCCGTGGTAATAACGGAAAATATGTGACCGCCGAGGACGGTATCAAGCCGATGATCTGCGACCGGACGCTTATCGGGCCCTGGGAACGGTTTGCCGTCAATTGATTTAAGCAGTTTGTATCCTTTGGCGGTCCTGAGCAAGGCAACGAAAACCGCCAATATCTCCGGAAATATCGAAGCTATTTAAACCCGGGCACCGGTAAGGTGTCCGGGTTCTTTCCCGCGCTTAAAATTGTTCGTCGCCTTCGCACAGCAACTATTGGTTTACCGGCCTACCATCCGTTTCCTGATACGGCTCAGGGAAGGCGCCTGGATACCCAGGTAGGATGCGATGTGGTACAGCGGCACCGCATTGAAAATATCCGGGTGCAGTTTCAGCATTTCCAGATACCGCTCTTCCGGGGTTTTGAACAGAAATCCTTCGGTATTGTTCATGACCTGGTTGTAAGCCTGTTCAGCGATCATTCTTCCGAAGCGTTCCCAGCTGTGTGATTGCTGGTAAAGCTGGTTCAGGTTGTCGATATGGATATAAAGGATGAGCGAGTCGCTCACCGCGGAGGTATAGTAATCACAGGCGGCCTGGTTAAGAAAGCTTTTAAAGGATGCGACGAACTGGCCATTGGAATAAAAGAGCATATTTTTCTCTTCCCCTGTTTTTTCGTCCGCACGGTAGATCCTGAACACACCGCTTATTACAAAACCGAGATGCCTGCATACATTCTGGTATTCATTGTAGAATTCCCCTTTTTTATAGGTCTTTAGTTTCCATAGAGGACGGGATAATTCAAATGCCTCGCGGTCAAGTCCGGCGATAGCAGATAAAGCTTGTTGTAAATGGTCTGATTCGGTCATTATTGGGGTAATAGGTTAATAGTTAAATTTAACAGGAAAAGCCCACCGGCGAAAACGCCGGTGAGCTTTATATGGACAGGGATGGCAATCCTTATTTGGCTTCATTGATAATGATCGCTGCGAGTTTATCAGGCATGGAAAGGAATGGCGTATGGCTGCTGGGCAGTTCATATTCTTTTTTTACATGGGCTTTGGCAACCATGGCCAGCTGTAATTTGTAGCTTACGGTATGGTCATTCAGTGTATGGATATAGGTTTTTGTAATTGAACCGAAGTTAGCCGCGGTCAGTTTAACAGTACCTGCGAGCGGAGCAAGTGGATCGGCTTTGAAACCGGCAACCACCTGTTCCTGAACTGGTTTTGGTGAATCGGCAACGAATGCGTCTACAATATCTTCTTTTGCGATATTGGCCGAACCGGTTGCCTGGTCGATCTGCAGGTATTTACCTACGTGAGCGTCGGCATCGGTCTGGGCGAGTGCAAGCAGGCTTTCGCCGTCAGCAGGAAGGTAGGCTGCCACATAAACCAGTTTTTTGATCTGTGCCGGGATGTCCTCGGCTACCTGGCTGATCACAATGCCTGCCATGCTATGGCCTACCAGTACGATATTCGTTTTATCGCCGATCGCATTTTTTACAGCGTCCACGTAAGATTGCAAATTGATATGGGCAAAAGAAGTGGTATCTGATCCGTGTCCCGGCAAAGTAACGGCGATCACATCAAAGCCTTTTGCTTTTAAAGAAGGTATAACGTAAGCCCATGCGGAAGGGTCGGTCCATGCGCCCGGAACAATCACAATGGTTTGTTGCTTTTTAATGCCGGTTTTGTTTTTATTTTGTGCGAAGGTGGTGATGCCCATCAGGGCTATGGCCAATGTTAAGATGAAAGTTTTCATTTTTTTAAATTTTTGCGTCAATTGATTTTGACACTGCAAACCTACAGCCTCTTTGCCCGGATAATATTAACCCGGGTTAATATCGTATGGCGGTAGCTGAATTTTATTTTTCGGGACGGAACGGTTGGTATTGCTGTTCATGAGCGGATCCGGTAGTTGTCGAATTCCTGTTGCAGGTCGTCGATCAGGTTACGCATCGGCGCGTTGTCACCTGTGACCCTGCAAAAAGCGCCCGTTCCTTCGATCAGGCAAAAAACCTTGTAAGCGAATATTTCCACCGGCGTTGCCGGTGTAAGCAGGCCCCCGTCGACCCCCTCCTGGAGCAGCCTGCAAAACAGCCGGATGTTTTGTTCAAAAGCTGCCTTGACCTTTAACCGGACAATTTCATTGCCGTCATCGCATTCAGTGGAGAAATTGATCATCGGACTGCCTCCCGCGATAAAAAAATCCAAAGGATTGACATTGTATCGCAGTAAAGTATAGAACCTGTCCGTCACGGGGAGCGCCGAATCGAATATGGCCCGCAATTTTTGATTATACTTATCCAGCAGGAAATCGACCACTTCGTAAGACAGGGCCTCCTTATTTATAAAATGGCTGTAAAGCGATCCTTTGGAACCTTCAGCAGCCTGAATGATCTCATCAACCGTGGTGCCGCCGATACCTCTGGTATTAAAAGTAACAGCAGCTTTTTCAATATATCTTTTCCTGGTTTTTTCTGATTTGCCCATGGGTATTCTGAACGCGGATTGCCATATTGATGCCATGTGGTTTTTTGTTGAATATCAGTTGTTTAAATGGCTTTTTGTGATTTTTGATTACGAAATATCAAAAATAAACAGATGGATTACGAGATAACGTAGCAGGTAGTGGTCCTCCCTTCAGGTTCCTGCATTTGTGATTTTATTTTCAGGGATTAAATACCTATTTTTAAAAAGCCGGCAATCATGGTTGCGGCTCTTGTACCAAACATCTTCCATGGTTAAGTGGTTATTGGCTATGAACCGGCTAGGACTATCCGATGAAGATTATTGAATTTCCTGCTCATGGCTTAATTTGGATTTTATGGTTAGGGTTTGGTTGATCTCGTTTATCTTTATTATATGTTCAGCTTCGGCTTATCCGCAAAATCATGCCGGTGAAAACGTCGCCCGTCTGCGCGACGAAATCAGTCGAAGTAAGCCGGACACTGACCGAATTAAGCTGCAATATAAAATTGCCGATTACTTCATCGATAAAAAGGGTTATTTCCAAATAGACAGAGATAGCTCTATTGCCGTCCTCAACCAGGCGCTTGCCCTGAGCAGGGCCCTTCATTCCGTTTCATTGGAAAATGAAACTTTGCTGCGGATCGGGAATTGTCACCTCCATGTCGACGATGTGGAGCAGGGTTCCCGGTTTTATCTCATGGTGATTGGGTATTATCAGGACACGCACAATCCGGATCTTGAGGCGCGGACCTGGGAAAGACTGGGTGATGCCTTAAACCGCGGACCTAAAACCATTGATAAAAAAATCGAGAACTACCAGCACGCCCGGATGGTCTATGAACGGGCGCATGAACGCTTGAAAGCGATTCTGGTTTTCAAAAAGATTGCAGACATGCATATGGTACAGGGCAATTACGACCTGGCCGAAAGTGAATTGAAAACCGTTGTCCGTCAGCTCAGATCCGTGGGCTTTAAAAACCTGCATTTTACTTATGACCTGCTCGCCTCTCTGAGTAAACTCAAAGGTAATTTTCATAAGGAACTTTTTTACAAAACCGAAGTGATCAGCAGCATGGAAGCTACGGGAGACTATTCTTATGCTTCTTATTTTTATTTCAATATTGCAATGACCTATTTTGACCTTGGCCTTTATGCCAAAAGTCGGGTTTTTTTTAATAAAGCGTTAGCATTCAGCCTGAAAGAAAAAAACTACAACAGGTATTTTGAAGCCCTGGCAAGCGTCGTTAAAACCCTGCTTGCAGAAGGAGAAAATACCGATGCACTGACATTTTTGACGGATAAGACCCAATTCATGCCGCCTGCAAACGATACCCAGCGACAGTGGATGGATACAGCTTTCGGAAATTGTTACGAAAAGATGGGGGATATAACCAAAGCAGAATTTTATTACCGGGACCTCATCCGGCTTTCGGATGTCGATCTTAAAAATCAGGATTTTGAAGATTATCTGCGAAATTATAATACCGTCAGTAATTTTTATGTAGGTATCGGCCGCTATAAAGACGCAGGTTTATACCTTGACAAATTGCTGGGGATACCGGTGACGCTGATCAGACCTTCCGCGATGCGGCAGATACAGCTGCTGCAGTTTAAAGTTGATTCCGCATCAGGAAAATGGGTGGCCGCTATCCGGCATTACCAGCTGCACAAAAAAATAAATGATTCACTTTACAATGCCACCAATAAAAAGCTTTTGGAAGAAGTGGCGATCAGGAATGAATCGGAGCGGAAAGACCGGAATCTCGAACTGCAATCCAAAAATATCCAGCTTTTACAAAAGCAAAGCCAGCTGGAACAAAATCAGGTGGACAAGGCGAAGGCAATCAAAAACGTTGTACTCGCCGGATTTGTAATGGTGTCAGTTTTGCTGGCCCTGGTTTATAACCGTTATCGGCTGAAGCAACGCAGTAACCTGCAGATGCAGGAAAAGCAGCGGATCATATCTGAAAAGAATACCGCCCTGGAGAAATTGCTCCGCGACAATGAGTGGCTGACGAGGGAGGCCCATCACCGGGTTAAGAATAATATGCAGATGATCGTGAGCCTTCTCTCCTCACAGTCCCTCTATTTAAAAGATGGAGCGGCCTACGATGCGGTGGCGGACAGCAGGCACCGTATCCAGACCATGTCGCTGATCCACCAGAAACTTTACCGCGCGGATAATATGTCAACGGTCCCCATGCGTGGCTATATCAATGAACTCATCGATTATCTGAAAGAGTTTTATAAAGCGAAACACGCCGTTGGTTTCATTGTACGTGTTGACCCTATTGAACTGGATGTCGTCCAGGCTATCCCGGTCGGGTTGCTTTTAAATGAAGCGGTCACCAATGCCTTCAAACATGCTTTTCCGCATCAGGGTCAGGATAAACTGACGGTCAGCCTGGAGCACATACAGGCCGATGAACTGTTGCTGATCATCAACGACAACGGCAAAGGCTTGCCTGTCGGGTTTGACAGTGATCAAACGAACTCATTCGGTATCAAGCTCATGAAAGGCCTGGCTGAAGAACTGAACGGAAAGTTGTCAATTTCCGAAGATCATGGTACCACCATAGCTGTCAGCTTTAAAAGAATTCAGCTCCGGAATTTCGCAATGGAGGATAATGATGACACCGAAAGTCTCTAAACCTGCCGGTGGCGATTGAAATCAACGGAGGAGCCGGTTATGCTGCATTACCTATTGCTTCTTTTCGTTTTTGCTTTTGCTGATTTACGATATATCGGAACATCGGCTTCCCCGGGTTTTCTATAGTATGCAAATTATCAGCAGGTTAACTAAAGGCCTTTTTATTGAACAGGATAAGGAAGGACAGATAAGCATCCGTGTTAAGCAATGGAATTTTCAGTATTACAGAAAAATGTAACCTCCCACATCAGTTCTTTATTTAAACTGCAGCAATCTGATAAATTTCTTTATCATGACCTCAAACACGTCAACCGTACCATCGAGGCAGTTAAAATGCTGACTGCGCAAAGTAAGTTAAATGAACTGGGCACCTTTATAGTCGAAACGGCCGTGTCTTTTTACAGTACGGGTTTCCTGCTGGAAATGGAAAACGGCTTGTTTACCGCGGTACTGCTTGCGGAGGATCTTCTTAAAGAACATAACGTACAGCAGGACATCAGACATGAAATCTGCGAGCTGATACTGGCCATGGACAAGAAATATAAGCGCGGCTTCCTGGAGGAACTGACTTATGATGCCATTTCCTCTGATTACGGGGATCCAGCTTTTCCCGTCAGGCATAAATTGCTGGTAATGGAAAAAGAGACACTCGGCGGAGTTCTCGTGAATGAGAAGGAAAGCATCATCGAAACGCTTAGTCAAATGAAAAGACACCGTTATTTTACCGTTCAGGGCTTGGATGCCTGGGATCGTGTTAAAACATTGAACATCACCCTGCTCGAGCATCAGCTTAGTCAGTTCGATAAATGAAAGGTGTCGGCTCTGCTGAAAACGCCTGATCAGGGGAACCACGACAAGGCTCCGGCTTTTTGGATAGCGCAGTGATGCGAAGCGGTTCCGGATTATGCTGTAAAGCCCATCAAGGCCTTTACGGTTGCCGCGTTTTCTGGGGAGGTAAGGTGTCCGAGTAATTGAAATGCCACCTCCACGGCAGTCGAAGGATTCCAGGATGTTATGATCTTGCTGTCGGTTACGATCGGTTCCTGCCGGATCTGTACGCCCATCTGGTGCAGTTGATCCTGCATACCGGGTTCCAGGTTATAGGTGGTACCGCTCCGACCGGATAAAATACCTGATTGTGCCACCGGGAA
The DNA here is from genome assembly GCF_003576455.2 of Mucilaginibacter celer. NCBI lineage: Bacteria > Pseudomonadati > Bacteroidota > Sphingobacteriia > Sphingobacteriales > Sphingobacteriaceae > Mucilaginibacter > Mucilaginibacter celer. The sequence continues at coordinate 755,871 of NZ_CP032869.1, forward strand.
AGCGCCTGCACAGACAGAGGCGATCCATTTATCTTCCTGGTGAAATGCCAGGATCAGTTTCGTGACGGCATCATCATAGGCCTGCTCGTAAAAACGGTATTCGCCAAAACCTCCCGGCACGGCCAGCGCTGCGTATTCCGCTATAACGATGTCACTGAGCAGGTAATCAGTCACAGCTTTCTGGCCGAAAGCGCTGTTAACCTCTTTTGACAGTCCGCAGGTATAAAGCCTGGTGTTTTGATCGCCTTCCATCATGTTCCAGCCGATCACATCGATAAAGACGCTTGCTTCATAAAATTCAAAGCCCTCGATAAGCAACAACAATACTTTTTTCATGGCGATCCCTGTTTTAAACAAAGATCGCATCTGGTTTCCATTAAACCTGCTTTTGTTTTTTTTCGCAGGATTGATTTTTCCTTTTGACCTGAAATTAGAGAATTGAAGCATCAGGGATGTCGGCTCAATACGAACTGACGTTTTTTTTATGTTGATTTATGATATATAGTAAAGAATTAAGCGACTTGAATTTAAAAGATGTTTACTGCCAAATAATTACGTGATGGCATTGAAATTGAATAAAGGGGCTATTTGAATCCGGGCGGGAATAGACCTTCGGATGCATACTTTTATCCATGAATAAACTATTTTTATCACTTATTGCTTCAATTACTTTATCAGCGGCGTCGTATGCGCAGGAAGATACAACGAAAGCAGTTAAAACGGGAAAAACACTTGACAAGATCGTGGCTGTCGTCGGGAACAGCCCCATTTTACTTTCTGACATCGAATTATCTTATGCAAATTTTCTGGTGCAGGGTAATCAGCCTGATCCCGCTGTTAAATCAAGGATATTACAGACGCTGCTTACACAGAAGCTGCTCGCCCAGCAGGCTGCGATCGACAGTATTGACGTCAAAGACGACGAGGTCGACGCGAACGTGGACCGCCGCATGCGTGAAATGATGCAGCGCGCCGGGGGGCAGGATAAACTGGAAGCTTTTTTAGGCCGTACGGTCATCCAGTATAAGGACGAGATCCGCCCGGACCTGAGAGAACAGATGGTGGCCCAGAAGATGCAGCAGAAAATCACCGAAAAGCTGAACGTGACGCCCCAGGAGGTGAGAAACTATTTTAATGCAATCCCCAAAGACAGCCTGCCGTCATTTAATAAAGAAGTCGAAGTCGGCGAGATCGTTTTCCAGCCCAAGCTGAATAAAGAAGAGAAGGGTGTCTACAGGGCAAAAGCGGAAGACCTGAGACAACGCGTTAAAAAAGGGGAGGATTTCGCAACCCTAGCCAGGCTATACTCCCAGGATCCGGGATCTGCTCCTGAAGGCGGTGACCTGGGGTTTGCCGACCGTACCATCTTTGTGAAGGAGTTTACAGCTACGGCATTCAGACTGAAAGCGGGTGAGTTATCCCCCGTGTTTGAAACAGACTTCGGGTTTCATTTCTTACAGGTGATAGAAAGACGGGGAGAGCAGGTGCATGTGCGGCATATATTGATCTCTCCGGTGATCACCCAAGCCAGCCTGGACCGGGCAAGGGTTAAAGCGGACAGCATTTATCAACTGATGACGGCCCATAGAAAGGACCTCGATTTTTCAGCAGCGGCAAGCTATTATTCTGATGAAAAGGATACGAAGTATAATGGCGGAATGTTGTTGAATTCTGAAGATGTCCAGTCACGCTCCACCTACATACCAACCGACAAGCTGGATCCGAAGGTCGCGTTGATGGTGGATACCATGAAAACCGGGGAAATCGCGAGGCCTGAACTATTCACAGGGGCGGACGGGAAAAAAAGCTACAAGATACTTTACCTGAAATCGGTGATCAATGCCCACAAGGCCAGCCTGGATCAGGATTTTGCCAAACTAAAGGAATATGCCCTTGCCGACAAAACGAATAAAACGGTCAGTAAGTGGTTTGATAAAAGACGGAAAGAAACATTTATAAAACTGGCTCCGGAATACCAGGGATTCGCGGTTCTTCAAAAATGGACGAACGCCTCCGGGGAGAACCCGGTGCGCAGGTGATACAGTCTTCATGTTCCGGCAACCGGTGTGGACGCTGCTTTGTATGAAGCGACAATACGGATTTGCTCATTTGTCCGGGATCTGAGCCATTTAACAGGATAAAAGAGGATAAAAGGAAAATTGGGTAAGTTCCGCTTTGCAGGCGGAACTTACCCTTTTAGGTATGAGTACCTGATCAGATTTAATGTCCTGGTCTATATCCCGGAAACCAGGTTAATATTCAAACCACAATTGCTGGGCTTCAGCTGTTTCTTTAGTGAACGGTGGAAACAGGTGATCAATGGCCACATCCGCAGGGGAAACCAATATTGATTTCGGATGTGTCAGCGCTTCATAACCGTATTTGCCATAGTAATTACCGAGACCGGAATTACCGACCCCGCCGTAAGGCATAGATTCTACATATAAATTCACATTGCTCTGATTGATGGCGCCTCCGCCGAAAGACACGGAGTTCAAAATGAAGTCGATATTGGTTTGGTTGCGGCTGAAAATGAAAGCGGCCAGAGGTTTCGCTTTACTTTTGATGTTCTTTACTACTTCCTTAAGATCTGAATAGATGATGACCGGTAATATCGGGCCGAAAATTTCATCGTCCATAATCGGGTCAGACCACATTACCGGATAAAGGATGGTGGGCGCGAGATATTTTGCTTCGTCGTCGAAATCGCCTCCCGCAATAACCTTATCCTGATCGATCAGCGCCGCGAGCCTTTTAACTTCTTTAGGGCTGATGATCCGGTCATAGTCGGGGTTGTTCTTGGGGTCGGGACCAAACATATCCAGCAGCGCTTTTCTCGCTTCCTCAACAAATTCTCCGGCTACGGATTCGTGTACATAGGCATATCCCGGAGATGTGCACCACTGTCCACCCCAGGCGGTAGCTCCCCAGGCGAGTTTTTTCGCTGCGTCCTTAACGTTAGCGGTTTCATCAACGATACCTGGATTTTGTCCCCCAAGTTCCAGCAATACCGGTGTTAAATTTTCAGCAGCGGCCCGCATGACTATTTTGCCAACTTTTACGCTGCCCGTAAAAAAAATAAAATCGAAAGGTAGTGCCAGTAATTGCGTTACCACCTCTTTATCGCCCCTGACCATCGTTACGGCCTCGGGTTCAAAATATTCAGCAACACATCTTGCGAAAACCTCGGCGGAAGCTGGTACGGCTTCACTTGTCTTTAAAATAACCGTGTTGCCGGCGGAAAGGGCCGCTATCGCAGGCAGCAATAATAAAATAACAGGGCCGTTAAATGGCCCGATAACAAGAGAAACGCCAAAAGGCTCCCGGTACGTTACTGCAGTATGACCTGTTTTTGCCAGCGCTTTCGGCATAGGGGCAGGTACCGGTTTCATCCATTCCTTTAGTTGCGACCTGGTAAAGGCAATGGTACCTAAAGGAGCCATGATCTCAAAGGCCTGTTCATTCGAGGCTGTCTTAAAGTCTTTTCCCAGGGCCTCCCTGATGTCATCTTGTTTTTCTATCAACAGGCGTTCCAGCCGGTCCAGCTGTTCAATACGCCATTCATAGCTTTTAGTAATGTCCGTGTTGAAATAGGCTTTTTGTTTGTCAAATAATTCTTGAAACTGATTCATAATTTAAACTAAATGTTGGATTTTGGTTTCAGGACCCAAGGCCGGGCGCTTCAAAGCCTTGATCCCAGTGAATATTGATAATAATAAGATGTTTAGCCCGGTAATGCTGTCGCTCTGATATTGGAATTACAAAATATGATGTCCATCTGCAACGTCGGTATCACCGGATATACTTTCCCATTCGGCTATAACCGCCGCGGTTTTTTCAGTGCTTTTGCGGAACATACTGATCGAATCCTTACCTATAGGCAATTGAACAGGAGGGTTTCCGGCATGTGCCAGGTCTGCCACTATACGGGCAAGTTTTAAAGGATCACCCGGTTGCCTGCCATGCAGAGTATCTCCGGCGCTGCGCATAGGGCCCACTGTAGATTCGTAGTCGTCGATCACATTTCGGGAAAGGCTAAATGAACCGGGACTCAGGAAAGAAGTACGGAAAAGCCCGGGTTCGACCGCAGTAACTTTTATGCCCAATGGTTCCAGTTCTGCCGCAAGTCCTTTCGACAAGCCCTCTACCGCAAACTTAGTGGAGCCGTATAGCGCCCAGCCAGGAATAGCATCAAACCCAAAAAGTGAGGAAAAGTTAATGATATGTCCGGACCGGTTCTTCCGCATATGCGGAAGAACCGCACGGATAACATTCAGCAATCCGAATACATTGGTTTCGTATTGTTGTTTGACTTCTGCATCTGTTGCCTCCTCAATCGCTGTAATGATCCCGAATCCAGCATTGTTGATCAATACATCGATCCTGCCGAATGCCAGTAAGCCCTCGGCAACAGCTTCCCGGATCTGCCCTTCATTGGTCACATCCATGATAGTGATCAAGAGATTGTGATTTTTATTGAGTAAGGCCGCCAGTACTTCCGGCTTGCTCCTGACCGTTGCAATTACTTTATCCCCGTTTTCCAAGGCCGCTCTGGCGATCTCTAATCCGAAGCCACTCGATGCTCCGGTAATAAACAGTACTTTTTGAATTTTCATAGTTTTATCAGATTTGATTATCATGTTTCCGATATCACTACCTGCTAAATTAAGACCATAGGCTATTTCTTTACTAATCTGTTACTTGCGTGGAAGTTTGAGGGGAATTCCTTACTTTATTTCGTTATACAACTATTTGGAATGCCGGATTTCGTACCGGTGCACAATTTCCTTGGTTAACTTCGATTTGAGCTAAGAGATTTACAAAAGCCGTGTATTGATTATGGTGCGGCGCACCGAGGCGTTACCCTTAGCTTGCCACTTCAAATCTACCTTCATTAGCTATATAGCCGGTAGAAGTGCATAATGATATAAGAAATTGTCACTAGACGGTTAATTTCTACTTTTCTCATTGAGATCAGATACCTGGTTTCCATGATGTCAGCCTCTTAGCAGCGATATCGTTTCAAACCGCACACATTATATGTAATATTTTTGAATGAGTTAGTTGTACTGTTTTTAAGCTAACTTTTGCGCTGTTTCATCGCTTGGCCTACCCGGCACAAAAACTTTGATTCGAAAACCTTCTGTTTTCAATGCCATAAGTTCTTCAGGATTGCCCGAAAGTTAGCGCTTAGTGGTCCGGCGCCAGACTTAAAATTATCTTCTCCATGCCGGCCAGAGATGATTGCCGCGTAAAAAATCAATATCACGCAGGTAAGTTGTATAAGTCTCAATGCGATCATTACTATCGTTTCCATATCTCAGTCTTTAACTTTCGATAGAAATCAATTATTAATCCTTGATTTAACTATTTGTAAATGAATTACTTATATTTTTTAGTCCGGATTGATTGCTACTTTATTTCGTTGATCAACCTATTTTCGGACGGAGGATTAGTTAGAGACACATTTTAAAGGAAAAACCGTCTGCCCGGTTGGGCCTGGTTGTCGCCGTTAAGTGATTTAATCGCACTGAGTCCTGCGTTTCATTTTGTCTGATCTGTATTTAACTCTTCCGCCATTAATTTAAAATCTTTGAATTGGACGGTTATTGTCGTCCCGTTTGTGTTTTTAACAGAAAACTCCCCCTGCAGTTGCACGGTAAGTCCGCGCATCAGGTTCATCCCTAAAGAATTGCGTATTGCTCCATCTTTTTCTTCTGGTATACCAACTCCGTCATCGGCAATAGTTAATGTGTAAAGATCGTGGTCATCCTTTTCCATAATAATCCTAATGCGTCCTGCAGACCGGCCCCGAAAGGCGTATTTAATACAATTGGTGATCGCCTCGTTAAGGATGAGGCCGATCGGAACCGCCTGCGAGATATCTAACTGAAAAGGAGGCGTCTGCAGTTCAAACCTGATGAACTCCCCCTCGTTGAAACTGTCCTTGATATAGCCCACTAATTCGGGAATATAGCTGGACATATCGATGTAGGCGAGGTTATCGGACTGATACAGCTTCGTATGAATTAATGACATGGCCTGCATTCTGCGCTGACTGTTCACAATGGCATCGAGTGCAAAACCATTATCCATATAGGATGACTGGATATTGAGCAGACTCATGGTAATCTGGAGGTTGTTTTTTACCCGGTGGTGAATTTCCCGCAGCAGCCACTCTTTTTCTTTCAGTAAATCAAACTGTTTTTCATTGAGATGGACCAGCTCCTTGTTTTTGCAGTTGATTTCCTGCTGCTGGGCTTTTAACGCAAGATGCTGGGTTTCCAGGAAGCGGCTGCTGCGTTGTTTCAACCTGAAGCGGTTATAAAGTATAGCAATCACCAATAATAACAGTACGGAGGCCGCGATCGTCCAGTTCCGGATCATCCGTTCCTGCCGGAATCCGATATCCTGCAGTTGCGCCTGCCTGGTAAGTAATTTGATGTTTTTCTCTTTGAACCGGATATCCCTGTCTTTTTTCTCCGCTTCAAACTGCACTTCAAGTAACGCTGTTTGTTTTCTATTTTTTTCACTTTTTACGGAATCGCTGAACAACATATAGCGTTGTAAATGGCGAACGGCGGAAAGCATTTTTCCTGAAGCTGAATCGGCTTTGAACAGGCGGAAGTCATCATCATTGTCTACCGATAACGCGATTTTTGCGGCATTACAATACCGGACGTGTGCAGTGATGTAGGGATAGGTTTTGTCAAACTGGTTAGTGGCCTGATAGTAAGCGATAATGCCGGAGAATATACCCTCGTAAACATGCTGCTCAATTTTCTTTGAATTCAAAAAATTAACGCACTCGTTAAAATAATGCCTGGCTACTTTGTAATCCTTCTTTTGTATATATGCTTCCAGCAAAAGGGTCGCAGCCCGTGCCCGCCAGGTGATATCCTGCTGAAACAGCTTGAATGATTGTATTCGGGTAATGACAGGAATGGAGGCAGCGACCTGATGACTATGGCTCATTGCTGCCGCAACGTTAAATGAAATCTGGACGATGGACAGCGAATCATTCATTTTGTAAGCCTGATGAAGTGCTTTCTTAAGATATGAGGTGCATTTTGGCCAGTCTTCCGCGAATGCATAAGTTAATGCAATCCTGTTATAAATGGTGGCGAGCAGGGACCCTGACTCACCGTTTTGTTCCGCTGTTTGTACTGCAAGCAAGTTATATTTGAGCGCTTCGTTGATGTTGTGTAATTGGATATAATCGTAGCCGATGAGATCGTAGGTGGCCTGCAGGTTTTTAGAGTTCACAGACCGATACAGACTGAGCGAGTGCTGCAAATCTTTCAGGGCTTGGTTGTAGCTGGAATTACAGATCTCCAGATCACCCAGGTAAGTCAGGAGTGCGGCTGCACGTTCTTTTTGATCGGATATAAGCAACATCCTTATAGCCTGTTTAAAATAACCGATCTTCTGTACAATCTGGTTATCTGCGTTTGAAAGGCCATCTCCGCAGATGTTGTATGCATCCGCCTGGCCTGCCGGATCATTTATTTTTTTAAAGATTTCAAGGGCCTGCAGGGCGGTCTTCCGTGAGCCCTCCCCGTCCTTTTGCCATCTTAAGATCAGCGCGCGGATCAGCAGTTCATTGCCGGTACCCCGCAGGTAGTGAAGTTTGAAGGCGAGCTGCCTTGCACGGCTGCATAACATACCGGCGCTGTCGGCTTCCGGGCGGGTTACCGCTGTTTTCATGATGAGGGTCCTGCTGTGTTTCAGTAGCGCCAAAACCCGGTTGGTGTCCTGTTTCTGGGTTCCGGCGTCCCGTCCTGCATTATTTAGTGCGGGAAAAGATTGCGACCTGGCAAAATCAGGAAAAGAGAAAATAAAAAGAAATGAGAAAAAGATGTAGAGTACCCTTGGCTTCATGATCAGTGGCAGCGTGAGAAAAAGTTCAGTTGCATTTTTACAGTTACATGCTCTAACCAATATTGTTCCGTTTTTCAAGGGTCTGCTGTACAGTTGATTGTAAAGGAATACTTTGTTTGGGTATACTTTATGTCGTAAATGTGCAGACCGGTTGCGAAATAAAGCAATTGCGTTAACAGGTTTCAGGCAGTGAACGGGGGGATCCAAAAACTGCATTTGTATAAAAACACGTTGGGTTCACTTATGGGTTTTCTCCCGTTTAAATAAATACGAAAATTGCCGTTTGGTTCCGCGCTACCTCGTAATCGACCTGACATAGTTTTCGATGGAAGATAATAACATCCCGGGAATTTCTTCATGAGTTATTGACATGTGATTCAGACGGCGGCGCAAATCCAGCGATACCAATCCGTGGGCGGTAGACCATACCTGCAATACAGCGGTTTGCAGGTCATCAATGGTCAGTAAATTTTCGAGGATGCAGTCGGAAAGACAATCGGCAAGATAGGCGAGGCTATCGCCTCCATTCGTTCGGTGTATCTTTTCGTCAACGTTCATGGGGCTTCGCATAATGAACATGAGGTCGTACAACTCCGGATTAGCCAAGCCGAAACTGATATAAGTTACACAGATCTGCCGCAATCGCTCCAAAGGGAGCGTGCTGTCGGCGTGCTGCCGGAAGGCTTCCAGCAATCGGAGATATGCATCGGCCTGAACTTCGTATAAAAGCTCATCTTTATCACGATAATACAGGTAGATCGTCGCGGGGCTGTATTTAATTTCACCGGCGATACTCCGAATGGAAGTTCCGGCAATCCCGTCCCTTAAAAATAGTTTCAAAGCGGCGTTTTTGATCAGTACCTTCATTTGCAGTTTCTCACGCTCTTTTCTTTCTGCGACTCCCATGATCATTTAAAATTGGTCGGATATATTGGACCGAAACTGTCAGCTTTATAAATCATAGCTGAACGGCCGCTTAAGGAGCCGCTCAAACTCAGTGGACTAACGTCGCTTACAGTTGCCAGTTCGGGCTGATTGAAATATATTGAATGGATTATTTAGTTGGCGGTTCTGATCGGGAATAGACATAAGGCCCTTCGGTCCGTAGGATTAATTTAAAAGCAGGTCTGAAAAATCAACCAGGCTTTGAAATTTCATATCAAATAACTTTCCAGTTGTTCCTGAAGGGTCAACAAACGTGTCAAAGTAAACCGAGGGTTGATTATATTCGATAATGGACTGCTTTAGCTCGTTCTCATAGATCAGAAACTCCATGGGGGCATATAACGCAGCCCCGGGGTTTTTAAGGGATTCCATACCTGTTAAAATCGGGTTGTCTGTTGCGTCCCTGATTTTGATCTGCATGCCATATAATTTTAAACGGAGTCCGGTATCCACATATTTGTGAACCGAAAGCTTAATCCGGCCAACCCTGTCCTCTTGATTTTCACGTGCCGCACGTTCTTCTTCATTTTCGGGTGAGACCGATTCCATAAAATGATCCGCGGTTTCTTCGAAACGTTTGGTGAAATTATCGAATCCGGAATCAAGTATCCTGGTGATGCGATTGAAGGTGACCTCTATGCCCATATGCTGTTTTTTAAATGTAGTCCCGGTATTTTCCGATGCCTTTGCGGTTACTGATCGTTGCCGTCCTGATGATCATGATATACTCCTGATGCCAGGTTTATGTTCGGCGATGAAACACTTGATCTCTTATCTAAGTTTCAAAATTAATGCCATTCTGTAAAAGGTTACAAAACAGTATTTTAGAGGGTATATGGCATTTTTTTCTTATTTTAAATCGTAAATCATCAGAATTTATAAAGTTGTCCGGCAGTGATTCAGCCCCTCCTCCTCTTATTTATTTTCATAAACGAATATTACAAAATACGAATGGCCGTCACAGTCATTACACTTTTTTAGAAAAGACGACAAATTCTTGTTCGTTAAAAAAAAATAACGTTCGGTATTTTTTATTTGTTGAAAAACAGATTGTTACCTGTATTTTGACGTCACTCTCGCACTAATAGTTCGGGAATAACTTATATTTAACGGAGTGAACTATTTTTTACTTGTAAAAAGGTTGTAAGGCTTGTCAGGTCGGACTAGCCGGATTCAAGGTTCCGGCGATTGATAAGACGGTCGTTCCCGGTCCAGTTTTGTGACTGGTGGCGGGTTGAAAACACAAGGCAAAGAACTATGCAATCAATGAACTCTTGATACAGATGCGGGATTATTACAATTACAGCGATCATGAATTAATTTCGCTTTTGAATCTTGAAGACCAGCGGGCTTTTGCGACCATTTATGATCGCTACTGGAGTATGCTGGTTAACTATGTATATGGACTGACCCGGTCTGAGGATGACGCCGTCGATATCGTACAGGAGCTTTTTGTATCGGTGTGGAACAGGAGACTAAGCTTTTCGCTTGATGGCGCGTTATCTGCATACCTGGTCAAGAGCGCCAGATATAGTTCCCTGCGCACCCTCACCAGGGATGCTAACAGGACAGCGTTTATCGAACGCCTGTCACGGCGAATAGAACAGTTTCACGTCGATCCGGAGCATATCGACGTCAGAAGGCTTGCCGAATGTATTGATAAAGCCGTTTCTTCGCTTCCCGCCAAAATGCAGCGGATCTACCTGATGAGCCGGGACGAGCAGTTATCTCATAAAGAGATTGCCAGAGCACTTGGTATTGCGGAAACAACGGTAAAAAAACAGATAAATAACGCCCTGAAGATTATCGCGCTGAAATTAAATACCAGGCTAACGATCATGATCCTTGCCGCGTTGATCAAAAAAGTCTTTTTGTTTCATTGAAAGATTTATTCATGTCAATTTATTGTTAAATTATTTTAAAATAAATCTACTACCAGGGAAGCATTTCTGACAGATAGTAGGAAAAGGACCAAAACTTTTCATACTGATGGAACTAGATATCGAAACCCTGCTGACCCGATACCGTGACGGCCGTTGTACTGCAGATGAGCGTGTTGTTGTCGAACGGTTTTTACTGGACCATGCCGCTACTTCTGGCCCCACATTGAGCAGAAGCGCGAGATGGAGCCTTGATCGCCGGATCCGCGATCGCGTGCAGCAGGTTACCGGCGTCGCTTTGGAAGTGAATACATTCAAACGTTTATGGCAGATACACCGTCTTTCATTCGCCGCCGCTGCATCAGTTATTCTCATAAGCTCCCTTGTCATCCTCGTATTCCGTGAGAAGACTCCTTCAGCCGTTGTTTTTGCCGGCAGTCAAACGATTAAGGCAGGAAGCAATCAGGCTGTACTGACACTGGCGAACGGCAAACGTGTAATGCTCTCCGGGAAGTCCGAAGCGGACACCATCCGGCAGCCCGGCACTTTGCTCACCGTTACTCCAGCCGGCCTCCTGACTTACCGATCACCGAAAACGGGCGTAACGGAGGTTTTAGTCAACAGTGTAGAGACCGCCGCAGGCGGACAATGGCAACTGATATTACAGGACGGGACCAGAGTGTGGCTTAATTCACGAACGAAGATCAGCTACCCCACTGTCTTTAACGCTAAAGAACGACAGGTTAAGCTTGACGGTGAAGCTTATTTCGAAGTTTCCCGTGATGAAAAGAGACCGTTCATCGTCACTTCCGGGACCCAGCGCCTTCGGGTATTAGGAACCCATTTTAATATCAGCGCCTACCCTGAAGACAAAATAATCAAAAGCACCCTGCTTTCGGGTTCCGTAATGATCACTGATACAGTCACGCGCGCGGACGCGCTGCTTAAACCGGGCATGCAGGCTGCACTTTATTCCGGAACGGTCAGCGTAAAGAAGGTGGAGGCCGATGATGCCATAGACTGGCAAAGAGGACTTTTTGTATTTGACAGCGCCGAGCTGGGTGAGGTAATGCGTAAACTTTCACGCTGGTACGGATGCCGGATCATTTTTGAAAACACGGCAGATGCACGGATCCGGATCGGGGGCTCTGTATCACGTTCCGCCAGTATCGGCAAGGTATTGGAAAAAGTCAGTGCCGTCGGGCATGTCCGTTTTGAAGTCCGGGAAAACGAGGTAAAAGTCATTTCAAATAATTAATCCATTCAACTCCACATGACCATTGCAACTAATTCCAGCCCTTAGCCTGGAGTATCCTGGATAAAAGACCCGGAAATGCAGCGAACATTTCCGGGTAAACGTTCGGGTTCCTCCCACAGTTCATTCATTCCTATTAGATTAAACCCAAACATTCAAATGTATCGAATTTCTACAAGAGTACGGTGCACAGGACATCCCTGTGCCTACAAAATCATTCAAGTAATGAAGTTAACGACGGTCTTGCTCGTTGTGGCGATTCTTCAGGTCAGTGCCTCGACTTTCGCACAGAAGGTCAGCGTCTCCGGTAAATCAATTCCTGTTTCAACCGTATTAAGACAAATCCGTATCCAAACAGGATATAACGTTCTTTGGAACGAAAACGATCTGGATCCCAGTCAAACGATCGATGTCAGCTTTGATAAAGCGGAACTCGACGATGTTTTAAAAAGCTGCCTGGCTGGCTCAGGGCTCAGTTACGAAATCAAAGACAAAACAATTTTGATCACTCGGAGTCGAAGCAGGCTCATCAGGAGCATTGTTGATTATCTAACTTCCATAAATGTGTCGGGAATTGTTGTCAATGAAAAAGGCGTTCCCATGCCAGGAGCCACTGTAAAGGTCAAGGGAACAGATAAATCTACCCATACTGACGCAAACGGAAAATTCATCCTAAATGACGTGGGGCAAGATGCTTTATTGGTGTTCAGCTACTTAGGTTATGAAAAAAATGAAATCGTAGCTGGAAAATTCAACGGTAAAATAATTATGATCCCTGAGATTAAAAGCCTGGAAGAGGTCAAGGTAACCACGGCTTACGGTATCGAACGCAATAAACGCGAATTAGGTTATTCGGTCGCAAAAGTAAGCGGTAATGACTTAACCAAGGCTAATAGCGGCTCGCTTCTAATGGGACTAACTGGTAAGGTTTCCGGCTTGAATATCATGTCAGAGAGTTCTTCCATGTCACCGCAGATGCATATTCTCATACGGGGAATCCGCTCGTTTGGCGAGTCCAGTAACAATCAGCCACTTTTTATTTTCAATGGCTCGCCTTTATCTTTTGGCTCGGATGGTGATTCAGGACAGCAAGCCGTTGACTTTATCAATAATCTTAACCCCGCAGACATCGAAGATGTAACGGTTTTAAAAGGAGCAAATGGTACGGCGTTATATGGTCCCGAGGGAGTCAACGGCGTGATTATTATCACCACAAAGAAGGTGAAAAACGGCGTGATCGCAGTAAATGTCAAAACCAACCAAAGCTTTAACCGGATTGACTGGCGCTACCTGGACGAACAAAAGCAATACGGCAAGGGAAATGCCACGAATATTTTGGGAGGACAGGATATATCCAGCTGGGGGCCTGCATATAATGGCCAGCTTGTACCAATTGGCTATCCCGATGCCAATGGAAAGTATCAAATGGTGCCGTATTCCTATAACAATGACCGGCATAAGTTTTTCAATATTGCTTCTACAAATCGAACCAATGTATCTTTAGCCAATGGCGGTGCAAACTCCAATCTATACCTCGGTATAGGTCATTTAGATCAAAAAGGACTGTTGCCTGGAGATAAACAAAACCAAACGTCCGTATTATACAATGCTTCCAATAAAGTTGGACAGGCATTAGACTTAGGTCTTACCATAAATTTCGCTCAAACTAATTCAGACAAAGGGCCGGATGCTACACAGGATGTACTAGAAACGCCCAGTTTCATTCCCCTGCTGAATTATAAAGATTATCGCAACTCGTACTGGGGAAGTAATGACAATTATTGGAACGGCATAAATCCCTATGCGAAGATTGCATCTGCCCGTCAAAAACAAACCGATAATGTATTTAACGGCAATATGTTTGCAAACGTCAAAATTCTGCCGTGGTTATCAGTAAGAGATCAGCTTGGCGTTATATATAATTCCCGACGGCAAAAAATCAATTCAGAGCCTTTCATTTTCTCAGATTACGCAAGGGCGGATCCTGCAAAACGATCGGACACAGACCCAACCACCGCGGATTATGTAGGAACCGGGCTCAACTTGAATAACGATTTCATTATGTCGGCCCTGGCGCAAACGCATGATTTCGTTTTCCGTAGCAGCGTTGGAAATTCGATCAAGGATATTTACAGTAAAATACTGAAAACGAACGCCACCTTGGTCATTCCTATCTATAATGACATTTATGCCCGCTCCGATTATGGTATAGGAGCAGATGAAAACACTGTGCAGCAACGCACTATTTCAGCTTTTGGAACAGCTTCGGTCGGCTATAAGGACCGCTTTTTTCTGGAGCTGACCGCAAGGAATGAGTGGGATTCCAAAGAGGCAAAAGTAGCCAGGGGAAAAGACTTCTATTTCGGCGGCAATTCATCGATCGTGTTAAAAGAAGCAGTTCCATTTTTGAAGAAACAGGAGTGGTTGTCAGCATTGAGATTACGCGTTTCTCTGGTCAGGACAGCCAATCTGAATATCGAGCCCCAGCAAAGTGAGCGGCGTTTTTATGTCTTGTATCCTTATCCTTATACCACCTCCACCGGCGTGTCGACACTGGCCTATGGCATACAGGCTAATCCCAATCCGAAGATCAAGCCGGAAAAGATCTGGTCGCAGGAATACGGCATCGAGATCGGAATTTTGAAAAATCGGATCAGATTTGATGCAACTTATTATACACAAGTTAACGACGGTGTTATATTGAAGGTACGCGTGCCGCCATATTCTGGTTTCCCGGATTATGACAATGCGGGGAAATTAAGAAACAAGGGGTTAGAGTTCGATCTGACACTCGATCCGTTAGTTGATTTTTCAGGTGGACCAAGGATCTCACTTTCCGGCAGGCTTTCTTATAATAACAACAAGGTTTTAAAGGTTTCAGACGTTTACAACGGCGTTTTTATTGCGCAAGATCCAGCCACCGGATTGGTCTTTTACGCTAAAGAAGGCGAGACGGCTTTTCAATATGGCGTCTACGATTTCAAACGTTCTCCCGGAGGTTCGGTAATTGTTGATAAAGTTTCAGGCTTGCCTGCTTACGATTATCTAAATCCACAGATCAAAGGAAAAACACTGCCGGTTTATCAGGGGGGGCTAACTTTAAATATTGCTTATAAGCATTTTACGCTAAGTACCCAAGCTGATTATTCGGCAGGTAATGACCACCAATTTAATTCACGTTCAATTCTGAATGGAACGACTTCTTTTACACTGCTCACCAACAGGCAACCTTTTATATATCCGAACTCAGTGATAGAAGATGTCCCAGGTCACTATATCAAAAACACTGACATTGCCATGTCGGATGCTGGACAGAGCTTTTTCTCACAGGCTTCCTATGCAAATATCAATTCGATACGCAGCGCCAGCTTCTGGAAAATACGGGAAATTGCTTTGCAATATGACGCGGCCCTCAATAAAAGGTTCATAAAATCGATGACAGCTGGTTTATATGTCAGAGACCTTTTTGCTTTTTATCCCAAGTCGAACATTTTTGGTGACCCCGTAGGTTCTTACGGTCCAGGGCTCAATAACGGTTTTATTCAGTCACTCGGGCAGCGCACCCAAAGCCAAACCAACAATTTAGTTGGCAGTTCCAGCACACCCAATGCACTCCCAGGAACATTTATGTATGGATTTACACTTGGACTTACCTTTTAATTACGAATATGAAAAAGTCATCGATATTATTATGCGCCTGCATGACCAGCGCACTTATATTACTCGGCTCCTGCAGAAAAAACTGGCTGGACGTCAATTACAACCCCAGAGAACTTACGGACACCCAAGTTACACCGGATTTAGTTATCGCAACAGTTTTAGAACAAGCGGCTGGTTTTAAGCAAGATTTCGACTTAATGGCGATGTGGATGGGCTACTGGTGTCCGCCTGCTTTCCGAAATGGTACGCCAATTACTACCTACAATCAACCAGCGCAGATGAGCTATCCAACGGCGGACATCATTCTGATGGAACAAAAAGCGTCCTCGCTCCACGAAGATTTTTATGTTGGCGTGGCAAAAACGGTCAAATCATTAATGTGGGCCCGTGTAGTTGACGAGGTAAATAATGCTCCTTACACGGAAGCTTACAACCCGGACATCCTTCGTCCTAAATATGACAGTGGTCAATCGATCTATGAAAATGTGATGAACGAGCTGACGCTGGCATCTTCCCTGATTAAAAATGCGGATATGGCAAAGAATCCCAAGATCGCCGCCTCAGACATTATGTTTCACGGAGATAAACAAAAATGGCAGCAGTTTATAAATACGCTTAAGTTAAGACTGTTGATCCATCAGGCAAATCTCCCCGGCCGGGAGAGTTATATAAAAGCAGAGATGACCAAAATTATAAATCAAGGGTCGGGTTTCTTGCCAAGCGGAACGGATGCTGCCGTCAACCCCGGTTATAGCCTGGTTAAAGGTGTATCGAAATATTATGGCTTATATTCCAATAAGAACCGGGTATTCGGTGGCCGTGCTGATGAGTTCGGACTTTCGCTCGATTACGCACACGCCAATGTTTTTGGCATGAACCTTTTAAAAGCTGATGATGATCCTCGCCTGGCTTTCATCTATTCGCCGATTGATGTACCCTTTCCCGCGGGTGGTGCCGAGCCATTTCCCCAACCAGGATCTGCTGAATTTAGGGGAGCGCAATTTGGTCTTGAAGTTAATGCATTTAGCTATCCTTTCCAAACGCGCTCCTACATTTCGGCCGTAGGCGGCAATAGTAATACGGATGTTGTCAATGATGCCTCTGCCGGAATTATCAAAGGAAACAATATGGATGGATGGGCGATTACCAGCATTGAAAGCAAATTTCTGCAGGCTGAGGCCATACAAAGAGGCTGGCTACCGGGCGATCCGCAACAAGCCTACATTGATGCTGTTAAGGAATCGTTCCGCTGGCTGAACGTAGGTAAGTCACGGTCACTTCCTGCATTATCGGATGCTATTTTTTCGACATGGTACAATAACCAGGTGACGGGAGCAAATGCCAGAGTGAGCTGGACCGCGGCGCCAGATAAGTACAAGCTGCTGATGAGTCAAAAATACACCGCCCTCAATGGTATCGATCCTATTGAATCGTGGACGGATTACAGGCGTAATGGAAATTTTCCTGCTATTGCGCTCTCTGTCGATCCGGGTAGGGTGAGTGATAGACTGCCCATCCGGTTCGATTATGGATTCAATGAATATTTAACAAATGCAGCTAACCTGAACGCCTATGGTAGCGTCAATGTTTTTAGTAGCAAAATATGGTGGATGCCCTAATTTTAAATTTATCAACATGAAAAAAATATCAATATATATCATTATCCTTTGCTCGCTTACAATATTCTCGGGTTGTTTGAAAGATGATATCAAGCCTGACTACTCAGGCATAGAACCGATCATTATCAACCCATTGTCGAATTATCCAGGCAGATCCTTTTTTCCGATAATGTTGACAGATAGCGCACTTGGAACAAAGAAGCTGAATCTCAGGGTGAACTACTCATTTATAGAGACGGCACCAAAGAACATTACTGTGACTTTAAAGGTAAACGATTCTCTTTCGATAGCTTATAACAACGCCTTTGGAAAAAACTATATCAAACTGCCGGCTAGCGCCTATTCGGTTGGTGATTTGCGTGTAACTATTGCCAAGGGGGCGGATCAGGCCCAGCTACAGATTATTGTGGATCCAACGAAAATAGCTGGCTCAAATGATTATATCATCGCTTTTACAATTGTGAACGCCGATGGAATAAAGGTCGCTTCAAACTACCGGGATATGGTGTACACATTAAAGGGCCGATAAGAAACTAAAAACATTCGATGAAACTATATAGAATACTCCAAATCGCGCTGTTATTAACCAGCCCTATATTTACTAACCGGGCTTCTTCACAAGAATTGCCACAGGACCCTGCCATCCTAAAAGGTCAATTAAAAAACGGCTTTACATATATTATTCGCAAAAATACTGTACCGAAAAAAAAACTAACCGTATATCTGGTAATCAAGGCCGGGTCAGTGCTGGAAAATGACAACCAGCGAGGTCTTGCACATTTTATGGAACATATGAGTTTTAATGGGACAAAACATTTCCCCGCCAACAGCTTGGTCGAATTTTTGCAAAAAGCTGGTGTACGTTTTGGAGCCGATCTAAACGCATACACATCATTTGACGAGACAGTTTATCAGCTCCCTATCGCAGCAGATGATGTGACCTTGGTCGATCAGGCGCTGCAGGTGATACGTGACTGGGCGCAGGACGCTACACTTGATCAGGCGGAGCTCGATAAAGAAAGAGGTGTAGTTTTGGAGGAAGAGCGTATGCGTTCCGGCATACAGTCGAGGATGAGTGAGCGCCTTATGCCCATCATTTACAACCGATCGAAATATGCTTCCCGTTTACCGATAGGCGTAGATAGTGTTCTTAAAAATTTCGATCGGGAAACCATTCTTTCTTTTTATAGAGATTGGTACCGCCCCGACCTGGAAGGCATTATTGTAGTTGGGGATATTGATCCAAAAGGCATCGAACAAAAGGTTAAGGCTCTGTTTGATGATCTGAAAGTGCCTGCCGTCCCCAAACTCAGGCCGGATTTTCAAATTCAGTTGAACGGAGCTAGACAGTATGCCGTAATTACTGACAAGGAAATGCAAGGATCGTCATTACAGGTAATCTATAAATTTCCGCACCGGAAACTCAGAACAAATGCCGATTATCTCGAATACCTGAAACGCAATCTGTTCAACCTCGTGCTGGCGAACAGGCTTCAATCTGTTTACCAGAATAATGCTGCTTTTTATTTGGGCGCCGGAGCCTCAGTGCAGCCCATTTTATCGAATGTTGACGCCTTTACAATAACCGTATCAACGAAGAACGGGCTATTGAAGCCCGGTTTTCAAGCGCTTTGGCGCGAAATGACAAAAATCAGAGATAACGGATTTACGGATGTAGAGTTAGAGACTGCGAAAACTTTTTATCTTTCTCGTGTTCAGGCGCAGGCCGACGAGGTGGATAAAGCACCCAGTGGCCAGTTGGCAGGCGAATACACCAGGTTGTTCCTCCAAGGAGAGGCCAGTCCCGGAGTACTAAAAGAGGCCGAATTAACTACCGCCTATCTTCCAACGATCAGCCCCAATCACTTAAAGCAATTGATGAAGCGGTATCTGGCCATGCCGGATCGTGATGTAATCGCTTCTGGCCCTGAATCTGCAAAAGACAAACTACCAATTGAAGCAGCACTGGCCGGTTGGCTTGATGAAGCCGATGCCAGCTCTGCACCGACAGGCATCGCAAATTCCGGGCAATTTGATGTAGAGCGAAAACCATTAATCGAAGCAATTTCTTCCCCTGGCAAAATTGTGTCGAGTAAGGAAATAAAAGCATTTGATGGTCACGAACTCGTGCTGAGCAATGGCCTGCGGATTATTGTAAAGCCAACGACCTTTCAAAATAATGAAATTGCTTTCTCTGCATTTAGTCCCGGCGGAACTTCTGTCACTAAGGATGCGGACTTCCGGTCGGCCTCTCTTGCCGCTGCGATCGTTTCGCAAAGCGGTATCGGGTCGTTTGGCAGTGAAACGCTAAGATTGAAGTTGACAGGTAAAATTGCTGGTGTTAGTCCTTTTATCAACGAACGCTTTGCTGGATTGTATGGAGCTACGAACATTTCAGATTTAGAGACTGCACTCCAGCTGACCTATTTATATTTCACCAGTCCAAGGAAAGACACGACCATATTTCAAAGCGAAATAGGTAGACTGACCGCCTCTCTTCAAAACAAGATTGATGTTCCTGACAATCAGTTTGCGGATACTGTTAACGCCGTTCTGACCAATAACTCTTACCGAAGGAAACCGATCAGCCTCGATGAGGTTAAGGAAATAGATCTCGATAAAATATTAAAATTTTACCGTGAGCAATTTAGTGACGCGTCAAATTTTACCTTTGTCTTCGTTGGAAATGTAAATCTTGAAACTGCAAAACCTTTATTTGAAAAATATCTTGGCGCGCTGCCGACTTCGAACAGCCACTATAACTGGCACGATTTAAATATCAGAATCCCCAGCGGAAAGCTAACGAAAACGGTAAAGGCCGGTGATGAGGTAAAGGCAACCGTATCTATGGTAATCAGTGGTGACTATCTTTTTAGTATAGAAGAAAATTTGAAATTAGAAGGAATAAAACAAATGTTGGAGATTCATTTAATAGAGCGTCTCCGCGAAAAAGAAAGCGGAGTTTACTCGCCGAAGGTAAATTTGGATCTATCCAAATATTTAAAACAGTACGCTTTTAGCATATCTTTTACCTGTGCGCCATCGAACGTAGATAAATTAATTGATGCGACTTGGCAAGAAATCAAATCTATAAAAGACCTTGGACCCACAGCGGACGACCTGAAAAAATTCCAGAGCGAACAAAGTTCAGCCATCGAAAGCAGCTTGGAAACCAATCGATTCTGGTTAAGCTATTTGACAAATCAATATCAAAATCAGGAAGATATCACAGCTGTTCAAAGGCAACGCGAACTATTGAAGTCATTCAACAGCGAAGTCTACCGGGATGCCGCCCAACGTTATTTGACAGATCGGAATTATATCCGGCTAGTAAAACTGCCAAAAGACCGATAGGTGCCACCGGAGAGATTCGGTGTTTAAACGGACTGAAGCCCGTGACTGCTGTCACGGGCTTTTTTTTGAAGGCAATGAACCGGCCTTCCAATCAACCCCTTACATATTTTTGCCTGCCTGTCTATGTATATCCCGTCGAGAGCCAGTTCAAGTATTTTACCGATGATCTGATCTTTTAAATTGATGAAAAGAGTAAGGTGATTGATTATCAGTTAATTAACATTAAGGCAGGTATTGTGGGCTTACGCTCGAAACTGCACCATTGAAATTATGACCTTTTTTAGTTAAAGCGCAACGCAACTATGAGTAATTAATACGATAGATTGTTGGTGCTGGTCAATTATTTATTTTCCGCTGATTTAATTTATTGAAAACCGCGACATGGAGGAATATTAAAACAGCCGGAGCGAAAGCCGCGAAATAGGAGAATGGGAATAGATCTATTTCCCGTAAACCAACCTCTCCTGGACTAAGTTTGCTTTTTAAGATAATGACGGCAATAATAAGTAAATTCACAACGTCAAAAATTCCTATTATGTTCCATGCATAAACCACGGGAATTCTCCAGGATTTTCCTTTAGCATATATCACAGCAACGGGATATGCAAGCACTGCGGTAATGATATCTCCCAATCCGGCGGAAAAAGCAAATCCGGCGGGAAGAAGGTCATAAATATACAATAGAATGAAAAATATCCCAATTATACGGAACACATGTAAAGTGATCAGGGATTCCATGGTTATCGCCCTTAATAAATCTTTGTAAAGTTCGGTTTTTCCTACTACTCCGAACAAAAGAATCGCTAAGGGAAGGCCGGCACATATTATACCCATAGGGGGTATCGTATCTTTATCCATAATACCAACCAGGGCAAGTGCAGAAGCGTAAATAAAAAAGGCAGTAAAAAACACGATGATTACCTGCTGAATGCGATTGGATCTACCCAATGACATACCTCCGTCAATGGCAGCTTGCCTGAAACGCCTGGCAAAAAAAACATGAGTAATGAAAAAACCGATAATAAACGAAACGATTGCCCATAAAGGCATACTTGAAATATAATGTGACATGTCGCATTGATTAAATTTAGTTATAGATAGAAGTTTAAAAACCTTTACTGAACTTGCCAAATCGCAGGAAATTAAAAGATTAAATCTTGAGATATTTGAAGTTGACGCTCGATCAATATTATTCAGGAATTATAATTACGTAAATAATCGACACTATTCCGGCTATCGAAATAAGTTTGGTATTCCTAAAAATTAATGCTCCCATAAGTGCCTGTTTAAATGATTGATCACAATCAAAGCTATCGTTGCATTTTTGATGCCGGAATATATATGTCTGATTAAAAGGAGTTTATAATGGGATGGATAAATTATTGCTACTTTATTTCGAGAATATACAGCTTTCAATACCTTATTTCAACGGAATAAACTGCAATTGCATTAAGTAGTAGTAGTAGTTACGTGGTATAACTAAGCCACCAACTTCGGTTTTAGTTGCTGGCTGGGTATTGTCTTTAGCCGAGCTAAGGTGCTTGACAGTATTCAGTAAGAGATAAAAATAGTTATGGCTTACATAATTAAACTTAAAGCGTTTCCAGGATATGATTTAAAACTGCTTCATTTACCTCGTCAATTATTTACCTGCCTTAGCTTACATGCTGTGTTGCCTGTGCAAGCAGGAAACGACGTTTACTAGCCAAGGGGGAAACGCCAAACATTTGCAGCGGTGCTTTTTTACGATTTCATGTACCTCCACACTGGTGAATGCAGATAAGCCGGTCAATGCGAACTGGGCTGAATCTAAAATATAAAAGAAAAAAGGGCCAAACGCGGATGAACTGCGAAAATTCGGGAGCGAAGAACCATCAGTTATCGAGAACAGCGTGGAGGACAACCGATTCTGGCTGGGCTATTTAACACGCCAGTACCAACCTCTGCAGACGAGGAATTAAATCACTTACAGTCAGGTTGCAGGTAAAAATACGGGTTGCGAAAATCTGTCGGAATACCGCTTTAACTGTATTACAAAACAATCATTCAAAGTATATAATTGGCATGCGTAGCGGAGTATTAAGGCAACGCTGGTGTCTCTCGCGCGGATCATATGGATCGTATTTTCCGCACGCGGGTTAACGCAGCAGGCGCTCCGCAGGAGCTCTGCTATTGATAACGGCAGCTACTTGCCGCTATCTTTATGGCTGCATTTGTTTTTGTCGGCGGATTAACGATATATCGTGGATCTGGATTTAGAATGGAAATGTATTTTTCACATTTTCAATGTATTAACGCTCGGCATGAGCTTTGCCTTATTTTGATGCAACCTCCTGGGGTTTCAAAACAGCCGAGACTCATTATGTTACGAAAATTACTTATCCCATTATTGCCTGTCCTCGCAGCGACAAGCACCCAGGCTCAAAAAATTGAACCGTCCGCATGGCAGATATTCCCCGATAGTGCTGTTGTCAAAGTTCACCCTTCTTATAATGATGTATCCGGCATACACCGCTGGTTATTTGGTGAAAATTACCGGAAAGAGTGGGCAATGCGGGTAAAATTGCCCGTCCTTAAATTGTCGCTGATCAACGGCGGGCTTAAGCCGGTACGGCAGGGCGGAGGTATGGAGTCCAAATCTTTACGGCTGGAGGATAAAACAGCGCGGGAATGGGTATTGCGAAGTGTTGAAAAGATGCCGGACAAACTGCTGCCTGCCAACCTGCAGGGTACTTTTGCCATCGATTGGGTGGGTGACGAATTCAGCGGGCAGCATCCTTATTCGGCGCTCGTTGTTCCGCCCCTGGCAGAAGCGGCGCGTGTTCCGCACGCTAATCCCGTTATCGGTTTGGTTGCTGAAGATCCGGCTCTTGGCGAATATGCTAAGATCTTTGAGGGTATGGTATGCCTGCTGGAGGAGCGCGAACCGACCGGACCTTCCGATAACACTTTTAAGATGGATCGTGAGCTGATCAAAAGTTATGATACCCGCCTGGACGCGGAAACTTTTTTAAGGGCTAAAATGCTTGACCTGCTTATGGGGGATTGGGACAGGCATGAAGACCAGTGGCGCTGGAAGCCGTCAAAAAGCGTAAATGATAAAATATATACCAGTGTACCCCGGGACCGGGACCAGGTTTTTCATATCACACAAGGGCTATTTCCTTCTGTAGCCGCTCTTCCCTGGCTCGACCCGACATTGGAGAACTTTGACGGCAATATTCCACGGGTCAGATATTCCCTGTTTAAAACGCGTTTTGCAAGAGCTTACCCGGATATGCAAATGACTTATGCCGAATACACCAGGATCGTAGACGGATTTGTAAAAGCTGAAACGGATGAGGTTCTGGAGACGGCCCTCAGAAGGTTGCCTGTGGAGAACTATCGTTTGAGACATGACGAACTGTTTGCCAAACTCAGAAAACGAAGGGATAACATTCCCGCTGCGATGGGACAATATTACAAGTTCATCAACCGGATCGTTGATATCCGCGCTACTGACAAGGATGAGCAGATAACCATTACGGACGGACCGGATAATTCCATGCATATTGTGCTTGGAAAATCTGATAAGAGAGGCATGGAAGATCGGGCCGTCATGGACATGTTTTACCACCCGGATACTACCAGGGAAGTACGGATTTATACATCTGCCGGTGATGATCATATTACGGTCAATACACAGAAAACCCCGATCAGGCTGCGCATAGTAGATAGCATCGGTCACAAAACTTTTGATATACTGCGGACTGCTACAACGCTGAATGTTTACGGGCCCGCTGTTGCTCCCTTAATGAGGGGCAATACCGGCCGCATCAGGGAACATCTGTCTGATGACACGGCCAATATCAGGTTTCTGCCAACCAATCTCTACAATGTATGGATGCCGCTGGCCACCGCTGCCTTAAATAAGGATGACGGATTTCTGCTCGGTCTTGGTTTCAAATATACAGGGTACGACGGCTTCAGAAAATTGCCTTATTCCACAGTACAGCAATTATTGATCACCCATGCATTTGCCACGGACGCATTCCGGATCAAATACAACGGAGAATGGATGCAGGCGGTTGGAAAGGCTGATTTTACTTTAGAAGCGTACGCACAGGCACCGGACAATACGATGAATTTCTTCGGTAGGGGTAATGAGACGGTTTTGGATAAGACCGGCGAATACAGGCGTTATTACCGCACCCGGTTTGATATTTATCAGTTAGACCCGGCGCTTCGCTGGAAACCGGGCAAAGGGACAACAATCAGCGCCGGTCCGTCATTCCAGTTTTATCACCTGAGTCTGAACGGCAATGCTGGTCGTTTTATTAATCAAAAAAGCCTTATCAATAGCTATGACAGTTCATCGGTTAATAAAGACAAAGCCCACGCTGGGGTCCTGGTCAACCTGATAAGTGATCATAAGGATAACCGGATCCTGCCAACAAGCGGTTATTATTTACAGGTAAACCTGCTGGCCTCTGAAGGGATTAACAGTTATTCCAAATCTTTTAGTCAAATAAGGACTGAATTTACCTATTACCAAAAGCTGAATAAAAGCGGAAGCATCGTACTCTCAGATCGCGTCGGCGGCGGCGTTACAATCGGTAAATCAGCTTTTTATCAGTCCATGTTCCTGGGAGGACAGGGTAATTTACTGGGATATCTTCAAAACCGTTTTGCAGGCCAGCACATGGTATTTAACAATTTCCAGGCCCGCGTAAAGCTGGCGGATATTGCCAGCTATATTTTGCCGGGGCAGTTAGGTCTAACCGGCTTTTACGATGCGGGAAGGGTTTGGATAAACGGCGAACATTCGGATAAATGGCATACCGGCACTGGTGGAGGTTTGTTTTTTGCGCCGGCAAGCTTAACAGTATTGCAGGTTATGGCAGGTCACTCGACTGAAGGTTGGTATCCATATGTTGCATTAAATTTCAGAATTTAAACCGGGCTTGTGCTTCAATCCTTTTTAATGCTTTTGTTAATAAAATTGTCCTCATAAGACGATGCGATCCTTGCTATTCATTCCCGCGCAGCAGTCCGGATACAAGATATGGCGTTTCAGAAAAAAATGAACGAATTTTCTAAAAGGAGTTGCCAACTCGCCTGAAATGGAGCTACCAACGCAAGCCTGAACATGCTGCGCTTTCCAATGCTTGTCAAATAAAAAAGTCTTAGTGTAATAATTACACTAAGATGAAAAATAATTCGCTTATTCGTCTCACCTTTGCGCTATAAAATTGGAAGTCAATACAGAGCCTCAACCAGTCCGGCCCGGGTTTAATTGCCCCGATTTTTGATCGTATTAAAAGATAAACAATACGACCAATGGACGATCACTATAATTACTAAAAAAAATGAAAACTCAAATTTTATCCTTTATCGCCATGATGATCATGGTGTCAGGATTAACTCAAAACGCTTCTGCAAATACCTTTAAAGACGATAATTTTACTGTATTGAACGATATCAGTGCGATCAACAAAATCGAAGTTCGCGGTAACGTCGAATTATTTATATCCGATGGCAATATGGATCGCGTCAAGGTTTATAACAAGTACTACGCAGAGAACGCCCTGGTTCAAAGCAGGAACGGGGTATTGAGAATTTCAAACTATAAAGCAGAAAAACTGGTCATTTGGGTCAGCGCCAGTGACCTCCGTTCTGTTTCCGCATTTGACAATTCTTCAATCCAATCGTTTGGAAAGCTTTTCAGGGTTGAATTCAGCATTGACCTACATGACGCAGCTTCCGCAAAGCTAGATCTGGATGTATATGCTGCTGAGTTAACTGTAAAAGATCATGCTAAAGTCGAACTGAGCGGAGCTGCTGATGAACTTACGATGGATGGCAGCGAAAGGTCAAGTTTGGGAACCGGATTTGCTGTGGCGCATTTCAATGAAATCAGACCGGTTGTGACCGCGAAACTCAGTGATGAAGTTTTTGGTATGTAATGCCAGCACGCAAAGAATTTACGTGAAGAAGCTGCCTGCGTACAGGTGGCTTTTTTGATGATTATGCCTGCCAGCTTTACGACGAGCACCCAGGCGGTAGTTTCGATACACATCGTTGTGAAATTTTTCCATCATCTTGCCAACACAAAGCCATCTGTACATTATTACCGTATGTTTAAAAGCAACCGTATGTTTACCAGGGCAATGCCTGAACCATTGGTTGTCCATATAAAACACACTTGAACCAGTCCAGTCACCCGGAACATGAAGATTCTTGCAATTGAACTCAATTTTAATAAAGGTCAAACACGCATTTTGGAATGATGGGCATTCTAAGCCCCATTTTTGAAAAGGGCTCTATAAAATATAGAAAAGAGATAGGTAGATCGTTTTAACCCCAAATGACTAACTTTTTGGGATATCTAAATATGGAGAAAGAAATCAACAGTAATTTATATTTCAATGAGAAGTTGGCATTCCCGGCTCACCGCAAACAATAGTTCAAAATAGGATGATCCGTAACATGGAGGGCGTGCCTCCGCGTTACGGATCATAGCCGCTTGCAATCGCGCCGGCTGTAATCGCCTATAATCCTTGCGGTTCGGGTTGCCGGTAGTTATTTTAATTTTTTTTGCACCCGCATTAAAAAGGCCGTTTTCATTTCATCGATGTACAGGGTGGGACAGGGCCGTCCGCACAGCCAGTCGTAGGTATCATAAAAGTTACCCAGGGAAATATTAAAAGACCTTTCAATGAATTTGGCGATGCTTTTCAGGCTGCGTTTTCCAAAAGCCTCTGTGGCATGCCAGCTGTAAATGAGCTCGATCAGCGCGCATTTCGTTTGCTTCCAGTCGAAGTCCTGAAATTCATGACCTGCGTGTACCAGAGATTCCCGCTGACCCGCTTTCTGAATGGCTTCTTCCAGGTGATGCTGTAGCAATTCATGGGCGATGACCAGTGCCAGTTTATGGTCATGACTCGTGCTGAATGCAGGGTCAAAATCGATCATGCATTGATCGGGGTCGAGATGGATATCGTAAGTGCCCCGTAAAAAATAGTATTCGTCGAGGTGGCAGGCCTGTATACGGACATACTGGTAAAAGGACAGGTTGCTTTCAAAAAAGTGTTTGAGGACCCTGATCTCGCCGGTGTAAAATTTAGCAACGGCGGTTCCGTTTCCGAGTGGTTTACGGCTCTCGATATTGAGCAGGGATTGGTAAAAGATGAGCTGCGCCTTGAATCTGGGCTTGACCTGTTTAAAGAAGTTGATATCCTCCGTGGGTGTCCCCGGGTCGTGCGCTTTCCAGAAATCTTTAAGTTTCTGAAGGTACTTCAGACACAGGCTGACAGATCTTTCCAATCGCCTGATGTTCTCATGCTCTTCCAGCATGACCGCGTTTAAATCTTTATTTAAATCTGCAAAAAGTCGGTCATAAAATTTCGTCATCATAATGGCTGTTTTAATGATCGGGATTGCCATCATCCGAATAGCGGATGGTGTAACTAACAAAACCTTCGTATTCATTTTTCATAGCGTATTTTTTTAAACGGTTAATGAAAGTATGTCTTATTAATGTAATTGATCATCCGCTGCAGGATATCCCGGACGACGGCGGCCGCCGACTGGTCCAAGCCATAAAATGCCCTGGCAAAGCTCTTGACCGAAATGTTGGATTGCTTTTTAGTCGTAAAGTGCCCGGTGAAGAACCGGATGATTTTAGCGACGTTATTAACCGGAAAACACCCGCACTTATAGAGTACTCTGATGAATACGGCAAACTGGGGCACGGACAGGTCGAGCGGCAGGCGGCTGTTGCCGTTTGACTGGCCTGGTACGGCGGCTTTGGAAGAATGCCCCATCTGGGATTTTAAAAAAGGCAGTACCTGCTGGTCAATGGACGGCAGGTCGGGTTCGAAAACCTTACGCTGTGCTACAAAGAGCCCCGATATTCTTTCCAGCTCGGCCAGGACCACCCGCTCTTTTTCTTTTTTACTGACAGGTCCGGTTATCTTTTTAAAAAAGTTGTCCCTGTACCAGTTAAAGAA
This sequence comes from Mucilaginibacter celer, assembly GCF_003576455.2. NCBI lineage: Bacteria > Pseudomonadati > Bacteroidota > Sphingobacteriia > Sphingobacteriales > Sphingobacteriaceae > Mucilaginibacter > Mucilaginibacter celer. The sequence goes on from NZ_CP032869.1 coordinate 784,456, forward strand.
ATGAAGGGTATTCAGGTTTCCGCGATAAAGGGTATCCTGCAGGTTTTGGGCTGCTGGCTTTTCCGCGGCATATATATGCCGCTCGGCAATCCGCAGTATGGTGATGGTCTGGTCCAGGTCCCGGTAGGAAATGCCCGCATAACGGGCTTCTTCCAGTTTATCAGCGACAGAATCGGCGATAGCCGTTCTCAGCGCCGATTCGTTTACAGCGACCGGGTGCAGCCTGAGCTTTTTTTCAAGCCCGGCGATTTCGTCGCATCGCCGGCGGCTGTTAAATAAGGTAACCCTGAAATCCTGGTCAAAGAACCGGTAACAGCCGGTTTGGAGAAAAAGCAGCAGATCCTCAAGGCCGGTCAGCAGGGCTCCGAAAAGTTCGTCATACGGATGCGGACCGGCCGGGTTTTGGTGAACGGCAAGCGCTTCGCTGAGCTGATCTGACAGACGGGTGATCCCGGACTGGTGGTACTGAACATACCGGCTGATTACATCATCTTTCGCCGGGCTGTACAACTCCTGTATCCACTGTTTTTTCAGCTGGGAACAGGTTCCCTGCACGGTTTTCACCTGCCCGGAAAGGTGGTCCGTTGAGGTCTCACCCGCCGCCAGCTTATCATTATTTATTATTTCGCTGACCTGTTGATCAAGTATATGTAATTCAGACTTAAGCAAGATTTTAAAAATTTAGGTTCAAACCATTATTTTTTAATTGCTTATAGGTTAGGTTTTTAGTATTATTTTTTAATTTATATTTAATAATATTCCCAAAAGTTGTTACCTTTTTGGTGATATCCCCGTATTGATGGTTGTAGTGATGATGGTTAAGGTAGCTGTCGTGTCCGTTCCCGAGGTGGTATCATCCCCGGTACCGGGCAAGCCGGTGCTGTTGTAATCGCAAATCGTACTGATCTTTTTCCTGAGTTTTTTTGACCTGGCGTTTTTCATAAAATTTGATTTTTACCTAAACTACCGGGCTGGAATAAGACGGTAAAGTTTATTACGCGGAGAGGCAATTGCGCTATGTAGAAAATGAAATTTTTGAATTTCCAATCTGAACCGGTAAATGAAGAACAGGGATATTGTTTTCGGGCATGTCATCGCCTGGTTGGTTTATATTCTTTATGAAGTCTCGTCCGTGGCCCTTACAGCCGGCCTGCACGGGCCCTTATATCATTTTCCCGTTTATTATTGCTGTTATATCGGCCTGTTCTATTTCAATGCGCACGTGGTCCTCGACTTCGCCTTTTTTAAGACGGGCAGGCCATATATGGTTTCGGGCGGACTGATCGCAGCGGAGATCCTTTTGTTCTTTATTATCAAAGCCGGGTTGGACTTGGTAATGCCCGGGGTTACAAAAAGCCCTGAGGCGCTGCTGGCTAAGCCCTATCTGCTTTCCAACCTGTTCAGGGAAGTGTTTTTTATCGGTTTCAGTATCGCCTATTGGTCGATGCTCGGAATGGTGCGGTTCAAAGAACGTAATCATCAGATGGAGCGGGAGCAATTGAAAAATATGGCCAGTACGCTGGAGTTAAAGAACAGGTATGTATCTGTCGAGAACGCCTTCCTTCAGACCCAGATCAGTCCGCACCTGCTGTTTAATTCCTTAAGTTTTATATACACTTCTGTGCGCAGGCTTTCTGATCAGGCAGGAAACGGAGTGCTGCTGTTATCGGACCTGATGCGCTATTCGCTGGTCACGGGAAAAGATGCTGAATCGGTTTTATTAAGCAGGGAAGTGGAACAGATCTGGAACCTGATCAGCCTGAGCCGCCTGCGCATGGAGGAACACTTTTACCTTCAGTTCAAACGGAAGGGAAGGCTGGCAGGCAAAAAGATAATTCCCTTGCTGCTGATCACGCTCGTGGAGAATGCCATAAAGCATGGCGAACTTGATGATCGTAAAGTGCCTGTCAGAATTTCCCTTTCTGTAGAAGGGGACCAGCTGTTATTTCTGACCTCCAATAAGATCAGGGAGAGCTCTCCTTACAAAAAGGGCGGCCTTGGGCTGGATAACCTGCAGAAGCGGCTGGCCAATGCTTACCCTGGCAGGTTTGCCTTTAAATTCGGCAAAAGAGAGGGCTTGTTTATCGTTAGTCTAAAAATAACTTTATGAATTTTACCTGTTATATCGTTGATGATGATCCGGATGCAGTTGACCTGCTGCAGGAGTATATCGGTCAGACTGAAGGGCTCGACCTGGTCGGTTCATCGCTGAGCCCGGTAACCGCGCTGCAGGAGATCACGCGGGAAGATGCACCGGACATCACATTTATCGACGTCGACATGCGCGTCATGAACGGCATAGAACTTGCCGGCCTCGTCAACCTGTACACCAACGTAGTGTTCACGACCGCTTTTCCGGAGTACGCGTTGCAGGCCTTCGAAAAAGCTGCCTATGATTACATTTTAAAACCGATCAATTATGAACGGTTCTACCGCTCTATACAGAACATCAGGCATAAAATGAAAAAGGCCTGGCGGGGAAATTCGCTGGCACCGGATGAGTTTTTTAATATCAAGAGTGAGCTGAAGGAGCGGATGGTGAAAGTAAAAACCGCAGAGGTGATCTATGTTGAGGGGGCGGGAAATTATATCATTATCCATACGGAGCGTAATGAAAAACACATGACTTACCTCAAAATGAAGGAAATTGAACATCACTTGCCGAGACAATTATTCGCCAGGGTGCACCGCTCTTTCATTGTGAACATGAACCATGTTGAAATCATTGAAAGGAATCGGATCAAACTGGTCAATGACCAGGAACTGGTGATGGGCGATTATTATAAAAAACGCTTCCTGGACATCATGGACGGGAGACTGATCAAAACCGACCGTAAGCCCTGATCCCTTAACTTCGCTTTCGCTTCAGTTCGGACCGCAGGTATTTATATAACAGGTAATAAATGACCATTTCCTGTTTGCGCTGATTGTTTGGGAATAACCGATTGACGTGCATATGGATGATGCTCCGTAGAAAGTCCGCTTGCTGCGTTACGCCGCCTGTTAATGTTTGCAGAAGGGGTGACAGGCTTTTTACAAACTGCCTTGCAGCGGCCCGGATCCCCGCCCCGCTGTAAAATTCCCGACCGGAAAAGGCGGAATGGATGGCCGGGCCCAGTTCGCGGTATTTCCTGTCCAGTTCCACTCGGATGTTATCCCCAGTGAATTCTGCAGAGAGCCCCTGATAGGAGCTATGGCAAAAATAAGCCTGCGCTTCTGCACCGGATACAAAATAACTGACCAGGTCCATGACCGACACCAGTCCGAGCAGGTAGCTGCTTAAAGCCGGTTGCCGGGCCTGCTTTTTCAGAAATCCGGCCACCAGTTCGCTGCTCGCCCAGAAATGCGTTTCCGTATTTTCAATACCGCCCGCGCTGTACCGCTCCAGTTCCCTGGTATACACATCGATCTGGTATTCTCTCAAAACGTGGTGGTGGATACTGTCTTCCAGCTGCGTCTTGAAAGCAAACAGGAGCTCATTGATATTTAGCGGATCGATCTGCATCCGGAGACGGATATGCGGTGCATGGTCCTCGTAACGGATGAAAAACCATTTCCGGACCGGACCATGGGTATAGCGCTTCCGCAATAAGGGGAGGATCTTCAGCAACAGCCGGCTTGCACTGATCCTCGGGGAGTAGATCTTCAGGTACAACCATTCAGAACCCGGTATATATTTCCTGGTTTGTTTCAGTACCTTGCCGGTTCCTTTTTTGAGTTCCGGCAAATTGAGGCGCTCAGCGGGCAGCACAAAGGCGTTGAACTGGCTGGTGTAACCGTATCCTTCAGCATCCACCGCTGGTCCCCGCCCCGTGAAATAGTCTTTGATGATCAACTTTTCCTTTTGTCTTATACTGCCCAGGAAAAGATCGACGTCTTCTCTTTTCCTGGTGTGAATAAGCAGTTGCTGGTCTCCTTCTGTCAGGGCGAAGATATCCGGAAGGCCTGTTTTTAAACGCATTGCTTCGAACCTGTCATAAAGCTCAGCTTTTACAACGTTTTGGATTTTCGCCAGATCCGGCCCCGATATGATCCAGGTAGCCGGGAACAACAGGGTACCCTTGTATTTTACCGCCGGATAAAAACTCAGGCCGGGGAAAAAACGCTGGAGGTCGACCGACAGGTCCGAACGGCCGAACTGGTAAGGTATATCGGCAAGGAAGCGGAACAGCGGCAGCCTGTTCAGCGCATGGTTATAGGCGGAGGTCAGCCGGGGCATGATCACTTTACCCCCGGATGCGGATCGTAAAACGACTTTATTGTTTTCAACGGCAACCATAATGTCCGAAAGCGGGAGTTGTCTCTCCGGCGCCTGGGTGGATGCGGCGGTCAGCGGCAGGTCCCAGGACCAGATATTCTCACGGCGGTTGACGTTATCGGTATGCGGATTGGAAAGGTGAAGTATTTCCGCAAACAGGATATGCGGATTGGCGGCCTCCTGTTCAGCGGCCATTGCCCGCGCTGCACGATGGATTCCGGCATCGGCGGTGGTAAAACGTCCAGCCAGCGCAGGTGCGTTCACACCGCCGGCGCTTTCGAGGTAAAGCATTTTTTCGCTTATCCTGAAAAGGACCGATAAGCCCAGCGGTTGGCTCCCGGTGGAAATTCCTCCTATACGCCGCAGTTCATCTTCCTCCAGTTCGATAACTGTTTGTTTGCCGGTTTGCCCGCTGTGCCAGCGGTCAAGCAGGTATTCATGGGCAGGGGACCAGGCGATGAGTTGTCCGGTATCGGATTTGAGATGGACATGAAGCGTCTCCAGCAGGGGATTGTCTGTTTCAGGCTCCTGATGCTGGTACCCGATGCCCAGCTCCGGGTCGAGGGCCGTCATCAGCGGAACAGATCTACCCTCGAAATGCTGCTGAAAACCCTTGATGAAACGTTCCATTTCCGGGAGCTTTTCAGCCGGGCACAAGGCATTAAGCGCGAAAAGGCCGTCGGCGATCTTTTCCTGGAAATCCTTTGTCAGCCCGCCTTCCTCCATAGGCCGGGTCAATATAACATTGAGATGCTGCCTGGTTTCAGGGCCTGCATTTTCCGGCAAGAATGCAGCCAGTTCCTGGTTCATCCCCCGAAAGCGTTTGTCGCTAACATCCCGCAGGTTACCGGTAATTTTTATTCTGCCGGTCAATACTGACGGATAAGCGGGCCGGTCCCCGGAGGTTTCCTGGCCGGCCAGGAGGTTTTGCAGGTAATCGCTCCCAGCGATATTGGGCCTTAAAACGGGAAGCAGTAATTGCGAGTCTTTCAGGAACCCGACGTAATCTGTCGCTTCTTCGACGGAACAGCCGGCGTTATCCCTGATCATCGTAACTATTGACGAGTTTGTTTTTTCTGCCCGGCAAAACGCGAGGATGTCCTTCAGTAAACGGCTGAAGTCAGTCGACTGTAACTGGTATTCCCGCTGAATAAAATCCTGGTCGGGTGTTGTTCTTATAAAACGGTATTCTTCCATTGCCCTGTAAATGGTCGGATTGGCCACGAATAGGTTTTCTTGTTCCCGCACCCCGGCTAACAACGCGGGTCCAACGCGTGCGGCATATGCCTGGTCCGGGCTTAGGGCGACACTGAAATCTTTGAACCTGTTAAACCTGAGCGAGGTTTCGCCTGTCCAGCGGATCAGCGATACGCTCGAAAAAAGACCGAAAGGAGTGGTTCGGAAGCAAAAGCGGTTGAAGTATTTAAGGATCGTCAAACATTCTTTTTCCTTCAGTTTGGTTGCGTCAAACCCGCTCCGGTTTAAATTATCCCAGAATGCCGGGCTTGCAATATACAGGGCGGCACGGAAAAGCGGGTCTTCCAGCATCTGCTGTAAACTGGTGTTGTGATAAGCTTCTTCTGCCACAGCCGGCATACGCAGTAACAGGGTATCGGAGAAATAATAATTCATAGGCGGGAAAGATCATTTACAAGTGAACACAATATGACCATTCCTTATGAATTTATTTAGTCCGCATCACTATTACGTGAATTTTCAGTATCTCCGTAGGTGCCGGTAGCCAATGTTTTATTCAGTAGCCCCAATTTTTGCGCCATTTTAATCCCGGTGATAGAGGCCTTCAGCTGGTAAAACTTCTTGAGAGTATATTTCCAAAGTTTTCCAAGTCTAAGGATAGATCAGTAACCTCGTCCAGTTGATCTTTAGTCAGACATTTATAGTTCCCGAACAACTTAATCAGAGGGGCCTGCCGAAGTACACAGCTGATGCATGTATCACCGCTGATTTGCTGTGCATTGAGCAAATCATAGATGTAAGTTTCCTGCAGGTCTTCGCCCATATTGGTCATCAAGGATGACCAGGTGCTGGTAGGTGCTGAAAATTTTAACACTTGCTTTAAATTCCAAGATTAGGTAGTCCAATGGTTATATAATAAACAAACAAAACAACAAAAAAAACACATTGGGTGAGCTTTTAGCCGGGCTGGCCCGGGGTTTTGCTGCTTTACTGATGCCTTGCATTTTTCCAATGGTGCCTTTAATAGCAAGCTATTATACCAAATCTGCCGATGAAGAAGGCTGCGCGTCGTTTTAATGATCACGGGTTAAAGACGGTTGCTGGACGGTGACTTTACGGATTAAATACGATATATCGTTTGCTTATTTTCTGTTATTCGATATAAGTATCTGTTTATCAGTTTTTTGAATTTTGGCCTGTGCTTTGGTATCTTATTAGCAAAGCTTTTACCGATGGATAAATTTTTACGAGGATCATTAAGTTATTGTCAGGTTATCTTGATACATATTATCATGTTTTCAGGTATAGTTATTTCCTCTGAGGTTAATGCACAGACGCCTACTATAATCAGAGGTACAGTAACAGATAAAAAATCAAAAGAACCACTGCCAGCCGTAAGTGTCAGCTTTGTTGGTACAACAATTGGGACAAGTGCGAATAGCCGGGGAACTTACGTTTTAAGAAGCAATGGCACGCCAACGTCGGTTAAATTTTCATTCATTGGCTATCAATCAGTTGTGAAAACAATAACACCCGGAACCGAACAAGAGCTTAATGTAGCACTGTCGGAAGATAATACTTTATTAAAGGAAGTAGTGATCAATGCCGGCAAGAAAACCAGGTACAGGAACAAGGGAAACCCGGCGGTGGAGCTGATCCGCCAGGTGATTGCCCACAAAAACCAAAACCGCGTTGAGAATTACAATTACGCAGAGTACCACCAATATGAAAAGATGGTTTTTGCTTTGAGTAACCTGTCAGATAAATTTCTGGATAAACGCATGTTCAGGAACTATCAGTTTCTTTTCCAGCAGCAGGATTCTACAGAAATAGGCGGGAAGAACTTACTGCCTGTCTACATGGAAGAAAAGCTTTCTCATAATTTTTTCCGAAAAGATCCATATGTCAAAAAGCAATTCATTGAAGCCAATAAGCAGGTAAAATATGACCCCAATTTTGTTGACAACCGCGGATTAAGCAGTTATTTCAACCGGATGTACCAGGATATCAATATTTATGACAATAATGTTTCCATGCTGGGTAACCAGTTATTAAGCCCTATTGCTGACGGTGCTCCTACTTTTTACAAGTTTTTTATTACAGATACGCTCAAAGATGTTAGTCCAAACCTGATTGAGTTAAGTTTTACCCCGCGTACCACAACCGACCTGCTTTTTGAAGGCCGGATTTACGTCACCATGGACGGTAATTACGCGGTTGAGAAAGCGGTTTTAGGGGTTAATAAAAATATCAATCTGAATTTTGTGCGGCAGATGCAGGCGACACTCGCCTTTGAAAAGGCGACCGATGCGAAATACCATTTGAGCCAAAGCGATCTCAAAATTGAATTTGGCCTTAACAAGAAAAAAGGTGGAGGAATCCTGGGCGAAAGGGTAGTGATGTTAAGTAATTTTATTATTAATGTTCCAAGGCCTTTACAAACTTACCAGGGGGCGGCAGAGATTACAATGCCCGATGCAACCGACAAAGATGAAGATTACTGGAGTAAGAACCGGCCGGATAGTTTGAAAGCATCTGAAGCTAATATCTATAAAAACATTGACAGCCTGCAAAAGATTCCGTCCTTTCGGCGCACAATGGATCTTGTGACCCTGGTACTCGCGGGTTACAAAAGTTACGGTCCGTTTGAAGTTGGACCTGTAAACACTTTTTACAATTTCAATCCGATAGAAGGGTTCAGGCTGCGGCTTGGCGGACGTACCACCACCACGTTAAGCAAACGTTATTATTCTGAAGTTTATGGCGCTTACGGGTTTAAAGATCAGAAGTTCAAGTACTTTGTAAGCGGCACCTACTCCCTGAATAATAAATCCATTTATTCATTTCCTCAGAGCTATGTACGGTTAAGTTTTCAGCATGATACAAAGATACCTGGCCAGGAACTGCAGTTCGTACAGGAAGATAATTTCCTGCTGTCATTTAAACGCGGGAAAAACGACATCTTAACTTATAATGATGTATTCCGTTTCGATTATGTTCAGGAGTTTCTGGGACACTTTTCTTATAAAATAGGTTTCAAAAAATGGAACCAGCGTGCGGCAGGCCCGGATGTTGGCGGTGCACTGTATTTCAGGGATGGCTTTGGTAATAATGTTGACCGTGTACAATCAATGGAGGTTTCGGGCGAGGTACGTTATGCACCGCATGAGAAATTTTACCAGGGCAAGCTTTACCGTACCCCCATCCCCGATAAATATCCCATTTTTACGCTGCGGTACCAGCAGGGTATCAAGGGAGCGCTCGGAGCGGATTACCGGTACGAAAATTTCACTGCAAATATTGCTAAGCGTTTCTACTTGTCGCAGCTCGGATATGCCGATGTGAGTACTGAGGGAGGTTTCATTGGCGGAAAAGTGCCCTTTCCTTTGCTGGATATCCATCATGCCAATCAAAGCTACGCGCTCCAGCTGCAATCCTACAACCTGATGAACTTTCAGGAATTTGTGAGTGACCATTACGCCGCTTTAAACATAGATCAAAATTTTAATGGTTTTTTCTTCAACAAGATCCCGCTTTTGCAAAAGTTAAAATGGCGGGAAGTTATTTCTTACAAGGTACTTTGGGGAGGATTAAGAGGCGTTAATGACCCGGCGAAAGATCCTCGTTTGCTGCAGTTCCCGGAAAGGGATGGTGTTCCTTTTACCTACACGTTAAATCATGGGCCTTATCAGGAGGGTAGCATTGGGATCGCTAATATCTTCAAAGTGCTGCGTTTGGATTATGTTGAACGTTTTACTTATTTAAATCATCCTTATGCCCCTAAAAATGGTATTAGAGTGTTTATTATTCTTCAATTTTAATTTTGCGCTTGTACCACTTTGACCTTGGAGAGTTTAGTTTATAGCACGCGAAGGCATAAATTGAGAGACTTTGTATTATAAAATTCACTGGCCACCCGTTAACCCATTTATTCCAATATTCATTGACTGTGCTACCGTCTTAAACTTTTGATAATTAACTGTTGCTAAGTTAGCCGTTATGTTCAAGGCAAGGGCCGTGAATTTAATAACAAAAACTGTAAGACGATTGAATGTTTTAGTGAATGTTCATAAGAAAGAGCTGCAATTGTATGTTTGAAACTAATGAGAAAACGCCCCCAACTCAAAGAGGCGTTTCTGATTAATAAACTGATCTAATAAAGGTTATAACGATAAAGAACAATTGAGTTTCTTAAGCTGTTCAATTACGGGCGGAGATTTTCAGGCAGCAATTGCAAACGGATAAAATTATTATCCGGCAGATATTTTTTCGCAAATGTTTTTAGCGCTTGCTGGCTTAATTCTCCGCTTAATTTTCCGTCAGTTTTAAACTGATCGAGCGCATCCTGGTTTTGAAGTTGATTGCTTAGATAATCGAGCCACCAGCCATTTTCTTTTAGCTGTAATTCCTTTTGCCTGCTATACTCTGCTTTCCATTTGTTGATATTGGTATTCAGCGGACCCTCTGTTTTTAACTTATTCACCTCATCCATAGCCGATGCAACCAGTTTGTCGGCATTTTGAGGCGCACAACCAAAACGGATGATCAAACTAAACCGCGATTCAGGGAATTTGGTAGTATTGATAGATACCGATGGACTGTAAACACCACTTTCATCCTCCCGTAACCTTTCTATCAGTCGAATGTTAAGGCACTCCTGTATGGCATCGAATTTGATCCGGTTTGCCGGGCTATCATCAAACAAACCAGAGTATACTAACGTTACTGTGGCTTTGGGTTCGGTGCCTTTGTAAACTGTTTTGGTGATGCGGCCATCGGGAATATGGATGCCAAGGTCTTTGGCTTTTTCTTTCCTGCCCATATTGGGTAAGGAGCCTAAATACTTTTCAATTAACGGTTTTATAGTATCAGCATTAAAGGAGCCTGTAAAAATGAATGTCATTTGCGAGGCATCTGCAAAGCGGTCCCGGTAAATGTCAAACGATCTGTTTAAACTGATCCGTTTAAGCTTTTCTATAGATGGTCCTGTCCGCCTGATGTTATGATTACCTAAAACACTCGTTACCGTATCGGCAAATGCGCTGTTAGGGTCATTTGACCGGTTAGCTAACCTGGCTTTTGTTCGGCCGATAATGGCCTGGAATACTGACGTATCTTTTCGGGGTTCTGTTAAATACGCATAGGTAAGCTGTAATGCCGTTGCCAGATCGGTGGGGGATGCACCGCCCTCAATTCCCTGGTAACGCTCGCCAATGTATGGTTTGGCATCGAGTTGTTTACCTGCCAAAAACTTATCCAGCGCAGCTGCATTATAATTACCGGCACCGGATGCCCCGATGATCCCCGCAGCGTTTGCTGCCGAAGGCGAATCCTGATCGCTGTATAAAGAAGTGCCACCGGGAGCATTTCCCCTAAACAGGATCTCATCATTCTTAAAATCGGTTGGCTTTAAAATTACAGTTACGCCGTTGCTCAGTTTCAGGGTGGTTAAACCTAAAGCTGTGTTCTTTTCCTCCGAGATGATCTTACCCGCTATCGGTTCCTGGGTCAATAAAGGTAATGAACTGGTATGATCGGTATAAGGTTGAAGTTGTTCAATATTAACCGATTTCATCCAGCCTATAAAAGTTTTCTCATCGGGTAAATTTTCTTTCTCTTTATCCGGAGCCAATAAAATAATATCGCGGTTGTTATCGCCGATGTATGTTTTAGATAACAGATCGATATCGGTAAGGCTGATGGCTGGTAAATATGTTTTAACCAGTTGATACTCATAATCGATCCCCGGCGAGGCTGTGCCTTTTAAGAAATGATCAACATATTCCTGTACATAAGCGTCAGAACTGGTTTTGCTTTTTTCTTTTACAGCGGATGTTATCTGCGCTAAATAATTAGCTTTTGCCCTGTTAAGCTCTGTTTGATTAAAGCCAAATTTTTTGATCCGTTCGGTTTCCCGCCAGAGTGCCTTAAAGCCTTTTTCCAGTTCGCCGGGTTTGGCTACAACTGTAGTGCTGTATGTGCTTACATTACTCATAAAGTTTTTAACGGCGGCATTACCTTGAATAAAAGGCGCATCGGCCTGTTGCATCAGCTCGGCAAAACGCTCACCCATCATACCATTAAACAAATTGCGGATGATGACTGATCTGTAATCGGCAGCGGTACGTAGTGGTATTGCCGGATGCTTGATCATTACCTCCGCAACCGTTGCGGTGTATTCCTTATCAGTTAATGCTATAAATTGGCTTTTTCCTGTAAGCGGAATACTATAAGCGGTTCGCTTTTTTTCATTGGGCGGGTTTTTTAGATCTGCAAAACGGGCCTTGATACTTGTTTCGATAGCGTTTATATCAACATCGCCAACTACCACCAAAGCCTGAAGATCCGGCCGGTACCAATCATGATAAAAACTTTTAATCGTTTCGGGTTTAAAATTAGTCAATACCTCATCAGTTCCGATAGGGCTACGATCGGCGTAACGCGAGTGGTTCATGATCATGGGGTAATATTGGCGTTGCAACCTTTCGGCGGCACCTTTGCCTAATCTTTTTTCTTCCAGTACCACACCCCGCTCTTTGTCAATCTCTTTTGGGTCGAGCGTTGCATCCTGCGCCCAGTCCCTGATAATTTGTAATCCTTTCTCTACCGAACCTGGCTGATCTGTAGGGATGGGGAGTTGATACACCGTTTCGTCGTACCCGGTGTAAGCATTAATATCTGCCCCAAAACGGACTCCCGCGTTTTGCAGGTAATTCATGAGCGTGTTTTTGGGGAAGTGTTTAGAGCCGTTAAAGGTCATATGCTCCATAAAATGCGCCAGCCCACGCTGATCGTCATTTTCAAGTACCGATCCCACCTTGTTAACCAGGTAAAGGGTTACGCGGTTTTTAGGCTCGATATTGTGGCGGATATAGTAAGTAAAACCGTTTTTAAGTTTCCCCGTGCGTACCTGCGAATCAAATGGTAACGGTTTTATCTGGGCGTAGCCGGCTAAGCACATTAGCGTACAAAGTGCTATCAAGGTTGTTTTTTTGCTCATGGTTTTGAACACTGTTGTGTAGAAATGAAATAACATCGCGGGCACAACCGGATAAGCCGGTTGTGCATAGCGATGAATAGTAACAGGGGTATTAGCGTTGGTTTTGAGGTAGTTTTGATCCGGTAATAACCTCTTGTGGTATCAGTAGGGTATAACGCGGATCGTTGGCTGGTAAAGTAAATGTTTGGGTTGAAGTACCGGTGATTATTTCCCTTGACTGACTTGTTGCAAAGCGACTGTCTTTATTCAACCTGCGTAGGTCTGTCCATCGCTGGGCACGCATAACGAGTTCCTTGCGTCGTTCGGTTATGATCTTGGATAAAGCATCATCGGCAACAGTAGCCGTTACGTTTACATATGTGCCGCTTACCCATCTTGATTTTAATAAAGTATTCAGATCGGTAAGGGCAGCCGCAGTATTGCCGGCGCGGGCGTAACATTCGGCACGGGTAATATAGAGTTCATCGGTAGTTAAGCCATTAAACAGGTTGGAGCCTGTTGTTGGTTCGTAATTACCGCCAAAACGATAACTGCCATCTGTGTTGGGCTGAAAGAAAAACGTTCTCCGCAAATCGTTACTGTTGTAGCTTTCTACAAAGCTTGCTTTTATCTTGGCCGTGGTGAAATTTTCCGATCCGCCTGCCAGGAAATCATTATTAGCCAGTATAGAGTGAAAAATGACCTCCGGATTAGTAAACCTTCTGAAGGGTGCTGGATTTTCGGGATCGAGCGTGTTAAAATCCAGTAGCTTATTATTCAATGCTAATGCTGCACTGGCGTTAGTAAGCGCATTGGGATAATCTTCCATAGATAGATAAACCCTTGCCAGCATGGCATAAGCTGCCGCTTTATTAGGACGTGACGATATGGTAGATGTGGCATTTAACAACCCGACAGCCTCGGTCAGATCCTTGATCATACGATCGTAAGTTTCTTTCACCGTTCCGCGGCCCGGTATATCGTTAACATCCGATACCAAATGGATGGGGATACCGGGATCAGAGGATGAAGTTGCTCCGTAAGGTTTAGCATAAAGCTGGGCAACATTCCAAAAAGCATAAGCGCGCATAAACAAGGCCGATCCTCTCAGGTTGTCAATCACCGGTTGGCTTTCCTTGCCTGCTAATTTATCCAATGCTTCAATGATCAGATTGGCATGGTAAACCTTATTGTATGGCCCAACCCATTGATCTGAATTTGCACGGATGGAAACAGGCAGCCAGGTATAAACACCAAGATCTTCTACACTGATAAAATCCTGATTGTTGTAGATATCATCAGTAAGGTAATAATCATCTGATGATGCTTCCCCATCATAAGGGTATCCGGTGTTAAACAGGGTATAGTTATCCAGTAAAAGCTGGCAATCGTTAGCTGTTGTTACAAATGATTGTAAACTGCTTTTTTTGATGTCTACATATTTTTGGCAGGATGAGGATACCATGCTCAATATCATCAGTACCAATATATATTTAAATAATTTCATGATGATTCAAATTAAAAGTTTGCAGATAATCCAAGACTGTACGTTTTGGGAATAGGATAATCAAACACATCCGGATCAATCCCCAGCTTGTTGGATCGCCAGATGATACCCAGGTTGGTTACATTGGCATACACCCGTGGGTTTTTAATAAACCATGATTTGGGAGTGCGCACCGCGTATGATAAATTGATTTCCTGTAACCTGATATGATCACCTTTTAAAACATTGATTTCTGAATATTGGTAAAAGAAATCACGGTTTTGATTGGTTGATGAGAATACAGCCGATGGTACATTGGTATGGGCTTCATCGCCGGGTTTTTGCCACCTGTTTGCGTATTCGATACCCTGCAAGGTTGGCGTTGGGCTGTATAATGAGCTATACTTTACAATTTGCGATGTTGCCCTTCTGAAATAATAACCTAATTTATAAAGGATATTAGCCGATGCCGAAAACGCCCCATAGCTAAACGTATTGCGGAATGAGCCGTAATAAACAGGTACCGCCGAACCAAAGTAATGCAGGCTTGATAAAGGAGCATTTTGAATAGCATTATAAGCTGCCGTACCAGCCGATGTATTGGAAATGGCGGTAGCCACATCGTTTACATAGCCCCTCGGGTCGCCGGTTTGCGGATCAAGGCCGGCCCATTTATAGCCAAACACCCTCGAGAGGTCAAAGCCCTCATTGTAGGACCCCGTGCTGTTTGATACCACCTGGCCAGCTAAACTGGCGGCTGTGCCATATAGTTTGGTTACCTTTACTTTGTTGTAGCTGAATAGCAAATTGCTTGTCCATCTAAAATCGCCGGCTTTTACGTTTACCGAGTTGATAGTGATATCCACGCCATAACCTTTCAGGTCACCGGTGTTGAATGTGGTGTTGGTATAACCTGTGCTTGGGTCGAGCGCGCCGTTGGCCAGCAGGTCTTTTGTTTTTTTATTATAGTATTCCACGCTTCCCGAAACGCGGTTGCCTTTTGCTGCGAAATCCAATCCAACGTTAAAAATACCTGTCTTTTCCGGGCGCAACAGACTGTTAGATACCCCCGAACTCGGATCGGTGTAGGCGTATGGCAGGTTATTGGTTCCGTTAAAAGTAGAGTAATTGATAAGCGGCCTGGCAAGTACGGCCGGGTTTACGTTACCATTGTAACCGAATGTTGCCCTAAGGCGTAACATCGGGAATAACGCCCAATGATAAAACTTCTCTTCATTAATGGTCCAGCTGCCGCCGAAAGAATAAAAAGGAGTACCGCTATTGTTGGTACCCTGCCCAAATTCGCTCGAGAGATCGCGACGGAAACTGGTAGATAATGTATATTTTCGGTTGTAGGTATAAGCCGCATTAGCATAATAACTGTAGGTACGCACCTTGGTATCAACGAACCCGGTTGTTATTTTGGGGATGTACTCGCTGGCATAACCGCTAAAATCCGAGGCAAATAAAATTGGCAACAAATCATGATAGTTAATGTTATTGGCGCTTTGCAGCGTGGTTTCGTTATACCCATAATAACCATCCACTTTGGTAATGCTGTAGTTTTGGGCGGCATCTATGCCGGCAATAGCCGATAGCTGGTGTTTTTCGTGCCAGGTTTTATCATAGTTTAACTGGCCGCGTAACGTTTGGTTACTGGTTTTAACCAGGTTGGTGGTGTACTGCCCACCCAGCGGCAGGTGGTGCACAAAAGCAGGAACTGATTCGCCGGTTTGCTCATCAAACGAATAAGGCGAAGTAGTATGATAATCATACAGGTTCCGCATAAAAAAGGAGTTCTGCCTGTACAGGGTATTATCATCATTCCGGCCCGAGTTATAGTTGTAGGCAAGTTGTGCCGAAAGCCCGTCAATCAGCTTATAGTTGGCCTGGAAATTTAAGTTGATATTTTGCGATTTTACCTTGTTATAGCCTTCGTTAATATCATCCAGGGGGCGGTATTGCAAACTCTCAATTTTATCACCATAAGTACTGGCCAACAAATCAACCAGGCCCGGGCGATAGGTTTTAATAACAAGCGCCGGGTTGCCGTTATTGTCTGTGAGGCGGGTATAAGGCTGAAAAACCGAATTTGTTGCTCCTGTTATGGCGTTTTCGGGGGCCTGATCATTGGTATGCTGTACGTTGTAGCTGATATTGGCTTGTAATTCCAGGTTCTTCACCGGCCTGGCCGAAAAGTTGGATGCAATAACAATACGATCAGATCCTGATGCACGGGTATTATTGATCCCTTTATCGTACCCACCGGATAAACGGTAATTTACGAGGGTCGATCCGCCATCTACAGCTAATGAATAGCTTTGGGTCACCGCGTTCCGCAGGAAATACTTGGTATAATCACGCCTGATATCATTACCCCGCAAAGCGTCTATCTGTTGTTTTGCCTGCGCCTCGGCTAGCGTGTTTTTATTTTTCCAGGCGTCCATGATCTCAGCAACCGGCGAAACAGGTTCCTGCCCGTACAGATCGGATATGCTGATATCTGGCAATACCCTGTTAGTTTGAGTAAACTGTGTCATTTGCGCATCAATAAAATCAGATGTGCTCATGGTTTTGTTATAAAACAGATCTACCTTTTTGGTGATGTTTATATTGCTGTTAAAAGAGATCTGGGTAGGACGGTTATATGCGCCCCTTTTGGTTTTAATAACAATTACGCCATTCGCAGCCCTTGATCCCCATATGGAGGCGGCCGCTGCATCTTTCAATACGGTTACGCTTTCCACATCGTTAGGATTTACTTTATCGATAGAGTAGGGGCTTGCTATCCCGTCAATTACCACCAAAACCTGCCCGCTGGTATTTCCGTTCAGGTCGGCACTTACGGCATCATTTAAAGTGTTCTTACCACGAATGGTAAGCAAAGCCAAAGGCGATCTTTTTGCATTAGGGTTACTGGAATTTACGGGGCGCAGGTCATTCCTGAAATCAAGACTGGTGGTTATACCTTCCAGCCTGCGGATCAGATTTGGATCAGTACGGTGGGCCAGCTGTTGTTTTGTTATCAATTCAAATGAACCTGTCGCCCGTTCTTTTGGCAAATCCTGATAACCTGTTGAAACGATATTAACCGCACGCATTACCTGCGACTGGGGTTTCAATTTTATATTGATCTCCGTAAAGCCCCTGATACCGAGCGTATCCGTCTGGTAGCCGATATAGGAAGTGATCAGGTTGCCTTCGTTAGGTACGTTTTGAAGAAAATACCGTCCGTTGGCATCTGCAATGGCAGTTTTTTGCGTTCCTTCAATCCGCACCGAAGCGCCGGGGAGAGGTTCGCCTTTTTCATTGCTAACTATGCCGGTAATATTAATGGAGGTGAGGAAGGTTTTAAGGTTATCCAAAAACGAAGCCTCTTTTTGCTTGATGACGATGGTATGCTCATCAATAGTATATGTTAGTGGCTGATCTTTAAAGATCTGTTCTAAAACAGTTTTTAATTCGATGCCCTTAACATCAATGCTGACTGTTTTTGCGTCTTTCAGCAACTGGGATGTGTAAACAAAATCGTAACTGCTTTGCTGCTGTATTTTTTGGAAAATTTCCTTCAAGCTTGCTTTTTTTGCCGATAACGTTATTTGCTGGGCAAAGCTGCTGGCGCTTACCTGCATAAAGGTTATCAGAATAATTATGGTGGTTAATCGCATAATAAGCAAGAGTTTGCGGACGCGCCGATAAGGCACACCAAATTTGCTTGTATAATTTTTATACATTTGTTTAGTCTGTTTTAAGAAGTTAATACGATTCGAAGTTTTATTGACGCGATCCAGACATCAGCCAGTTGTGTTGCAAGCACTTCTGGCATTTTTGTTTAATTCAGGATCACCAAGAGTAGCTTAGTTATTTTGTTACGATAATCCTCCTTCCCGCTACTTTAAAGTGCACTTTATTGGTTAACTCCAGTTTCTTTAACACTTGCGATACATAGGCTGCCCGGCTTAACCGGCCTCCAAAATCATCAGTAGGTTTCTCGCCCTCGTAAACTACCTCCACATTATACCAGCGCGCTATTTTGCGCATTACCGATTCTATTTTTTCATCTTCAAAAACGATATAGTTATTTTTCCAGCCCATGGTTTCGTCTATATCTGCATTGGTTACGCTTATTCCATTAGCAGTAACCTTGGCCTGTTGGCCTGGTTTAAGGATGGTGTTGTTAAGGTTGATACTACCTTCAAGCAAGGTGGTTTTGGCAGCAGGTTCGTCTGCATAAGTATTGATATCGAAGTGAGTACCCAATACTTCAACCACCTGCCCCGGCGACGACACCCGGAAGGGGAGGGCTTTGTTTTTAGCAACCTCAAAATAAGCTTCGCCTTTAAGCTCAACCCTGCGCTGGCTTAGCCCGGCAAAAGTTGAAGGGAAAGTAATAGATGAAGCGGCGTTGAGCCAAACTTTGGTGCCGTCGGGCAATAAAAGCTGATAAGTTCCGCCTTTCGGGGTAGCTAATGTAAGCTGCTCGGCGGCGGTTGTGTTATGGTTTTCGGCAGTATCAACCTTGCTGCCGTCATTATATGCAATTTTAGCGGCGCTGATCACAACTCCTGATTGGCTTTTGCTGAGGTTAAGTACCCGGCCATTTGCCATAGTAAGTGAAGCTTTGTTGTTGCCCGGTGCTATATCAAATTTGGTATTTGCCAAATGAGCTGTATCTACTATGGATGTGGCTTTATTGTTGATGAGGAAATAGGTCCCAATAGAAAGGAACACCAGAACAGAAGCCGCTGCTGCCACACGTTGCCATGTTTTGATTTTGCTTACTAGGGTATTCTCCTTGTCTAAAAACTGCCAGGCAGCATCAACAGCCCGCAGCCGTTCTTCCATGCTCAACCCTTCAGCACCGGCCTCTTCGAAATTCAGGTACCAGCTTTCCAGTAATGCCTTGTCCTCATCGGTAGCAATTCCTGATCTGTATCTGTTTAGCAGTTCCTTTACTTCGTTTTCGTTCATTTTAAGCTATTGAATGCTCCTTTAATACTGTAAGACAATTTGATAGCCGTGCAAGAGGTATCGGGTTATCAAATTTATTTTCTTTTTCGGCTAATTAACAGTAATGCCCCTAAAACTACAGTTAAGCCGGGTACAATAACCATAATAACCAGCTTAAAAGTGGATAACTGCTTCCGTTTTACCTGCAAACTATCATCTGTTGTAGCAATCCTTCTTACATCAACCGGAAACTCTCCATTGCTAAACCATTTAAACAGCGATTGGCCGAATTTTAAATTATATCCTTTAGGCGTTTTAATAGCGAGGTTACTTATAAAATCGGCATCGCTTGTTACAATGATTTTTTGATTGTGCCCATTAATGTTTCTGGATAACGCAGCTGCAACCGGAAAAACACCCTTTTTATCGCCTGCGCTGCCATCAAATTGAATATCGGGAGCGGTAATATCTATTTTTTCAGTTTTATTCCAACCGTAAGGCGAACTTTCCAGCAATGTATCAACAGCAAATTGAGTTTGTGGTTCAAAAGCGATGGCTGCCGCTCCCTGCATAGCAACAAAACTTCTGCTTTGCTGTAGCTCAGTAAAAATAGGGGCTATTTTTCCCGACGTGGCTGCAAACAGGGCATATACCATATCCGGGGTTTCGTTTTTGCTTGGTGATACCAGCATGCCATCAAGCAGTTTCACACCAAGCAGGTTTAACACCGGGTTAATGATCCGCTGTCTACCGGGTTCGCCGGTAATGAGCATGTTGCCGCCACGGTTAATGTAGTTCTTTATTCTATCTAATCCTGTGTTGTTAAATGAAAGAGCAGGATCGGCGAGTACCAATACTGAAATATCGCCGGGGATCTCCCGCTGGTTGATATCTATATTTTCCACGTCGAACCCCTGGTTAATGAGTGACTGACGCGCGGTTCTGTCGCTACTGAATGTTTGATAATTCCTGTCGCCGGTTTTGTCAATGCTCCTTTCGTTGTTCCCGGTTACAAAGGCAATTTTAGGGGCAGGAACTACAAGCCGTTTTATAGCAGCACTGATCTCCGCTTCTTCCGGGAAGCGCTTCATCTCGTTATATAAACGCAGTTTGCTGGTTTTGCCCTGATATTCAAGCACACGTACAAAGGAGTTGTTTTCGGGGCTAAGATCTATGAGTTTCCGGATTTGATCGGGCGGCATAAAATCGTCAATATCAACCTCCATATTGTCTGCTACTTTTTCTGCTACCTGTTTTATATTGAGACCTCTGATATCGCCCTGATAGATCATGTTTGGGTTATTCTGTAGGTCGGTTGCATCATAATAGTAAACATACTTCATGGTTAAACCGGGAATGAACCGGCGGTATGCCGCAAACATTTCCAGATCGCTGTTACGCGCCGCGGGCAAGCCCGAATACACGTCCTGGTCAAGCAGGTTTACATAGGTTGTTATGGCTAAAAGACCTTTTATCTTTTCTGATATCTCGCGGCTATTGGGAGTTAAAGTGCGGGCTTTGGTCGCTGTCATATCCAGATAGCCGGTAAACGAAGGCCTCGAACTGAGGTAACCTAAAAGCAAGGCTAATACCGATAGCATAACGTATCTTAAAGCCTGCACAGCCCATGGTTTTGATTCCCTGCCGGCACGTAGCCTGAGTATACAAAATGAAATGAACAGTGCTATAATGATGATAAAATAAGCCACATCCCTGGTGGTGATCAATCCTTTCAGCATGTCGTCAGCCCGGCCGGAGATAGAGAGGAAGTAGGTAAGGTCCCTCAAAAAATTAACACTCTGACCAACACCGCCTACAAAATGAAGCAGGGTGAAAACAGCAAGCGTACTAATAGCTGCTACAACCTGGTAGCTGGTAAGGCTGGACATGAACAGGCCAATGGCGGCATATGTACAGGTTAACAGGAAAAGCCCTGTAAGGCCTGATAGGATGAGCGTGACATCGGCATGTTTAATGGCGATGACTCCTACCACCGAGTATGCCGTAAGCACCAGGATGAGCAGAAAACCATAGGTAACTATAGCGAGGTATTTACCCAAAACTATCTCCCTGATGCGCACCGGCGACGATAATAATAATTTGATTGAGCCGCTACTGGTTTCCCGGCTGATAAGCCCCATGCTTAATAATGGGATATATAAATAAAGCGTTTCTGTAACTTTAGCAAAAAGGCCGCTTACGCCTGGAAAGGCCGCAAAGGTAAGGTTATCCATGTGCGAACCCATCATCAGCGCTTCCTGCAAACCCTGCAACATACCGAAAAAGCCCATGCCGGTTTGTACCATAAAAATAACAAGCACAAGCCAGGCCACCGGCGAATAAAATAGGGTGCTGATCTCCAGTTTGGCGATCTTTATAATTTTTAACATGGATATTATTTTAAGGGACGGTTGGATAGTTGTGCAAATATTTCATCGAGCGAACTTTTTTCGAGGAGGATCTCGGTAAGCTGCCAGCCGTTGTGTACACTTAATTCGACAATTTTTTTTGATATGGTGTCTGATGCTTCAAACCTAAGCCTTATGCTATGGTCGTTCAATAATTCCGCACTTGTTACACCGGGAATAGCCTTCAGTTGTGCTAAAGGCGGCGGATTATCCAAAAACACCAGCAGCGAGTTGGGCATGATGTAATTGTTAAATGCATCCATGGTATCGGCAAAAACCATTTTTCCGCCTTCTATCATCCGGATATCGTTACAGGTGGCCTGCACTTCCGAAAGAATATGGGTAGAGAATATAACTGCCCGTTCTTCGGCTATTTCTTTGATCAGTTTGCGTACCTCCAATATCTGGATAGGGTCCAGGCCGTTGGTTGGTTCATCAAGTACAACCAGTTTAGGGTTGTGAATAATGGCCTGCGCAATGCCTACACGTTGCCTGTAGCCGCCCGATAAATTGGCGATAAGCCTGTGGCTGAAATGGGCTATGCCACATCTGGCTTTTGCAGCTTCAACTGCCGCTTTTACCTGCTTTTTTTCAATATCACGCAAATAGGCGCAATAAGTAAGGTATTCGTTTACAGTAAGGTCGAGGTGCAAGGGGGCATTCTGCGGCAGGAATCCCAGCAGCCTTTTTGCCTGTTCGGGAGCATCGCGCAAGTTGATACCATCTATAAAAACATTTCCTTCGGTTTGGTTAAGCACCCCGCAAAGAATGTTCATAGTCGTTGATTTGCCCGCCCCGTTCGAACCGAGCAGGCCAAGTACCCCTTGTTGGTCTATCTCAAAATTAATGTCCCTGATCGCCCAGCTTTCACTATACCTGTGCGAAAGGTGTTCTACCCGTACAATATTTTTATTCACTGATGTAATTACCCCATAGCCTGCGGTTACTTTACCATAGGTTGGGGCATTGCAGGTAAGACAAGAGGAGATATACCTTAGAGGTATTGGCAGGTGCAATAAATATGGATAAAGGTTTATCTAAGCCATATGAGCATATAAAGATAGGTTAACAGCCCCAGTTTACCACGCAATACCTTTAGCACATTGGTCATCTGCTTTTTTACGGTCTGTTCACTGGTTCCCATAATTTCGGCAATTTGTTTATGGCTTAAATGCTGTTTACGGCTCAGCTCAAATACTTCCCTCATTCTTGGCGGGAGGGCCGCGATCTCTTTTTCTATCAGGGCTTTAAACAAATTTTCGCGAACGCGGTGGTCTGTTAGCGTGGAGTTATTATTTGAAAACTGTTGGATAGAAGATACGTATTTGGATTGCACCTCTTTATGCGCAATGTTATTAAGGATATGGTTACGTACGGCGCTATATAAATAGCCGGAAAGGTTAGTGCCGATATTTATTGTTTCGCGTTTAGCCCATAGTGTGCTGAAAACTTCCTGCAAGGCATCCTGCGCTTCGGCTGTGTTCCTGGTTTTATTCCAGGCATGGTTATGAAGGATGAATTTATAGCGGTTATAAATTTCGGCAAAAGCAGAGCGGTCGCCTGACTTTAAAAAGCCGGTCAATTCAGCATCTGAATAAGCACTATAATCCGCCATCTTAATTAGTGTGTCCAAGTTAAGAAATTATTAAAAAATGCAACGACAGAATCGATAGCAATCGTTCCTTTTCTTAAAGGAGGTATTTGAACCGGATAAAAAGAGTCCTCCTTGTTGTCTTTGCTAAATGTTACGATACCTCTTACTGCAATCCCTGAGCGGTTTGTTTAAATGTTCAGGCATTTGCGCTGCAAAAACCTGAACCTCAGGCCCGCGTTCAGCGCATCATTCCTGCCTCACTGGTTCACCGGGCTCCTTTGCTTCCGCCGGGTAAAGCTGCGCTCGTTTTTCATTCCTGCCCTGAACTTGAGATCTTTCAAATGCGGCCCCCGCTCCTGCGAATGATCCGGGCGAAATTACCACCAGGCCCTCCGGGTGCCTCGTCCGGCAACGGTAGCCGGATGGGCAGCCGTTCTTTCGCCCGGTTAAAATCCTTGCCGGAACACCTCCACGTTTCTTTTCCATGCCCTTTCCCGGACTGCTCCCAGCTTTGATATGCTGTTTCATTTAGCCTTTGCTGGAGGCGAATTTACACCTCTTCAGCGGCCAAGGCCAGGCAAGTGCCGCTATAAAAAATCTCCACACCTGCGCTGCGCTCCGGGTCGTATTTTTTGCGACAGCCTTGTTCCGCTCGCCCCCCGCGCAAGTATTCTGCCTCTATCAAAGGCCAAATGAGGGTTTTGCCGAAATGGACTTGATAGAACAGATTTTTTAACTATTTAAAATTTTAAACGAAATGGAAATCACAGGAAGATTGGTAGCAGACGCTACCGTGAGAGCAGTAAACGCTGACAAAAAAGTAACCGGGTTCAGGGTGGCCGTGAACCGCAATTACAGATCGCAGGGGGAGCAAAAGCAGGAAACCGCCTTTATCGATTGCACTTACTGGAGAGGTGAGGGTATCGCTCCTTACCTGACCAAAGGTATGCTGGTGCAGTTATCGGGCTTTATGACCGCTGAACCCTGGGTAAGCCGTGACGGCGAACCGATGGCCGGCTTAAGGTTTCGCACCGAGCAGATCAATATGCTGACGAGATCGGGCAGGCAGGACGATAAACCTACAGGCGATCAAAAACAAGGGCCGAAACCGGGCAAACAGTTCAATTAACAGCATCGGCAACCGACAAGTATTAACCGGATTTAACCACAAGCGTAATGAAAAGGGAAAGAGTAAAGGATATCGCAACAGTCGCCCACCGTTGGGCGAACGGTATAGGGGAAAGCGGGCAGGCAAGTAACCTGTTTTTTGAAGGGGAAAATATTTATTCCTACGGCTATCACTTTTTGATTGCCAGACACGTGCATAACAGCCGGGGCGGCCGCGCGGTACTGGTCACCCAAAAGACCTACAGTAAATCGACCTCTGCACATACTACACTGGTCAGACAGGCATCCCGCCATATGCAGCAGATCGGCGTGCCCGATCCGGAATTTGATGCGGAAATGATGTTTGAAGAATGGTATAACCAAATCAAACTGATCGCAGGCAGGTTAGAGCATGCCCGTAAACCTGAAAAACTGGTTTTGGAGATCGGACGGGTTTACGCTGCCGCCGAATCGTACGCTGCCTTTTTTGCCATTGAGATACCTGTGGCCTTAAGGCAGGCCGGTACGATCGGGGACAGTGAACAGTACCGGGAAATGGTTCGTCAGGAAACCGAATTAAAGGATGCGCAGCTAAAAAGGAAAAGGATCGAGGCCCTGCGTATCCAAAAGATCAACCTGAAACGCTGGCGCAACTTTGAAACCAATTACCTGATCACCGCAGACGGCTACGATTACCTGCGGTTCAATACCCATACCAAGCGTATCGAAACGAGCCAACGGGTAGAAGTGCCGGAAGCCATCGGCAGGCAATTCTATACCGTGGTATTGGACACCCTTGCCGCAGGCGGTTGTACCGATTGCAATCTGCGCCTGATGGACAGTTACGAGGTCAAGGCCATCAACGCAAAATTTATACAGGTCGGTTGCCATAAGATCAGCCTCAAAGAAATCCGGTCATTCACCAAAAAACAGGGGTGGTAACGCCATCCCTTAACATCAAAATTCAATTCAAATGAGACGCTACGAAAAAACACGCAACGGTATAGAATATACCGATGAAATAGTAAGCAGTGACGGTGCAGGTTTCGTGCTGTACCCGACCGCTGAACATACGCCCGAAATGGTAAAAGCAGCCATCCGGGAACTGTTTAATGACCGGGATGTGGTAGCGATGAAAGTCGCCGATGCACGGGATTGGGATGAACGTTACCGATCCGAAATCTTCGCCCATCCGTGGACAAGCCCCCTGCGGTGGTTCGAGATCAACGCCGATGACTATGAACTGTTAAGGCGGGAAAGGGAGAAAGGCACGCCCACCGAAGAATATATAAAAATATTCGTATTGCCATTTATCGCCGAAACCAAAGCGGCAAATATTCAAAAGTACGGTAACGAAATTTTAGAAAGATAATAATGAGAACGTACCATAATAATATCATTCCCATCGGCTTGCTGTTGCTTGCCGTTGGGTTTACCATCCGCTACCAGATCGGCAGGCGCAGGTTTAACCGCCGGGGAATCGGGGGACTGCAACAGTTCTCCACCTACAGCAGGTTTATTTTTATCATGACCATTGAACGGGTTATTTATTTTATTGCTACGCTTTTCCTGTGGGCAGGCTTGTTTTTACTCGCCCTCGCAGGTATTCAATCCATTAAATTTTAAGCTTATGAAAACGAATTTTTTTCAGCAGATCGCAGGTTTGGGCTTTAACGGCAACTACCTGCTCAATATCCATCAGGATGAAACAGGGGTGCAAACCGTATCGGTGGTACTCAAAAAGGAAAAGGCGGTGAACGGTTTGCCACCCATGATCTTCAAAGCGACAGCGGAAGAACTGGACGAGCGTTTTTTTGAGGAACTGGCGAAGCCTGTCAAACAAACGGCGGGACTGATCACGAATATCGAGTCCTATCAAAAAGAACTGGAAAAAGCGAAAAAGAACGCCAAACCCGACAAGGATAAAACCGCAAAGGCCAATCCGGCCGAACAGGAAGAGGACGACAAAGACGACGAAAATGATTTGTTCACCCCTCCCGAAGATGATAAACAGGCCAAAGCGGAAAAGAAAAGGCTGTACGATGAAACGATGGAAAAGGTGAAAGAACTGGCACAGCATACCAAATACGCCGAAGCCCTCGCCAACCTGCCCGATGTGGCCGACTATCCCGACAAGGCCGAAGCCATCGAAGCCAAACGCAAAAACCTGCAGGCAGGCAAAGAGGCCTATGATAAATTAACCGCATCATTCAACGACTAATCAGACACGCCATGAAAGTCAATATTTTAAAGCGGGTGTTCCTGCATAAAGAGAACGGGCAGGACATCCGGCTGACCGACCCGAACGAAGCGTTCACCATTACCGATGTGCAGCATTTTTATGCGGGTACTTACCCGGTGCTGACCAATGCCAAAATTATAGGCCCTGACATTAAGGACGACGAAATGCAGTACCGTTTTGAAAGCACGATGGGAACGAAAGGATAGCCATGAAAAATAAAGCAGTAAACAGGATCGTGAAAATTGATCAGAAAGGAAACCAATGGAAAATTCAGCAATTGTTCGGGGGACTGGCGGCGGGATTAGACCGCCTGCCCGATGCAAACGAAGTAAGGCGCAACCCGCTAAGGAGCGCACCCGCCGGATTAACAGTAATGGTTTTTTGAACCACCGTTTCCGCCCGTTCTGGTCGTTCAGCGGGAACAGGGAAAGGATAGCAGGGGAGTATTTTGGCTCCCTTGCCAATCTCTGTAATTACTATCAAATCCCTTTGCCCGTTACCGGGCTGCCGTTTCCGCAAAACATCTATGCGACATGGCAGGAGGTAGAAAAACAGGTGAGTGCTAAAGACAGCGACCACCATTGCATCATCCTGGAGGATAAAGGCAAAAAGGCCGTTTTGTCGGTAGTCAAAACCCTCGGTTTGAACCATTGCCTGTTTTATATCCCGGTCAGGCCGTATTGGCTATGGGCGCAATGTGCCGAACAGCGGCGCATCACTGAACTGGTGACCGTCATTTTCGCTTACCTGCATCAGGTGGTCGGTATCCCGTTCTACGCGGAGAACGGCAGCTTTATGGATTACCAGTACGAGACGCTGGAACAATGGATCAGCGAGGTGGAGGATGAGGGTATGAATGATGAGGAAGATAAGGAATGGCGCAGGCGACAGGAGGATACCCTGTACGAACTGAGGCGCGCAGGTGGCCACATCATGCCCGTCATTAAAAACCCGGACTGGCTTTTAAAGATGGAACAGGTGGTCACCGGTTACCACCACAGGGACAGCCATGAAAAGGAATGGGAATTACTGGCCATCGGTTTTTTACAGCTATACCAACAATACCCTAAACGCTCATTACCCGGCAGTGTCCACCCGGATTTGGTTTATCCCGACGAAGAAGAACGCATCAGGGTGGAGGAATACACCGGTTTTTACTGGAGTGACGACGATTGTTTTGAGCATGAGTTAATGGAAATGATCAATTGCAGTTTTCAGGAAACGCCCGTGATGGATGAACCGGCAGCCATTTACTATTTCGACCAAATGCCTGAAACGGAACGAACCGATTTTGATTTTGAAAACCGCCTGTTTGACCTGATCGAACGTTTGCGGGATTTATTAAATGCTTATGACCATGAAGAACATCAGCCAACAGTTTAACAGCAGGTTTGAACCATTCAAAGCCCTGCTCATTTACCGGCACGACGAAGCCGGAGAAATCAGCCGGTTCCAAAGCAATGAACCGCAAACCCAAATCTATGTGGAAAGTTATGACATCGGCACGAACGGCAAACCCGTTAACGCACATCCTTTATCTGTTAAAGAAATGGGCGCATTGGCCGAATTGCTGCAAACTTCACAGGACTTGAAAGGTGGTTACCTGAAAAGCAGGGGACTGCTGCCCCTGAACGTTTTGTATGTCAATCAGCAGGGCAATGGTTATGCGGTCTGGCATTCCCCGCCACGGGAAGTGACGTTATTCTTTACAGCTGACCTGAATATCCCGTCCGGTAAGTTTAAAATACCGGCCATGGTATGGAAAGCCGATGCGGAACATTTAAGCGTTTATGCGCTAAAGGGGAAGCAGCGACCCGCCGGAAACACCGCATTGCAACACGCTCCCTACCTGAATATTTATAACAGCGGACAGGTGTGTATGGGGACGGTGAATATCGCGATCAGCAAAACCGAATGCCTCGAAGATTTTATGAGCCTTTGGGAGCAGTATTTCTTTAACAGCCAGTTCAGCCATTCCATCAGCGGCAACCACAGTAGCAGGACAAATACGACTGACCTGTGGCGCACACTGGCGGGAACAGGCAGGGATTTTCCGCAGGAGGAATTGATCAAAACAGGTTACACGCTTAAACAAATCATCGTATGAAAGCCCGGAGTAAAAAGACACCCAAACCCGCTGTACATATCGTTCAAAAGGAATTATTACAGCCTTATAACCCGGTTACCGTCAACCTGATCGGGGCAGGAGGTACCGGAGGTCAGGTCTTGACCGCACTGGCAAGGATGAACCATGCGCTGATCGCTTTGGGTCATGCGGGGCTATTCGTCAGGGTATTTGATGATGATACCGTTGAACCCGCCAATCTCGGCAGGCAATTGTTTACGACCGCTGAAGTCGGCCTGCACAAATCCGTTGCGCTGATCAACCGCATCAACCGTTTTTTCGGCACAAACTGGAAAGCCGAAACCCTGCGCTACGATCAACAGTTGTTAGAGGACAGAAATCGGGCAAGCGCCCTGATCACCATATCCTGCGTGGATACGGTCCAGGCCCGGTATGATATTGAAGAAGTATTGAAATACCTGTCCAAAAATCATACTGGCCGTAACCATGTCCAATATTGGATGGACTTTGGCAACAGCCGGACAAGCGGGCAGGTTATACTTTCAACTTTAGAAAAAATAAAACAACCCGCATCGGAATTATATACCCCCGTAGAGTGCCTGCCTTTGGTTACGGTCGAATTCAGGGAACTGCTTTATTTCTCCGAACAGGGGGATAACACGCCAAGCTGTTCGCTTGCCGAAGCGCTGACCAAACAGGATTTGTTTATCAATTCCGCTTTGGCCAATGTCGGCGCATCGTTGTTGTGGCAGTTATTCAGGGAGGGCATACTGTTTAACCGGGGTTTCTTTTTAAACCTCAAAGATTTCAGGACACAGCCCATCAAAGTGGCTTCAATAAAAACACCATGAAAATTATTGATCTGGACGGGAGGGAGGTTAAAGTAACCGATCTGCCTTTAGCCATCTTACAGGCGGATGATTACCGGCATTACAGGGTAAATGACCCAACGGAACATCAATTGTATTTATATAAATATTGGGAAGACTTTTACCAAAAACTGGTATTATTGGAGACGGAAATCAGACAGCAAAAATAAGCGATGTTACGGTTCACAATAGGTAATTTACTGGACTCAAGTGCGCAAGCATTGGTTAATACGGTCAACACGGTCGGTGTGATGGGCAAGGGCATCGCGCTGCAATTCAAACTGGCCTTTCCGCATAATTTTGAGGTTTACCGTCAGGCTTGCCTGAATGGTAACTTACAAACGGGACAGGTGCTGGTCGTCAAAGACAGCAACCTGCTGTTAGGGGAAAGGCTCATTATCAACCTGCCGACCAAACGGCATTGGAAACTGCCATCTGCCTACGAGTACATAGAAAGCGGTTTGATCGCATTAGCGGAATATTTACAGGCTAACCCTGTTCAAAGTTTAGCCATGCCTGCTTTAGGCTGCGGTAACGGAGGGTTGGACTGGAAACTCGTCAGGCCAATGATCGGGCACTACCTGGGCGAACTGGATACTGACATTTGGGTTTATGAACCTAAAATAAATTAAACGATACGAATAGTTAAAATTGTCCGGCGGGCGGGCATTCGCCCGCCCCGTTTCGCCCCGTATTTTCGAATGAACTAATTTTGGGAGAAAATACGGGGCGCTCCATGGTTCAGGAATGCTCCGGTCATTATGCTTTAACTGCTTCCAGGTTTATCAATGGAACTTGCTGATGTTGATCCTTCAGGATAGTTTCATGCTGCTGATCTGGCGCATACTGATTAACAGGATCATTGCGGATAACTGTCATAGTCATTTTTGCAGCTGATAATTAAAAGGCTGGTTGCAGTGATCATTTCAATTGGCCGGTGCCGCTCCGTCGTTTAACCCATCAAGCATGGCCTGCCACCAGGTCGTTGGCCTGTTTTTTATAATTTGCTTGATCCTTTCCCGCAGGTCATCTGATCCCGCCAGCAGATGATTTATTTTTCTTCCGATAACCCTCGAACAAACGAGTTGCAAATAATCGCTCTGATCAGTCTCATACCTGTCCATAATGTCAAAGTGTTCCTCGTAAATATGCCCGGAATAAAGGTCGAAGTAAACACGGATAATATGTTCAATATCGGTGATATCCTTTGTTCTCTGCGGTCTGTCGTTATTGGATATCAGCTTCAGCAGGATAATACCCTCCATCGTGCAAACCTTGATGGTCATCGTATCCGTAACCTGTATAACCTCAACGAAGGGGTAGATTTCCAGGAAGCCGGGCATATTCAGGACGAAGGAAGGATCTGTGAGCTTTACATGACGGCTGGGTTCTTCAATAGCCCCAAAAGGTAAAAGATCTACTTCGATGGAATGACGGTAAAACAATTTGATGGTTTCCTGGGCATCTGCGCTGAAATTTCCTGTTGCGATCAACGCGGCTTTGAGCTGGTTGAACTGCCCTTCATTATTGATCAGGATGGCGAGATCTACATCTTTTGTTTTGCGGATCGCTGCGGCGCCCGGATCAGCCGAGAGGTGGATGTCACGGGCCACTGCGCCTACTACGTAGTAATCTATTCCGAATAGGGTAAACACCGGTTCCATTTCTTTCAGCATTTCGGTTATGCCGGGATATAAGATCAGTTCAGTCAATGTATTCCATTTTGATGCGCTCCGCGGTTTCCTGGTTACGGCTGTCGAAGCTGGTGATTAATTCCGCGTAGGCCAACAGGGCCGGTACGGTAGGTGTGTGAATGCCTGGCTCCTTATCTTTCCAGAATTGTTCCAGGATCTCGATATTGCCATTAAGGTCGGGTACCAGGCGCAATTTTTTCATCAGTACAGTCTTCGGCTCCCTGGTGTAAATGGTGAACTTTTCAGGATGCAGAAAATTGGTCAGCAGCGCACCGGCATTTTCACCGCCCCATTTGAACTGGTTCGTGTCGAGCTGATCCCAGTGATGGACCTGATCTTTGTCAATAAAGCGGAAATTGCCGGCCAGTATTTTCGGCCTCAGGGTTGCCCGATATGCTTCTGCCCAACGGTTGATCAGTCTTCCCTTGTGCCCGATGAAAAGCCCCTTGTTTTGACCGCCATCCAGTACATAGCCTTCTTTTTTTAACTCTCCCAGCAAACCGCCCACATTACCCAAAGCAATATCAGCCTCTTCAGCGATTTGCCGGTAGGGATAGTTCAGGAGTTCCGGTTGCGTCAATATCGCAAACAGGAATTTCAAACCCGCTGTCTTCCATAATTTTCCCTCCGCCGGCACCCGGGTCTCGGTTACCTGCTGATCATTGATATATATAAATAATTCCGGGGTCTGTATGAAACAGTTTCCCGCAGCGTCGAGATAGTTATAGTTGATGCTTTTCAATTCCTGTTTGAGCGGCTTGGGTATATACTGTGCAACCAGAAGATTTGCTGCCCCCGTTTGACGCTGAACAGGAAGGAGTTTTTTATTTCGCAGCTCGTTTTTAATCTCTACGGCAAAATGTACCTTGTTTTTGGCGCTGCAGATTTCTATCTCTGCATCAGATTCCTTGTCCGGCTGTGCGACACCCGCTCTCAGGGTTTTAATCGTTACCCCTGTCAGCAGCGCCAGTTTTTCAGTTGCCTGATCAAGTATTTCCTGTTCTTTGGTGTTCATTAAATTTGAATGTTCATGAGTCATGAACGTTCAAATTTAATGAACAAAATGTTTAAACGCAAATATCGGATAGAAAATGTTCTTTTTACTTAAATGTTCATGGATCATGAACGTATTTTTTAAATCGAACAAGCGCTTGGTTTTATATAGATATTAAGAATAAATATATACAAGACGACTTTACTTCATGGATTTTGAAAATGATCCGCAAACAAAAACAATACTCCAGGCTATTCAAAAAAATGAGATGGAGGACTATAAATTGAGGAAGAAGACGGTGCTGCCGGAGTGAAACGGTCTCGACAGTATACAGGTGGAGATTGGTCAAAGTATCTGAAAGTATATGATCTAACTATTCGATAGTTGCCGAAGCTATTGGATAAAGTAGAAAATATCCGCATACTTTGATATCTGAGCCTTGAATTTGAAATTAACCGTCATGCTTAGCAAGACGGTTTAACACCATTAGTTATCTCTTCACGTAATTATCTCTTCACGGTAACTTGAATATTCTCTCAGTGTAAATGATCATTCAAGAACAGGCGCTAAACACCTTTATCACTAATGATGATTTCGAATCGGTCACTGGAGTGGAAAATAGATTTGCGTTTGACGCTATTGGATCTATTTACTTTTACCGTAAAGGCTCATCAGTTAATATTGATCCCATATATATTGGACATGCGGATGATGAAAATACCTAGCAAGGTAATCAACATCTTTTTCGCGACCAGATTAAGCTGCTACATATGATAGCAAAACACTTGAATCGAGCATTCCAATTTGAATTAATGCGAAATAAAGGCTTGGTGAAATCACGGCCTAAACCGGATTGGATGAAAACACTTCATAATAAATGGGAAAACGGTATAAAGAGAAAAAAGTTCCTAAATTAAAATCGATAACTACTGCTGAGTTTCTATCGGCGTTGTTTAAACGAGTATCAACTCTTTGATCCTATAAACCTCGAAATACCATATTTTTACAGTGTCTGTAAGAGAAAGAACCGTTGCTAAATAAAACCCGGCAAACTGCAACGAGTGAACATTGCGGGCCATCAATGATGATCTTGCCGAAAATCAATAGCAAGTAAAGCTTACGGTGATACCAGGTTGCTGGTGACGACGAACGTTTGATCAATCGCCAGAAAGCATTCTTAAAGATTTCTTAACATGGGATCATTACGTTTGTATCGGGATTATGGAAAAACTTTCGGACGAGCTTTTACTCTCAGGTATTCAACAGCATAACCATGATGCTTTTAACGAGCTTTTTAACCGTTACTGGGAAAAGCTTTTTAAAGCGGCCATGTCACGCCTGTATGATGAGGATGCAGCACAGGATATCGTTCAGGAAGTCTTTATAAGCCTGTGGCAGCGTCGTGAAACGATAACCATACATACCCAGCTCGAAGCTTATTTGTTAAGCGCCGTAAGGTTTAGTGTGATGAGCCACTTCCGGTCTGAAAAAACAAACGAACTCCGGCTTCAGGATGCACTGCAGCGCATCAACATCCTGGAAAGCGCGATCGCCGATCATACCGATTATTACGAGATGGAGAAAACCCTCGAATATGAGGTAAGCCACATGACGGAAACGCTGCAAAAAATTTACCATCTCCGTACCGAAAACTATAGCATCAAGGATATAGCCACCGAACTGGGCCTGGCCGAGCAAACCGTAAAAAACTACATTTCGGAGGTTCTACGTCGTTTACGAATCGCCATCAAAGAAAAACATCCTGAAAAATACGCCGCTTACTTTAGCATCGTTCTGGCGATACTTCACAAATAATTAACATAAGCATAACTTAATTTATAAGTACTTCCGGCCGTTTACAGCGACTTAATGCTGAAAACGACAAAATGGATAAATATAAATTCAGGGAATTACTAAAAAGGTACCAGGAAGGTACCGCCAACGAAACCGAGCGGGCCCTGGTAGAAGCCTGGTACGAATCGTACCCGCAACAAAACCGGTTCAATTTATCTGATAATATCAAAAACAATCTTTTATCGCGTATTGGCTCAGTTATTCAGCCGCCGGTTATTGAGCCTAAAAAACTTTGGCTGCCTTATTTGCGCGTAGCCGCTTCTGTTTTATTGGTATCGGCCATTGGGTTGATAAGTTACCTCCGCCTAAGCAAAAAACAAGAATTCGTTTACACAACATTGCAAACCCATGCCGGCCAGATAAAACGCCTGGTACTGGCGGATAGTTCAGTGCTTTGGGTTAACGCTTCAACCATTGTGCGTTACCCGCAGCGGTTTGATAAAAAGCGCCGTGAAATATACCTGGATAACGGTGAGGCCTTTTTTGAAGTGGTGCACCATGCAAAACAGCCTTTTGTTGTACATGCCCAGAAAGTGAATGTACAGGTATTGGGAACTTCATTCAATATCAGCGCCTATAAAAATCTCCCGGCTATCAAAGTTGTAGTTGCTACCGGTAAGGTAGGGGTTACTCAGGGGAGCAAAACTCTCGCTTTGCTAACACCAGGCCAGGAATTAAGCTTCGACAGGAAAGCCGGTACTTCAGATACTCATGTTGTTGATATCAACGATATTCAAAGCTGGAAAAGCGGCTATGTTGATCTGAAACAAGCCACCTTCGCCGAACTGGCCACTGTAGTTAAAAATCAGTTAGGCATTCAGCTAGAAGCAGGCAACGATAAAGTTAGCGGCTACCGTTTCACCATCCGCATAAAACAAAATTTACCTGTAGATCAAACCTTGCTCATGATAAATCAAATACATAGTACGCACTACAGAAAGGAGGACAACCAGATAATTATTTACTAAGCAACCAACACACTTTATACAATATATAAAAAAGGCAGGCAATGGGCTGCCACCCACGCCTGCCGAGCTAAGCAATCGTTTCAAAAACTACAAAGCCAATAAAAATATGAATTTCTGTACACAGTTATGGAGGCAATTTATGCGCATTACCATTTTATTAATTTGCATTACGCTTACAATAGGGCTGGTAACTGTTAAAGCAACCGTTACCAAAGCCCAGGGGCTGAATACCAGCGTTAGCATTAGCGCTAAAAAACAAAATCTGGCAACTGTTATCAGGCAATTACAACAGCAAACCAATGTTGTTTTTGCTTATGATGAAGATTATCTGCAACTCAGGGACAAACCGGTTTCGTATGTCAGTTACGTTAACCAATCGCTGGGGTATGTATTAACCCAGCTTTTTAAAGATACCCGTGTTGGGTTTAAAGAGCAGGCCGGTACCATTATCCTTTATAAATATGCCATCGGTAAGCTATCCGGGCGCGTTGCTGATGAGAGCGGCGGGCTTTTGCCAAGTGCTACCATTAAAGTTGTTGGCACCAATTACGGCGCTATTGCCGGTGCCGATGGTACTTTTTCACTAAGCCTGCCCGAAGGTATTTATACTGTTGAAGCCACATTTTTGGGCTACCAAAAATCTACCATTAAAGATGTTAAAGTTACCGGCGATAAAAACACATCTATCAGTTTTACCTTGGTTGGTGGTAATCAGCTTAAAGAGGTAACGGTAAGTTACGGTAAACAACGATCGAAAGAAATTACCGGCTCAATTACTGAGTTGAGCGCCTCAAAACTACAGGATATGCCCGTTATGCAATTCGCCCAGCAATTGCAGGGTAAAGCAGCGGGTGTGCAGGTAGCGCAAAGCAGCGGGCAGCCGGGGCGTGGTGTGGAGTTCCGTATCCGTGGGGCTGCATCGTTTTATGCCAGTAACCACCCTCTTTTTGTCATTGATGGCAGTCCGATAACCGGCAGCATCAACAACATCAATCCTGCCGAAATTGAAAGCTTCAGCATTTTAAAAGATGCTTCGGCTACCGCATTATATGGTTCGCGCGCGGCTAACGGTGTTATATTGATCACCACCCGCCACGCCAAACCGGGCGACGCCAAAGTTGAGTTTAACGCCAATTATGGTGTGCAAAAAATCCCCGATGGGCTTGTGCCTAAAATGATGGATGCCCGCGGTTTTGCCCAGTACATGAATGATAAATTTGCCGATGCCCGCAAATACGAAACAAACTATACCACAGCCACCCCGGCCGAATATTTAAACCCGGAGCAATACGGCGAAGGGACTAATTGGTATAAACTATTAACCCGCACAGCGCCAATTCAAAACTATGATATTACTGTGCAAACTGCCCGTGAAAGGTCAACCTCTACCGTTATGGTGGGTTACCAGAAACAGGATGGTGTATTGATCAATACCGGCACGCAGCTGTTTTCGGCCCGCATTAACCAGGATTTTACTTCGGCTAATAGCAGATTAAAGATAGGTTTCAACCTGGCACCAAGCTATCGTTTAGATCATAACAACCGCTTAAGCACCGATGGTGTTGGTGGCTTGTTCGAACGCATTTTTGAGGCGAGCCCGTTGAAATCACCTTATAATGCCGATGGTACATTTAACCGCGATACTTACTCGCCGGGCATGGTGGCTTATATTAATCCGTTAGCACAGTTTACTTTAACCAATGATGATTATAAAACAACCCGTATCCTGGCCAACGGTTATTTAAACTATGAGTTTTTAAAGGGATTAAGTGTGCGTACCAATGTCGCTATTGATAAAGGCAACGAGTCGCGCAAATATTTCCAGTCGGGTGTAGTAACCTCAACAGCTGGTCAAACTACAGGCACCGCCGGCTTTACCGATAACGGATCGTACACCGCCGAGGCAAATCTGGTTTACAACAAATCATTTGGCGATCATCATATCGAAGCATTGGCAGGCTACTCGGCGCAAAAATACAGCGGTACCAATGGCAGCGTTACGGGCTTAGGGTTCCCGGGCGATGATATCCCATATGTAAACGCGGCAACAATTTTATCAAATGGCGGTGGCGGGTATGGCGCTTATTCGTTATTGTCAAGCATTGCCCGTGTAAACTATAACTACAAAGGCCGCTACCTGCTGCAAGGTGCTATCCGTCGTGACGGGTCGTCACGTTTTGGTACCAACGAACGCTATGGTAACTTTCCATCGGTTTCGGCAGGCTGGGTTGTTAGTGATGAAAAGTTTATGGAGCGTTTCCGTGTGCTTAGCTTGTTAAAGTTGCGTGCCAGCTATGGTGTTACCGGTAATAACTTCTTTGCCAATAATTATGAGGCTCAGGCTACCATAGGTCAGTATTTTTATGAACTGAATGGTCAATCTGTAGTAGGGCAAACCATTAACCGTTTGGCTAACAGAAACCTGCGTTGGGAGCGTAACAAGCAGCTGGATTTTGGTTTTGACATATCACTCCTGAACAACCGAATCAACTTTACTTACGATTATTACCATAAAACATCCGATGGCTTGATCATGAGCCGTCCTATTCCGGTAGCATCGGGCTTTGGCAGCCTTTTGGATAACGTTGGCGCGATTAACCTTTGGGGCCATGAGTTTACCTTGAATACTGTAAACCTTAACGGTAAACTGAAATGGAGCACCAACCTAAACATTTCCATCGATCGTAACCGCATTAAAGACCTGGTTAGTCCGGGCTATATCCGCCGTAACAATACCGTAACTTCTGATTACTTCCGCCAGCAGGAAGGACATCACTTAGGCGAGTTTTACGGCTTCGTTTGGTTAGGATTATACAAGGATGCTAACGATCTGGCAAACTCGGCCAAATACGGCAGTGCATCTGATGTGGGCACGCTTAAAATGAAAGACATTAACGGCGATGGTGTGATAGATGATGTTAACGACCGTACGTTCATCGGCGATCCCACCCCGTCATTCACCGGTGGCTTAACCAATAATTTTGTTTATAAAAACTGGGACCTGAATATCCACATGGCCTTCTCGGTAGGTGGTAAAATATTAAACGCAGCCAAATGGGCCTACCAAACCAACCTCGATGGCTCGCGTGTGATGCTGGCCGCGGCAGCCGATCGTTGGCGATCGCCCGAAAATCCCGGCTCAGGCATTTATCCACGTACCAAAACGGGTACGACAGCGCTTGGTCGTTCGGTTAACAGCCAATGGGTCGAGAACGGCTCGTACCTCACCGCTAAAAATATCTCGTTAGGTTACCGTTTCAATATGAATGATCAAGCGCTGATCCGCAGCATCCGCGTGTACACCTCTATTCAGCAAGCCTTTGTTTGGACCAAGTACTCGGGCATGAACCCGGAGATCAACTTTGCCGGTCTCGATCCTACATTAGGTATCGGTGTTGATGAAAACGCTTATCCTATTCCACGTACGGTTTCATTTGGTGTTTCAGCAAGTTTTAAATAATGGATACTAATCATAATATGATGAAAAAAATATATTTACTATTAGCCCTGATTGCGATTGGTGCTACCGCCTGTAAAAAAAGTTATATTGACCTGTCGCCGGAAGATTCCTATACCGACGTTACCTTTTATAAAACTCCCGATCAGTTTAAGCAAGCCGTTATCGCTGCCTACGCCCCTTTGCGCGATGTGCTGGTGAATGACTACTTCACTTCAGAGATGCGCTCTGATAATACTATTTATCAGCCAAAACCAAGTGATAGGGGTACAGCCTATCTGTACCGCGAGGCTATTCCTAATTTTACCAATACCTCAACCAATTCGTACGTTAACGCGGTTTGGCAGCATTGTTATACCGGAATTTCGCGTACCAATATTGTTATTGAGCGATTGAAAACAACAACTTTTGATGCTTCGGTAAAACAACCATTAGATGGACAAGCTAAGTTTTTACGTGCTTTGTATTACTTTAAACTGGTGCGTTTATTTGGTGGAGTGCCTTTGTTTTTAAAAGAGGTTACCAGCGCGGATGAAGCATTTCTGCCACGTTCAACAGCTGATCAGGTCTATACGCAGATTATCGCCGATGCTAAAGATGCCATCAGCGAGTTACCTTCCCCGGCCAAATTTCCGCAAACCGGCGAGGCTACCAAAGGCTCGGCAACCATGTTACTGGCCGATGTTTATGTAACCCAAAAGAAATGGGCTGATGCCGAAACGTTGCTTAACACCATGGCAGGTATGGGTTATGGATTGAATGCCAACTATGCCGATGCTTTTACGCCAACTAATAAAAACAGCAAGGAGTCGGTTTTTGATATCCAGTTTTTAGAGGGGACTTTGGTAGGCACTTCGCCAAACCCGCTCACCTTTCACTTTTTGCCGCGTAGTACCAATACATCGGTTATAACCGGCATTGCCATCAACAACAGCTCGACCGGTGGCTGGAATACCCCAACGCAGGATCTCATCAATTCGTACGAGCCTAATGATAAACGTTTAGATGCATCTATCGGTATTGCCGAAGGTACCTACAACGCCAGCGATCTGTTCGCTTACTCGGCCAACAAAAGTATCATAGGTTATACACCGGCCGCGGGTAAAACTGGCGTGCCTTACATCAAAAAATACGTGCATACGCCTATTGCAGCCATAACCGGTTCGAGTGATAATTTTCCGATCTATCGTTATTCGGGTGCTTTACTATTGTTGGCCGAGGCGCAAAACGAACAAGGTAAATCGCCATTAACGCCGCTTAACGCCGTACGTGCACGTGCCGGGTTGGATCCTGTCACCACTGCTGATCAGGCACAGTTAAGGGATATCATCCTGCACGAAAGCCGCGTGGAACTGGCTTTTGAAAACCATCGCTGGCACGATCTGGTACGTACAGGCAGGGCTGTTGACGTAATGAATGCTTTTGGAGCGGCACTGAAAACACAGGTATCATACCTTACACCCGATACTTATAATGTTACCACCAGTAAGTTGCTTTACCCCATCCCGCAAACCGAGATCGACCTGAATCCGGGTGTGATGACCCAAAACCCTGGTTATTAATTTTTCGAGGCAGATGGACAGATGTCCGTCTGCCTTTTTTAAACCGAATAAATATGCTTTCAAAATATAAAATATCTGCATTTGCAGGTGTATTTGCCTTGCAGTTTGCTGCAGTAAGTAATACGCTTGCCCAGCAAAAAGAGCCTGAAACAGTCTTAAATACTCCAGGTCGACCAGCAATGGTAAAAAAAGGTGATTTCGCTATTGCTGTTTTACCCGATACGCAGTACTACCTGGCCCAGGCCCAATTGGGCGGAACCTTTGATATGTTCAAAGCCCAGATCGATTGGATCCAGCAAAATCAACAGAAGGAAAATATAGCCTATGTAGCCCATATGGGCGACATTACCGATCACGGCGATAACCCGATAACCGAACGCTCGGAATGGTACTTGGCCAAAACAGCCCTGTATGGTTTGGAAAACCCGGTAAGCATTCCGTATGGACTTAGCGTAGGTAACCATGATCAGTACCCTGCCCAATATGCGGTAAGGGGTACAACGACCAATTACAACAAATTCTTTGGGGTAAAGCATTTTGAAGGCAGGCCATATTACGGAGGACATTACGGTAGAAATAACGATAGTCATTACGATCTGTTTAGTGCGGGAGGTATGGATTTTATTGCCGTTTTTTTGGAGTTTGATTCGCATAATGAAGATCAGGTTCAGCTTTATGGTTGGGCAAATGAAGTGCTGAAGGAAAACTCGTCGCGCAAGGCCATTATCATTAGCCACTCCATCTTATATTTCAACCCGGTTACCGGCAACAACTCACAACCTGCCCCATTCAATGCCGAGGGCAAAGCCATTTACGAAGCCCTGAAAGGCAACGCCAATATTTTCATGATGCTTTGCGGCCACGTAGGTGATAATGGCGAGGGATATAGGGTTGATACCTACAACGGGCATACCATCAAATCATTTTTGAGCGATTACCAGAGCCGCCCGAATGGAGGCAACGGCTTAATGCGCCTGTACAAATTTTCGGTAGAGGACAATACGTTGAGCGTGCGCACCCTTTCTCCTTATGCCAAACTTGAGGAAACCGATGCCGACAGCCGCTTTACCGTACAATTATTTTAATACAATACATCGATCTATTTAATACAACAATGAAGAAGATTTTGAAAGGCATCATATTGCTTTTACTGGCTGCCACAACTGCCAAAGCGCAGGACAAACATGTCGTTTTGATCAGTATAGATGGGTTCCGCCCTGAATTTTACCTTGATCCATCGTGGGGGATGGTGAACATCCGCCAGGCTATGGCTAAGGGTTCATATGCTGAAGGGGTAAGGGGAAGTTTTCCAACGGTTACTTATCCTTCACATACCACCATCATCAGCGGCGTATTGCCTGCTAAGCATGGTATTTACTATAACACACCAGTTGAACCACTGGGCATAACCGGAAAATGGTTCTGGTACTATAAAGATATTAAAGTACCCACCGTGTGGACAGCCGCCAAAGCCGCAGGTATTATTACCGCAGGTGTAAGCTGGCCGGTAACCGTTGGTGCACCAATTGATTATAACCTGCCTGAGTATGTGATCCTGCCTAAAGACAAAGGCGAAAAGAAAGACGAGGTTAAAGCTCTTTACCAGGAATCGAACCCTAAAACACTGTTTGACGAAGTACAGGAAAACGCGATAGGCAAATTAGGTGAATATGGTGCAGTATTGAACGATTACACTAATGACCAGAACAAAGCCCGCATGGCGGCCTACATTTTACGCAAATACAAACCCGGTTTCCTGGCTATCCACATTGGGCTCACAGACCATTACCAGCACGAGCAGGGCCGCGACGGGGATAAAGTACGCTCGGCTGTGGTTGGAGTGGACGTTGCTGTGAAAACTATGATGGATGCCATTGAAATGGCTGGCTTAAAAGATAGCACCACTTTTATTATCACCGGCGATCATGGTTTTGTTGATATCCATACCCAGTTTAACCCTAATGTAATGCTGGCCAAAATTGGCTTATATAATGATGCCGGTAAGGAAAGCTGGAAAGCCTACTTCCAGCAGAGCGGCGGCTCGGCATTCCTGCACCTCCACGATCCGAAGGATAAAGCCTCATTAGAGAAAGTGAACAAAGCCCTTGCCGATCTTCCGCAGGGTATAAAAAAACTATTCCACGTGCTTAACAAACAGGAAATAGCTGCCGCCCAGGGTGATCCGAACGCGTTTTTAGCTTTGGCCGCATACCAGGGTATTTGCTTCGGCGCAACAGCCAAAGGCGAATTATTAACTGCGGCCAAAGGCGGCACCCACGGCTATATGCCAACAGATTTTAAAGAGATCCAAACCGGATTTCTGGCCTTTGGCAGGCGTATTAAACAAGGTGCTGTATTGCCGCTTATCGGCCAGGAAGATATCGCACCGCTTGTTGCGGAATTGTTGGGATTGAAGATGGAGGGTGTTGATGGTGTGGTATATCCCGGTTTATTAAAAGCTAAATAACCTTCAATAACATCTAAAAAACAAACAAAATCCTATTTAAACATCATGAAAACCGTAAGCCTCAAAAACGTAGGCAGGCTGTGCCTTGCCCTAAATTCGCGTAAAAATCAGCTGTTCGCGGCTGCTTTGTTAGCCATTTCCTTAGCAGGTTGTAAAAAGAACCTGGAACTCGCCCAGCCCGCTGCTGATCTGCCTAAAACATCAACCATTAAAGTAAAAACAATGGCGGTTTTAGCCGATGTGCCCAAACTGAAGGTGCTATCGTTCAATATTAAACACAACGATGCTGCGGATCCGCAAACCATTACCGAAAGGCAGCCGCTTATCCGACAGATCATTGTAGACAATAACCCGGATATCTTCGGCCTGCAGGAGTTTTCAGATAATTCGTTCGAAACCTGGTTTATCCCGCAAATGGCAACATTGGGGTACGGCGTTTATTATGACGAAACCGCAGGTAAGGGCACTCCGAAAGTTATCTTTTATAAAACCAACAGGTTTACCCTGCAAAGCAGCGGTACCGTCGTGCTTGGCGATGTAAATACAGGTACGTGGGCGAAAATTTTAGACAACACTACCGGTCAGCGATACTTTTTAAGCAACAGTCATTGGCAATACGATTCGCAGCCGGTACGCATGCAAAACTCGCAAAACCTGGTTGCCGCCGTTAATCAATACAATACCGAAAATTTGCCTGAGATTATCTTCGGCG
The DNA here is from genome assembly GCF_003576455.2 of Mucilaginibacter celer. Lineage (NCBI taxonomy): Bacteria > Pseudomonadati > Bacteroidota > Sphingobacteriia > Sphingobacteriales > Sphingobacteriaceae > Mucilaginibacter > Mucilaginibacter celer. The sequence continues at coordinate 827,340 of NZ_CP032869.1, forward strand.
ATTTTAACGCCAAACCGGGAACTGATGAGATCAATAACCTGAAAAGCGGTCTTGACGTTGTGGATGCCCTCGGCGACAGTGATGGCGACTTAACCTTTCACGGCTGGACAGCAACCGGAACCGGTAAAATTGACTGGATGATGAGCGACCGTAACATGGCCTATACCACCTGGGACGTGATCACTACCAGCTATAGCGGCAACTGGCCTTCAGATCACTGGCCGGTAACCGCCACATTTTTACCTGCCATATTCGGTGGTGCCCATGCTGATGCCAATGGCAAAAGCGCCAACGCGGCTACCCGGTTTTATTTTGCCGATATTAACGGCGACGGGAAGGCCGATAAAGTATACTGGAACCCTACGTATGATAGCGGCCGCCCGCAGATCTTCCTTTCAAACGGCGATGGCACGTTTGCAGTATCCGGTATCCCGCATTCGGCAGCTGCATCCACAGTATCAACTACGAGGTTTTATTATGCCGATGTCAATGGTGATGGCAAAGCTGATGAGATCCGTTGGGACCCTACTTTAAATTCGGGTCATACCCGTGTTTATCTGGCTACCTCGGGAGGAAACTTCAGTTCGACGGTGGTTGATAATCCGGAAGGTACCAGCGCCGGAACTACCACCGTTTATAGCTTTGCTGATGTTAATGGCGATGGTAAGGCAGATAAGATTTACTGGAACTCAACCTTCGATAACGGTCATACCCGCGTTTACCTCGCAACCTCAGGTGGCAGCTTTAACGGAACCGTTGTATCCGGAGCCGAGGGGGCCAGCACAACTGCGGGAACTACGTTTTACTACGCTGATGTAAACGATGATGGCAGGGCCGATAAAATTTTGTGGCACACCTCCCTTAATTCAGGTAAACCTGCTGTATTCCTTTCGGATGGGGATGGTACGTTTACAGCCTCGTCTACGTTTACAGATTCAGGTGCTTCCAGCGGCGCTGCAGATACACAGTTCTATTTTGCCGACGTCAATGGGGACGGCCGTGCGGATAAGGTATATTGGAACCCCGGAAATTATCTTGGTAAATTAAAATTCTATTACTCGGAAAGTGGTAATAAATTCAATGGTCCTATCTACTCGCTTCGCGGAACATCACAAAGTAGTGATACTGATTTCTTTTTCGCCGATATCAACGGAGATGGCAAAGCAGATCAAATCAGGTGGAATTTTGCTGAGAATAGCGGTGAGTTGAGAAATTATTTCGGGAAGTGAAATTGTATCACATACTAAAGAAATGAGGTAGTTTGGAGAGTAATTTCCAGCTACCTTTTTCATATAAACTCCGAACGGTTGCTGCTGGATGCGAAGCGTTACCTGAACGAATACCGCATCTCACTTAATTATGATCTGTTGTACGCGTTATCCAACATCTAAACCCCTGTCCGGATGAGACTAAATGATTCGGTTTTCTGCCTACCCAAATGCAATTATGGCACCATTTCCTAAACATCGATGTCCATTCGGTAAGCGACAGGAGTTGTCGTTTCTGTTATTAGTTGGGTATGTAGTTGGCGGCCCGTCAAGCTGACCTGCTTTAGTCCAAAAGACGCTTTAGTTTATGGCGACGTATATTTCGTTCCCTCGCCATTATCGGGCAGCCGGAGTAACAATTTTGACTTTTCAATTTTTGCAGGCTCGGATATATTTCTTCGCCAATTTTGCCGAAAGTATAATTGAAAGAACTGCTTGTTAACTTGATTGTAATCAGTAAGATAGTAGCCGCCTTGTTTATTTTGTGCATTATATCATCGATATTAACGTGAAGCTTTATCCCTTTATCTTTTCCAATGCATGCGGGGTGTGAAAAAGCCGGTCCGTAAGGTATTCCAGCATTTCAATTTGACTGTTTGTCTCGCAATATATTCTTATTGTTTATGAAATTTATTGAGGCGAGCCTTGTCTCCTTTTGCCGGAGTGCATTTTTTGCCGCCGCGTCGCTCATGCCTGGCCCCATTTGGTTTCCCGGAACCGGTCGAGATTTTGGTGATGGAAAAGGGCATCGATCAGTACCAAGCCTTCGAAGAAAGGGCCGAGGATGAGGAGGGAGAGCACCAGCAGCACGCCCAGGTTGAGCAGCAGGCCGCTCCATTTGATCTTGATCTTTTCCGAACCAACGTTGACGGCGCTGTAGACTCGAACATCGATCGCCTTAGGGTTGCGGACAATAGGCCAGCCGTAGAAGGCCTGGGAAAGATGCTCGTCCATTCCTTTCAAAAAAGTGCGGCGCATCGCGTCATACTCATGTTTCCATACGTCGAAAATGATGACTGGGAGACTGTCTTTGACCAAGTCGGCGCGCAACTGCTCAATGATCGTGCTTTTGCCGGAGCCGCAGTTATCGAACAGGCCGATGCTCAGCGGATCAGTCTCGGTTTTGATTAGTTCGCCCAGGGCTGCTACCAGCTGGCTATGATCGAATTTCAGGCCGCGATTGCTGCGGTTGGGCGTATCGCTCACTAAACGAAACGCTTTGCGGCCGGTTGCAGCGGAGGAAGTCCGCTTTTTCGGGCCCTTGGTAGTGGGTTTAGATTGCTGGAAAAAAGGAAGCGCGCCATCTGGTTGGTTGAACGACAAGATCCGTGACTTATCACAAAAACGGATGTAGGAAGGCGTTAAAGTATCTTATCACAAATTGCCTTCTCCGGAGGAACTATTAGAACGTTTTGCTTTGGTGTTAACTGTACTGCCATAATCCCGACAGAATAATAGGGGAGTGGTGCATGCCGGAAAGTAAACCGTGTGCTGTGGACCTTTGTCTATAAACGTAAGGCTTATAACTATGAGCTCACGTCCGAAAATTTGAACAACTGAAGTTAAATCTCCAATCCTATACTGGAAACGGAATGAGGAATGGTTGCTGGCTTACGCTGCTTCATTGAATGTTAGAATAATATAAATCCAAGAAATAAGTGTTTATTTTTGTAATACCATCAATAGAGAGAAAGTATAAAATCAGAGGCTCGAAAAAATGTAAGACATTTGTGACTGATTTGTATCTAAAGTCTCTTAACTCGCTGATAATTAGTTACTAAATACTTTCTGTATCGGAAAATGACCCTTAAACATCAAGGAGTATAGCCCGATAAAAAACCGAACTTAAATAGTTGTTGTTAATAACTTATATTCTTTCTGCTTGGCCGAAATCCCTTATAATTGGGAGACGTTTTGATAGCAAAACAGCGATGCAAGAGTAGTATTATAAATTGCTTAACAATAAGGTAACAATACAAGCCTTACTTTGCCAAAGCAATAAGTATTGTTGAAAAATGGCTTCTGTACAATCATTATCTGATTTTGAATTGCAGCAATTACTTGTTTGCGGAAATGAAGCTGCATATAATGAATTGTACAGTCGCTATGCAGCTCCGATAAACAGGTTCATGCAAAAATATTTGCATGCCGACACGTTAAGCGAAGATGCTACCCACGATGTTTTTATTAAAATATGGAATAAGCGCGAGCAGCTTGGTAACGTACAATCATTTAAATCGTACCTGTTTACCATAGCGCGGAACCTGGCGCTTGATCATCTGAAATTAGCCTTTCGTACAGAAACTGCCATAAGCCAGATCTCGGCTACCATTACAGGATATCGTAATACCATAGAAGAGGAGCGCCTTACTAAAGAATATCTTTTATTTGTTGAGAACGCGCTGGCTGCCCTGCCCGAGCGTTCGAGGGAAGTTTTTGCGCTTTGCCGCGAACAGGGTAAAACTTACGATGAAGCTGCCAAACAGTTGGGCGTTTCACGCAATGCCATCAAAAACCATATGGTATTTACCATGAAGGTTTTGAGCGCTAAAGTTGAAACCGAGCTTGGTGTTTCGCTTAGTGTTTTGCTCGCCGTTGTTTTCAAACATTAAATTTCAAAAAAAGAACATTTTCCTGCTACCCTGTTTTTGCCTTTTAAAGTCATGGTATTAAAAGCCACGAATAAATGGACGAAGCGTATTACAGGCAACTGGTAAAAAGGTATCTCGAAAAGCGGGTAAGTGATGATGAGTTAGAAATATTTGCGCATTTGCTTAGTGAAGGGAAGCTTGACAAATACCTGGCCGAAACTATGGATAACGAGAATGTTTTATCCGAACCTTTACCTTCAGATAACCAGGTTCAGCTGCCCCGGATCAGGAAAAAGAGGTCCTGGTTTAGCTACGCCGCAGCGGCAAGCATTTTAGTATTTCTTTCTGCAGGGCTTTATCTCTATCGGCAGCCTAAGCAGCAAAATCCGGTAAAAAATAATATCGTAAAAAATGATTTCCTGCCGGGAGGGAATAAAGCGATACTTACGCTGGCCAATGGTTCAACGCTGAGTTTAACAGGTGGTAACAAAGGTTTACTTGCCCGCCAGGGTATAACCAATATCAATAAAAAAGAAGAAGGCAAAGTAGAATATCGCCCTGCTGCCGATGATTTGACAGCCGCCAAACCGGCAGGTGTAATGTATAATACCGTTACCACACCTAAAGGAGGCCAGTACCAGGTGGCACTGCCCGATGGTACCAAAGTATGGCTCAATACCGCGTCATCTATCCGTTTTCCTACAGCCTTTAACGGTACCGAGAGGCAGGTAGAAATTACCGGCGAAGTTTACTTTGAAGTAGCCAAGAACAAAGAAAAACCATTTATAGTAACAAGCGGCAACCAAAAAGTAACCGTACTCGGAACCCATTTTGACATCAACGCCTACCCGGATGAAAATGTTGTAAAAACTACCCTGCTTGAAGGGAGCGTAAAGGTAACAACCGGCGGCAATATGGTTTTACTTAAACCGGGACAGCAGGCGCAGCTTGACAATGGAAATAAGCTGATTGTTAGCAACGACGTTGATCCCGACGAGGTGATAGCCTGGAAAAACGGCTATTTCCAGTTTAACAAGGCCGATATCAAAACCATCATGAACCAGATTTCGCGCTGGTATGATGTGGAAGTAAAATATGAAGGGCAGATTGAGCCGGGGCACTACTATGGTAAAATTTCCAGGAACGTTAATGCCTCGAAGGTATTGAAGGTACTGGAGCTAAGTGGAATGCATTTTACAATTGAAGGGGGAAAAATTATAGTTAAATAGATACACACAAACGGAAAAAGAACACGGCAAGGCCGTAGCCTTTTAAAGTTTGCCCATAAAAAAGCCGGAGCGTGTTCGAGCACAATCCGGCAGAGATCAGGGCAGGCTTATTCAAATAATTTGCCAACTAAATCAACAAGTAACCCTAACTAATACAAAGGTATGCAATTTTATACTTTTTGCGGCCGGCCTGTGCATAATCGGTCGGTGCAAACAATGCCCGCAGGTGCAACACCTGTAAAAAATAATCCGGGGATGACCCGGGTGCAATCAATGCTCATTCGCATGAAACTGATTACCCTGTTAATGCTTGCCGCCTGTTTGCAGATCAGCGCAGCCGGCTATAGTCAAAACATCAGCCTCTCACAAAAGCAGGTTAGCCTGGAAAGTGTTTTTAAAAACATCGAAAAACAAACCACTTACAATTTCTTTTACAAGCTTGAATTGCTCAGTTCGCTGAACAAGGTCAGCATCGATGTAAAAAACGCTCCATTAACCGAGGTGCTTGATAAAGTGCTGAAAAATCAGCCCGTAACCTACAAAATAGTTGACAACATTATTGTTATTAACGGAAAAGATGCAGGCAGCAGCCAAAGTTTGAAACCCATAACTCTAACCGGCACCGTAAAAGACAGCAAGGGCGCAGCACTGCCCGGCGTTACCATAACCGTTAAAGACGGAAAATCGACAGCGGTAACAGATGGTAACGGCGCCTTTAAAATTATTGTTGATGAGCAGGCCATATTGCAGGTAACCTCGGTAGGTTATAAACGGCAGGAAATAGCTTTAAACGGCCGCACCACGCTTACAATTATACTTGATGACGATGTAAGCCAGCTAAACCAGGTAGTGGTTATAGGCTACGGCAAGCAATCGCGCGAAAAAATTACTGATGCCATCACCACTGTAAAAGGAGCTGAACTGAACCGCTATTCGGGCGCAAGTTTTGCACAGCAGCTTGCCGGCAAGGCGGCAGGTGTGGTAATTAATGATGCCTCGGCCCAGCCGGGAACTGATCCGCAGGTTGTGATCAGGGGGATTGGTACTTTAACCGCAGGCCGCGCACCGCTTATTGTGGTAGATGGTTTTCCGCTATCTGAAGGCAGCAGCTTTAACTCCATTAATCCGCAGGATATTGAAACCCTCGATATCCTGAAAGATCCGGCCTCAGCAGCTATTTATGGTTCGAGGGCGGCTAATGGAGTTATCCTGATCTCCACAAAAAAAGGCAACGGCGATAAGGTAAAAGTTAGTTTAGATGTGTATTCCGGTTTCCAGGAAAGGCATGATAACCTGAAATATGTTAATGCCTACCAGGCCGCCACCTATTTTACCGAAGCGAGGGATTGGGGTTATGTTTCTAAATCGCCTAATACCAGGAGTATTAATGATGACCGCGCTACCAGGGTTTCGAAAGGAGCGTCCCTAAGGGAATTGCGTTTAAATTATCTGCAGCCTTATCTTGATGGTACGCAGGGCTTAACCAACACCAACTGGCTTGATGAAGTTTACAGTAAAGCGCCCATGAGCAGCTATAACCTTTCGGTTTCGGGCTCATCGGGCAAAACCAATTATTACATCTCATCCAACTATTTTAAACAGGATGGTATTGTGATTAATAACGGCCTGGAGCGTTACAGCGGAACAATTAAAGTAGAATCAAAAATATCCAAAGCGTTTACCTATGGCGTTTCGGTAAACCCGTCGTTTAACAAAGAGAAGTATTTTAACAATAATGCCAATAACTCCAACGATGTGGTGAGCGATGTAACTATCAGCTATCCTTTTTTCCCGGCCTATAATGCCGATGGTTCGGTTGCCATCAGCCAGGAAATTAAAGGTAACACACCCGAAGATGGCGCTTTGGGCGAAAGTCCGATAGCTTTGGCTACCAAAATCAAAAATAACCTGAACGATACCCGTCTCTTCGGCAATACTTACCTTGTTTTTGAACCGATAACCGGTTTGAAGTTTAAAACGGTTTTGGGTACCGATATCAGGAGTAATTTTTATGATTATTACCGTCCGTCGGATGTAGGCGGATACCGCGCCGCGGCCCCGCAACCGGCTTCGGCTATCGAAACCAACGGGCATATCTACAATTACATCACCGAAAATACCATTGATTATACCAAAAGCATCGGCAGGCACGATTTTGATATTTTGGCCGGCTATACTTTCCAGTCCGAAAACGGGGCTAATACAGTTGTTACCGGTTCCGGGATCCCTGATGATAAGATCACCAATATAGGCGGTGCCAGCGCATACAGCGTAACATCCGCCCGTTACCAGTGGACACAGATCTCGTACCTGGCCCGTTTGCAATATGCTTATGCCGATAAGTATCTATTATCTGCAACCATCAGGAGGGATGGCTCGTCGCGCTTTGGCGATAACAATAAATGGGGCAATTTCCCTTCGGTAACAGCCGGGTATATTCTAAGTAAAGAATCTTTTTTCCCCGAAAACAAGGTGCTTACTTTTGCCAAGATCCGGGCAAGCCGGGGATCGGCGGGTAATAACCAGATAGGCTCTTACAGTTCAAAAGCGCTTATCGGTTCGGCATCTGCAAATGGTGCTAATGATTATAACTATAACTACGTTTTTGGCAGCACGCTTAGTCCTGGTTTTGCGGCAACTACTACGGCCAATAATAACCTTACCTGGGAAACCAAAAACTCAACAGATATCGGTATCGATCTTGCGTTTTTCCAAAAATTTAACCTCGTTGCCGATTATTATAAAAGCACTACCAAAAACCTGCTGCTTAATGTGCCTATCCCCGAGCAATCTGGTTTTACCAACTCTATCCAGAACATTGGCAAGGTAGAAAATCATGGTTTCGAGTTCGAGCTTTCGGGTAATAACCTTAATGCGGGGCCATTCAGGATAGGTTTTAATGCCAACCTGGCTACAAACGTAAATAAGGTACTGGCGTTAGCACCCGGTCAAACTCAAATAATACAGGGGCCTGCAAGCAACTTTATTACCAAAGTAGGCGGCCCGGTTGCTGCCATGTATGGCTATAATATAACCGGCATTTATAAAACGCAGGACGAAATTAACAGCAGCCCCCACCTTGCAGGTACCTTAACAGGCGACTATAAAGTGGCAGATACCAATAACGATGGCGTAATTGACAGCCGCGACCAGGTATCGTACGGAACTTACAGCCCCAAATTCAGTTATGGCTTTGGTGCCAATATCGCTTACAAAAGCTTTGAATTTAACGTTGCTTTTAACGGTGTATACGGCCGCAAAATATACGATAACGGCTTAGCTACGCTTGATGACTCGGGCGAGGGCTTTTCGATGCCGAGCGTTTATTATTTTGAAAACCGGTACCACCCGGTTGATAATCCCGGCGGCACTTACGCGCAACCCAACCTTGGTAACCTGTCATCGGCCAGGAGGTTAACCCGTGCAGCAAGTATTTTTTATTACAAAGGAGATTATTTGCGCTTACGCAACGCGCAACTGGCCTATAACCTGCCCGAGGCTTTAACTTCAAAAGTTAAAATAAGCCATATCCGCGTGTATTGTACAGCTAATAACCTCTTTACCTGGACAAAATTCAGGGGCTATAACCCTGATGCTACCAGTGGCAATGTGCTTACCGATGGCTTATCAAATGCCAACTACCCGGTTGCCCGCTCGTTTATTTTTGGTGCCAACGTTACATTTTAATTGTTACAAACATGAAAACTAAATACATCGTTATCATTGCGGCAATGCTGTCGGCAGCGGCATCATCCTGCAAAAAAGAGCTTTATCAAAACCCGCTTTCATCCAAAGATCTGGGCAAGTTTATCACCAACCAGGCCGAGACCGAAGAATACGTTACCTCGGTTTACGGTACCCTCCAATCAACAGGTTTGTATGGATTGTACCTGCCTGCCTTTGCCGAGATCCCTTCGGATAATACCTTCGACCAGGTGCCGTCAAACGATAGCGGCAATTATGGCCAGCTCGATCAGTTCACTACCATACCACCCAACGATATTGTTGAAACAACCTGGCGCGATTCATATCAGGGCATCCAGAAGGCCAATGTAGTATTGAACCGGATAGATAAGATCACCTATACCGATCCTGCTGTAAAACAGGCCCGCAAAGGCGAAATGTTGTTTATCAGGGCTTTATTGTACTTTAATATGGTGAGGTTATATGGCGATGTGCCGCTGGTAACCACCGAAACTACCGATCCTAACCAGTATTTTGGCCTTGGCCGTCAACCGGCGGCTAAGGTTTATGATCAGATCAAAGCCGATCTTACCGCCGCTATTCCGCTGTTGCCCGATGTCGCCGGACAGCCCGGAAGGGTTATTAAAACCGCTGCCGAAAGTTTGTTGGGCAAGGTTTATCTTACCCTGAAGGATTATACCAATGCCGAAACACAGTTACAGGCAGTAGTTAATTCGGGCAGGCATGTATTAATGGCCAAACCGCAGGACGTTTTCGCTGTAAGTAATGAAAATAATAAAGAGATCATTTTTGCGGTTCAGTTTACATCGGGCCTCAACGGTAATTCGGAAGGGAGCATTATGTTTCAGCAGTTTAGCCCTTCGGCTACGGTAACCGGCGCAAAGGGGCATAACCTACCAACTTTAAGCCTGTATAATCTTTATACCGCGGGCGATCTCCGGAAGGGCGTGTATGTAACCCTGGCACCAACGGGCGCACCCTTTGATAATAAGTTAACTGCGCCAACCACCGTTATTACCGACGGCCCGAGCGATTTTGTTGTTTTGCGCTACGCGGATGTATTGCTGATGCTGGCCGAGGTTGAAAACGAGTTGGGCAATAGCTCCCAGGCTGCAACGTACCTGAACACTATCCGCAGCAGGGCAGGTTTAGATAACACGGCTGCCTCAAGCCAGGCCGATCTTCGCGATGCTATAGCTTTAGAGCGCAGGCTTGAGCTGATTGGCGAAGGCCACCGTTGGTTCGATCTGTTGCGCACCGGTACGGCTATTAGTGTAATGAACAAATGGTTTAAGGATAATAATATCCTGATCACTATAGATCAGCATAATTTGCTGATGCCGGTACCTCAATCGCAAATCAATACCGATCCGGCTATTAAACAAAACCCCGGCTATTAATTTTATCAGCGGGTTATCGTAACCGGTAACCCGCTTTACAAAAAACTATATGAAGAAGTTAGTTTTAGCGCTTGTTTCTGTGTTTTTGATTGTTGGGAGCTATGCCCAGGAAAAAACGGTGAATGAGCATTTACCGACCTGGCAGGAAGGGCAATTGGATATCCATTTTATCAATACCGGCCGCGGAAATTCAAGTTTCCTGATTTTTCCGGATGGTACAACGATGCTTATCGATGCAGGCGATATGAATGCCGGCGAATTTGAAAGCACCAACGCTCCGTTGAAAGTTCCGACCGCGTTACCGGATAGCTCATTACGGCCGGGGCAATGGATTGTCGCTTATATTAAACAGGTGATGCCCGCAAACAGGCAGCCTGTTATTGATTATGCTTTGATTACCCATTTCCATGGCGACCATTACGGTAATATCGAAAAGAACAGCCCGCAGGCTGCTAACGGCGCTTACCAATTATCCGGACTTACAGATGTAGGCGATGTTATTCCTATTAAAAACATGCTGGATAGGGGGCGAACCTATCCTGTAGATCTGGTAACTTACTATCGCAATAACGCTACTTTCAATAACTACCTGGCCTTTGTAAAATACCAATCAACCCATGACGGCATGAAGTATGCAGCGCAAAAACCGGGAAGTAAAAGCCAGATAAATTTATTGATTCGCCCTGAATTATACCCCGATTTTGAAGTTCGGAACATCAAATCAAACGCTGAAGTCTGGACGGGAAAAGGAGAGGGGACAAACACCTGTTTTACAACCGGACAATTGTTAGAAAAAGGAAAGTTTAACGAAAATCCCCTCAGTAATGCCATTAAAATAAGCTATGGCGCTTTTAGTTACTATGCAGGCGGCGATAACACAGGCTATGAAGGCATCAATTACCCCGGCAGGCGTGATGTTGAAACCCCTATGGCAAAGGTAATTGGCCGTGTAGATGCCCTTACGCTAAACCATCATGGTAACCGGGATGCCGGCAACGATGCTTTCCTGAAAACCCTTGCTCCGAAAGTTGCTGTTGAACAAAGCTGGTGCTCAGATCAGCCGGGGCAGGAAGCAGCTTTTAGATTAACGGAGAAAACGCTATCAGGCGATAATATCGATGTATTTGACACCTACATGCAGCCCGAAACCAAAACCTACCTCGGCTTTTGGATTGCCAAAGGTTTTAAAAGTTTTGAAGGACATGTGCTCATCCGGGTAGCAAAAGGCGGTAAAAATTATTCGGTTTTTATATTGGATGATAAAAGCCCCGTAATTAAAGTAAAACAAGTATTTGGTCCTTATTTAACCCATCAACAAAAATAATATGTACTTAAAAAAAGTAAAAATCCTCGCAGTTATTGCTTCGCTTGGTTTAATGTATTGCTCAACAGGCTACGCCCAAACCACAAAGGCCAACAGCCTGATTAAACAATTACACCAGCCGTTTGATAAGCACATTATGGTGGCTGCCCACCGCGGCGACTGGCGCGATGCTCCCGAAAACTCGTTGCTGGCATTTAAATATGCCATAGCCATTGGGGTAGATATCATTGAGCTCGACCTAAATAAAACCAAAGATGGCGTAGTGGTTATTATGCACGATCAAACCATCAATCGTACAACCGACGGCAAGGGAAGCCCCGGCGACTACACCCTGGCCGAGCTAAAGAAATTTCACTTGAAAAATGGATTGGGCCGGCTTACCGTGAATACCATACCCACCCTACAGGAAGTAATGGAATTGATAAAAGGCAAAATTTTGGTAAATCTTGATAAAAGCTATCCATACTATAGTGAGGCTTACCAGGTTTTAAAAGCTACCGGTACTTTAAACCAGGCTATTTTTAAAACAACAGAGAGTTATGAAACAGTAAGGAAGCAATATCCGACAATTATTGATAGCATCACCTTTATGGCCGTAATTGATCTGGATAAACCGGGCGCAAAACAATCCATCGAAAATTACCAGCGCCATATTAAACCGGTAGCTTTTGAATTGAATTTTGGTACAGATACCTCAGCTATCCTTAAAAACAACCAATTCATCAACCGCAACGGCTCCCGCATCTGGATCAACTCATTATGGGCGAGTTTGAATGCCGGGCACGATGATGATACAGCCGTTGATTTAGGGAATACCAAAGATAGCTGGGATTGGATCATCGCACACGGAGCTACAATCATACAAACAGATAGGCCACGGGAATTATTAGAATATCTGCGCAAACGCGGTCTGCATTTGTTAAATTAATTTGGCACGAAATTGCTGATGGTTTGCGGTGATATTTATAGAGAGAATTGAACAACGAAAAAAGGCAGCCGTGATAGTGCTGCCTTTAGTCGAAGTTAAATCTGGGAGAAAAAGTGCTATTAATTTTTATGGATCTCCAGCTCGCTGATCAAATTATCGGCATGTCCTAAAATATCCATGCACCAAAGCACGTAGCGCACGTCAACGCAAATGGTACGTTTATAGTCCTTGTTAAAGGCAATTTCGCCGCTCATGGCTTCCCAGTTACTGTCGAAAGCTAAACCGATTAGTTCGCCATCGCCATTAATGACCGGCGAGCCGGAGTTGCCGCCTGTAATATCATTATTAGTGATAAAATCGATAGGTAAAGTACCATGATCGGCATATTGGCCAAAGTTCTTTTTCTTGTAGGCTTCCAGCCATGATGCCGGTAGGTCGAACTCATCATCGCCGGGTTTGTATTTTTTCATCGCGCCGTCAATATCGGTTTGAATGTCAAAATGTTTGCCGTCTTTCGAGGTGTAATCCTGCACTTTGCCGTAAGTGATACGCATAGTTGAGTTAGCATCGGGCGACATCAGCTTGTCCTTATTTTTTTCAAGCAGGGCCTGTAGGTAAATGCGATCCAGTTTTTCTTTCTGCGTATCAAAATCACTCAGCTTAGTGCCAAAAACAGCTTTTTTATAACTACCCGGACTAAGATTGATCACAAAAGGCACCAATGCATCGCCACGAAGCTTTTCGACTGTGCGATCGGTTAAAAGCTCTTTAAGTTTTGTTGTATCTATCAGGTTACTCTTTTCCCACAAATAATCGGCAAACCTTGTAAAAGCCTGCGAGGGGTTACCGGGGGCTATCTGGGTAACTATATTCTCAATAAATGCAGGGTGCTGATCGGCAGGTATATCGATATACCAAGAGGTCATGATCTGGGTGAAGATCTTTTTATTTGCCGTAAGGTTATAGGTTTTGATATAGTCGTCATTATCCTTTTTCAATTCCTCTCTTATCTCGTCTTTTTCTTTGGCAGTATGTTCCTTATCTTCAAGCGCTAACTGTCCGTAGCAATTGTTAAGCGCTTCATCTACAAAGCTGGGTGCCAGCAAACCCTCATTTATATAGGTTTTATGAATGGCATAGGGCTTATAGGCGGCGTACAGTTTCTGGTAATCGCTCATCAGGCTGGCATATTGCGGTTTATCTGCAGCCCATTTGGTAAATTCGGCTTCTTCCTGTTGTTTTTGGCCGTAAATGTTCAGATTTTTTAACTGCTCGGTTTGCCCTATAAAGTATTTCCAATAGTTGGATACTTTATTGTATTCGGACGAAAGTTTAAGCCTGGTATCAACGCTTTTATTCATTTCTTCCTTCCAGGCCTTCAGGCGGATGTCGCGCAGTTTCACTATAATAGGGTTGGTTTGCTCAGCAGCCAAACGTACGCCGTTTGATGTAAGGTAGCGATCTGTACTGCCGGGGTAGCCATATACCATGGCAAAGTCGCCGTTTTTAACACCTTTTAATGAGATTGGCAGGAATTTTTTTGGCGTGTAAGGTACATTACCGGCCGAGTAAGGGGCCGGGTTACCGTCTTTATCAGCGTAAATCCTGAAAATTGAAAAATCACCTGTATGACGTGGCCATTCCCAGTTATCAGTATCACCGCCAAATTTACCTATTGATTGTGGCGGCGCACCAACCAAACGTACATCGCTAAATTTGTCATACAAATACAAAAAATACTGGTTGCCTTTAAAAAACGAACTTACGGCGCCACGGTAGCGGTTACCTTTAGTGGCAGCCTCAATAAGCTTTTTGTTTATTTTTTCGAGCTTTTCGCCCCGTTCTGCATCGCTGGCGCCTTTAAGGGCAGCCATTACCTGCGGAGTAACATCAGTTATGCTCACCAAAAATTCAACATACAGGCCTGCGATGGGCTTTTCTTCGGTGTAGCTTTTTGCATAAAAGCCATTATCGAGGATGTTATTTTGTGGTGTTGAATTAGCCGAGATAGACTCAAAACCACAGTGATGATTGGTGAACAGCAGGCCCTTGCCTGATACAACCTCGCCGGTGCAAAAGCCGCCACCCAGCGAAACGATGGCATCTTTAATGCTGGCTTTGTTGATGTTATACAAGTCTTCGGGAGTTAGGCGGAAGCCCTGTTTCTTCATTTGGTCGTAATTTTTACCAATCAGCATCGGAATCCACATGCCTTCGTCTGCCCGTGCTATGTTGCCTATAAACAATGAAAGCAACAGCAGGACAGATAAGATTTTAGGTCGGTTCATAAAAAAGTAATATTGTTTAAGTTTGCACAAATTAAAGCTAATTTTTAATAATAGTTAGTAAATATGAAGTTTTAACCTCAAAGTTTGTCTACCCCAAAAGTGGTATCGTTTGCTGGTGCAATAATCAAATTAACAACAGCTGCGCACGGGGGCTTATTGATGCCTTTATCATCCCATTGTTACAATTACCCGGTTGGTTGTGCAAATAGCGGCATAAAATGTAGCTTAGTGTGTAACTAATTGCAGCAATGATACAAATTCCCAAAGACCTGCTCGATCATCATGTGCATATCCGCCTGCGCCTTTCGGATATGTATGGTATTATCATTGATAAAAAGCGCCCCTTCAGGTGCGATGATACCCTGCAAACTGCCCATTGTTTGGAGATAATACTGAAAGGACATATCGACGTAAGGCATGGGAGCTACACACAGCACCTTGAGGCAGGAGATATCCAGTTTAGAAGGAGGGGGAATTACCAGATTTTTCCATCGGATGAGTATAGCAGCCTGCTGATATTTATGGAGAACGAATTTGTTGACTACTTTCTGGATAGCCATGTACCCGAGTTCAGGCATGAAAGGCAGAGCGCCGGTTTGCCGCCCTTTACTTTTAAAACTTCAACTTTTATAGATGCCAATGTAGCGAAGATTATGCAGCACATTACCCATCCGCAGGATTATTCGAGGTGTATTGTAAAATTTGCTGCGCACCAGGTATTGCTGCAAATTTTATCAAACGATAAATCAAAAACCTTTGTATCATTTTTAAAAGATCTGGTGAGCCAGAAAAAGGTAGACCTGGCCTATTTTATGGAAACAAACTTTAACCGCCAGCTTTCTATCGATGATATGGCCAGGCTTACCGGCCGCAGCGTAAGCGCGTTTAAAAAAGAGTTTACCGACAGGTTCAATACCACGCCCGTAAAATGGCAATTGAACCGGCGACTGGAATATGCCGAGTACCAGTTAAAACACTCCAACGATCCGGTGGCCGCGGTTGCCTATAGCAGCGGGTTCGAGAATATCTCGCACTTCTCTAAAGTGTATAAACAGCGGTTTGGCACTTCGCCTAAAAGCACCCGTTTCGAATCGGTATAAAAAACAAACAAATAAAGCTTCACAGCAAAAACGGGGCTGTTACAAAGCCGCAGTTTTGGGGCATGAAAACACTCCAAAATACCAACCCTGCATTGATACTGATTGATATACAGCAGGGTTTTGATAACATTAACTATTGGGGCAGCGAGCGTAACAATCCCGATGCCGAGCTAAACGCCCGTAAACTACTTGATTACTGGCGGGCCAATAAACTGCCTTTATTCCACATCCAGCATTGCTCTGTCAATCCCGATTCTTTGTTGCATGAAAATAATCCCGGCAATGCTATAAAGGATGTTGTAAAACCTTTACCTGGTGAGCCGGTTATCAAAAAATCGGTAAACAGTTCTTTTATCGGTACTGATTTGCAGCAACGGCTTGATGAAGCGGGTATCGATACCGTAGTAATTGCAGGCCTCACTACCGAGCATTGCGTATCAACCACAACCCGGATGGCTGGCAACTATGGCTACCATACTTTTGTAGTGGCCGATGCTACAGCCGCTTTTTCAAAAACAGGCATCAAAGGCGAGCATTATAGCGCGGAGGCCGTTCATCTGTCAGCGTTGGCTCAAATCAATAATGAGTTTGCCGAAGTGGTGAATACCGATGAGGTTATCAGGGCTTTTAAGCAAAACGATGATTTTCTTTAGCTCGATATTCGGTAGGTTGACTAAAGCCTATTTGTCGGTGTCAGAAGTTATTGCGGTAATGAAATGAACGTCCCTGGTAAATAATAACTTGCCCCAATGCCTACTTTACCGGCTTACCAAAGCCATGTTTAATATAATAATCGAGGGTTTGGTTGCTCCAGTAACCGCAGTCTATAACGCGCCTTATGGTCATGATCGGGTCTTTGTTATCCCTCGGCATATCTAACTGGAAAGCCGCTTTAAAACCGCGCTGGTGTAGCTCGGGCAGGCCTGCGGTATTCCAGATGCCATAGGGGTAGGCAAAGTATTTTACAGGTTTGCCGGTAATTTGTTCCAGTTTTTGCGTGGGTACATTAATCTGTGCTTCCCAATCGGCGCCTTTTAGTTTATTGAAGCTCATATGGTCGCGGGTGTGGCAGGCAATAATGTGGCCTTCGTCGGCCAGTTGTTTTACCTGCTTGCGGTCCATATAGTATTTGTTTTTGCCCAGGTTGTTGGTTACTATAAAATAAACGCCCTTAAAGCCGTATTTATTCAATTCGGGGCGGGCAACGGTAAACTGGTCGCCGTCGCTGTCATCAAAAGTGAGCATGACTGGCTTTGAGGGTAGGGGAGCGCCGGTGGTTAGATAGTTATAAAGCTCGTCGGGCAAAATGGTATGGTAACCGCTGTCGGCCAGCATTTTCAGGTGCGCTTTAAATGTTGCGGGTGGTATAATATAGTCTTTATCCTTCTGTTTATCGCTTGCACGCCAGTTACGAATTTGGTGATAACATAAAACGGGGACCTGCTTACGGGCCAAAACGGCCTTGCTGTTAACAATTGGCTCTGCATGTAAAAACGATAGCAGACTAATGGAAATGAGGGTGATAAGTGGCTTAAACACAACAAAAAAATCTTGGGTCGAATGTAAAAATGCAACCCGGCTTTTGCAAATAAACCATTCATTTTATTTATGTTTTGTTAGCTGTTTCCCGGTTAAATAACATCGCGATAAATTTTACATAAAAAAATTTGCTAAATCGATTTTATTGCTTTAATTCGCTAAATCAATTTAGCGAATTAATTAGTCGTCGCTTAGCCAATTATAAATGAGAAAAATCTACTATAGCTTTTTGCTGCTATGTGCCTTTATTTTGCCTTGCAGCGCGCAAACCGTTCAGCCCTTTAAGCAGGGCGATAGGGTGGTATTTACCGGAAACAGCATTACAGATGGGGGCCATTACCACTCGTACATTTGGTTATATTATATTACCCGGTTCCCCAACAGGCGTATTACGGTTTACAATGCTGGGATAGGCGGCGACGTATCGGGGCAGATACTGGAGCGTTTGGATGGCGATGTATTTGCGCACCAGCCTACTGTGGTTACGCTAACCTTCGGGATGAATGATACCGGTTATCAAAACCTGAAAGGTGCCAAAGCCGATTCTACCTATGCTGCGAAAATTGCCGAATCGTTAAAAAGTTTCAGGCTGATAGAGGATAAGCTGAAACAGCATCCCGAAGTGAGGAAAGTGATGATAGCCTCATCACCCTATGATGAAAAAGCGAAGATTAAAATAACGCCATTGATAGGTAAAAACGCAGCCATGCTTCAAATTGCTTCCGATCAGCAAAATACAGCCGCGCGTAACCACTGGGAGTTTTTGGATTTTAACCACCCTATGGTTGCCATTAACGCCAGGCTACAGCAAACCGATTCAGCCTTTACTTTGCAGGGAAGCGACCGGATCCACCCAACCAACGATGGCCAAATGGTGATGGCCTACCTGTTTTTAAAAGCGCAGGGATTGGCCGGTAAAAAGGTAGCTGATGTAGTGATCAATATCGGCAGTAAAAAAGTAGAGAAGGCCGAAAACTGCACAATCATAACTCCGGTTATTGGTACTGAGCATATTAAGTTCAACTATCTGGCTAATTCATTGCCTTATCCGTTAGATACTATCCCCGGCGGTTTCGGTCAGCCTGCTAAGGCGCAATCGTTGGCTTTAAAGGTAATTCCGTTTATCGATGAGTTTAACGAGGAGCTTTTGCAGGTTAAAGGTTTAGCAAACGGGAAACAATATCAGCTTAAAATAGATGGCCAGTCGATGGGGGCATGGGCTGCTGAGGACTATAACAAAGGCATCAACCTCGCCCTGATCAATAATACCCCCCAATATCAGCAGGCCCTGGCCATTATGCACCTCAATGAAGAACGCTGGACGATTGAACGCCGCTTGAGGGAGTATTACTGGATGCACTACTCTATCCTAAAACCCAAAGGATTGTTGTTTAATGATGGCCCGCATACCATCGATTCATTGCAGCGCTACGCCAAAAAGGACTTTTTTGTGGCTGTAACGGTGCCTACTTATCAAAAAGCGAGGTTTAAAAGCGTGCGCGATGTCTGGCAAAAAGAGATCGATCTGCTTACCAACGAGATCTATCGTATCAATAAACCGGTTAATCACCTCATTGAAATAATACCTGCCCCATAACCTTATGAAACTCAAAACTTTTTTGATAAGCACCGCGCTTATCACGTGTATATCCGCCCGCTCATCAGCGCAAACTGCCTGGTATATTGATGGTTATCACGGCGGAGTTTGGGGGCATTATCCTGACTGGAACACCCGTTTCATGGCCGATATGCTCAAAAAGAACCCCGACTGGAAGATCAACATCGAACTGGAACCCGAAACCTGGGACAGGGCACAGGTAGTTGATCCCACAGCCTACGCCGATTTTAAAGCCCTCTTTGCCGATCAAAGCCTTAACGGACGTATCGAATACGTAAACCCGGCCTATGCCCAGAGCTATAATTACAATATTTCGGGCGAGAGTATCATCCATCAGTTTAGCTACGGCATTAAAAAGATCAGGGCGCATTTTCCAGGTGCTACGTTTACATCTTATTCATCCGAAGAGCCTTGTTTTACAAACGCTTTGCCACAGATATTAACTTCATTTGGTTTTAAGTACGCCTCGCTCAAAAATCCCAATACCTGCTTTGGAGGCTATACCCGAGCGCATGGCGGAGGGCTGGTTAACTGGATAGGGCCTGATGGTACGGGGATTATTACCTCGCCAAGGTATGCCGTTGAAAAGCTTTCAGACAAATCAACCTGGCAAACCATAGCCTGGGATAACGGCGCAAATTATATTAAAGCCTCTTATGCTGATGGCATTAAACATCCCATCGGGATGACCTTGCAGGATGCCGGATGGAAAGGCGGCCCCTTTATTGGTAAAGGCGATAAGAATGGCATCCACAGCAAATATACTACCTGGCGGAACTATTTCGCCAATGTAGCGGCCAAAGATGTTCGGCCGGATTGGAAAGTATCGCAGGAAGATATCCAGGTGAGTTTGGTTTGGGGATCGCAGGTTACGCAACAGCTGGCCCAACGGGTAAGGGCTGCCGAGAACAAGATCATCCAAAGCCAGAAACTGGCTGCTATGGCAAAGGTTTACGGTGGCGGTAGCTACCCGCAGGTCGATTTTGATGCTGCCTGGCGCACGCTTTTACTATCTCAACACCACGATTGTTGGATAGTACCTTATAACGGTAAGCCCGGCGATACCTGGGCTGACAAGGTGATAGGTTGGACGGGGTTTACAAATGGTAAAAGCGACAGTATCAGCACAGTTTCAACGGCGTTGTTTAAAGAAAAAGATGATTTTATCACTGTTTATAACACATTGGGCATTGCCCGTATAGGGATTGTAAAGTTTGATCTGCCAGCGGGTTTTACTACTGAAAATACCGGTGTTTTTGATAGCGCCGGCAAGCAAATATCCGCTCAATTAAGCCCCGCAGCCGGTGATAATCATGCTTTTGTTGAATTTAAGGCAACTGTTCCGTCTATGGGATACGCCGTTTATCAGCTTAAAAAAGTAAACGGAACTACTACAAAAGGCGCCGATATTAAAACGCTTGCAGATGGTAGCTATCAATTGGAAACAGACCTTTATCGTGTTGTTATCGACCCTCAACACGGAGGCGTTATTAAAACTCTGATCGTCAAAAGTTTAAACAGTCGTGAGTTTGTGGATAAAACCAATAAGCTTGCATTTAATGAGTTGCGTGGCAACTTTTATAACGATGGCGGCTTTAAATCGAGCAAAGATAACCCGGTTAAAGTCGAACTTTTGGAGAAAGGCCCGCTTGCTATAAAAGTAGCTTTACATGGCACTATCAACGGCAGTGCTTATACGCAGATTATCAGCCTTAAAGAAGGCGAGCCACGCATTGATATCAACCTGAATATTGATTGGCAAGGCAACCCGGGAATAGGGGAGGGCATTAAACCAGGCACCTACAAATGGGAACTACCTGCTAAACCTTTTTATGATGACAGGAATAAGCTGCTGGCGCTATTCCCGCTCAACCTGAAACATCAAAAAGTTTATAAAAATGCCCCTTTTGATGTTACCGAGAGCCATTTGAATAATACTTTTTATACCCGCTGGGATAGCATTAAAAACAATGTTATCCATACCTGGGTAGATGTTACCGGCGATAATGATAAATACGGTATGGCGCTGTTTACCGATCATACCACCAGTTACGCCCATGGGCAGAATTTTCCTTTAGGGTTGGATATCCAATACTCCGGTATGGGCTTATGGGGGCGTAATTATACTATTAACGGGCCAACACAGGTACATTACGCCCTGATTCCGCATGCCGGGAAGTGGGATAAAGCGGGCATCTGGGCCGATGCTACGGAGTGGAGCGAACCTTTGTTAGCGTATCCGGGAAAACCTGCGGATGGTGGTGTCAAATCACTCATCAGTACAAATAATAACAATGTTGAGATTACTTCGGTGGAGTTTGATGGGAACGATATGCTGGTGAGGTTTTTTAACGCGGGTACTACTGCTGATGTTAAGGCTTTGCTAAACTTAAACGCGGATGCAGTTGATTTAGTTGAGTTAGATGGCAAGGTTAAGCAGTTGTTGCATTTTGCTAAACAAAAATCAGGAGGTAATTTGTTGAATATTAGTATTCCGAGGTTTGGCTTCCGAACGGTGAGGTTGATTAATGTAAAGAAAATTTAGCAAAAAAAGACGCTCGTCATGCCGAACTTGTTTCGGCATCCCACAGGATAGGTAAACGCTTTGCTTAGCATGGTTGCTTAGCGTGTGGGGTGCTGAAACAAGTTCAGCATGACTAATTTTATTGTCTTATGAGGATTTATTGACAATTACGATAATTTAATCCCTTACCAACCTCAATTGTAAAATTTATTAAACATAATTTGCTAAAACGATTTTATGTATTTACTTTAGGCCGTAGTAACCAATTACAAATAACCACATCCTATAACATATTCAGGATCAAAATAATGACCTATACTAAACGGACCGTTTCCGCGGCCTTGCCGGGCAAAAAATATTTAGCTGTGTTGTTTACTGCTGCACTGTCACTTGGTTCAACCTTGTTGAAAGCGCAAAGCCCGGCGTCATACGTAAACCCATTTATTGGTGCCAGTACCAGTACTAAAGACGCGGGCACCTATCATGGCCTCGGCAAAACGTTTCCTGGCGCAACAACGCCTTACGGCATGGTGCAGGTTAGCCCGAATACCATTACCGGTGGCGATAACGGGTCGGGCTACAGCCATGAGCAAACCAGTATAGAAGGTTTCGCCATGACACAAATGAGCGGTATTGGCTGGTACGGCGATCTGGGCAACTTTTTGGTGATACCCACCGCGGGTAAGCTTTACACCATTGCCGGTAAAATGGACGGGTCGGTAAAAGGTTATCGCAGCAATTACGATAAGAAAACGGAAAAAGCATCCGCAGGGTACTACAGCGCTTTGCTTACAGATTATAATATCAAAGCTGAAATGACTGCTGCCCCGCACAGCGGTATGCTACGTTTTACTTTCCCGCAGCAAAAAGATTCACGCATCCAGATAGACCTCGCCCGCAGGGTAGGTGGAACGTCAACCTTGCAATACGTAAAAGTCGTTAATGCCAATACCATAGAAGGCTGGATGAAATGCACGCCCGACGGCGGCGGCTGGGGCAATGGCGATGGCAAGGCCGATTATACCGTTTACTTCTATGCCGAATTCAGCAAACCACTCAAAGATTTCGGCGTTTGGACAGCCGATATCCCCGACGACTGGAAACGTAAACTGGACGAAGTAGCCAGCGACAAATACCTCGAAAGGGTTGCTCAATCAACCATATTGAAAGGCGTTAAAGAAAAGCAGGGTAAACATTTAGGCTTCTACACCGAATTTAATACCAAAGCCAACGAGCAGGTATTGCTTAAAACAGGCATCTCTTTCGTAAGTATCGCGGGAGCGAAAAATAACCTTAACACCGAGATCAAAGACTGGAATTTCGACGGTGTACATCAAAAAGCAGTAGCCCTTTGGAACAACGCGCTGGCCAAAGCAAGTGTTCAAGGCGGCACTACCGAAGAAAAAACTGTTTTCTATACCGCATTATACCACACCATGATCGATCCGCGCATCGTGAGCGATGTTGACGGGCATTATATGGGGGGCGATGGCAAGGTTCATCAAACCACATCATTCCAAAAACGTACAATTTTTAGCGGCTGGGATGTTTTCCGTAGCCAGATGCCTTTGCAAACCATTATCAACCCGGCTTTGGTGAATGATATGGTGAACTCGCTGGTAACACTTGCCGATGAGAAGAAGAAGGATTACCTGGAACGCTGGGAGCTCTTAAATGCTTACAGTGGCTGCATGATCGGTAACCCCGCGGTATCGGTTATTGCCGATGCTTATGCAAAGGGGATCAGGAATTTTAATGTGCCTGAGGCATACCGCCTCTCGGTTGGCTCGGTAGAAAAATTTGGTAATGGCGATAAAGGCTTTACCGGCGGCGATTTGAGCCTTTCCTATACTTTAGAGTATGCCTATACCGACTGGTGCGTTGGCCAACTGGCCAAAAACTTAGGCAAAACCGCCGATTTTAAAAAATATAACCAACGCGGCGAAGCGTACAAAAATGTATTCGATCCCGAAAAAGGCTGGTACCGCCCCAAAGATGATAACGGTCAATGGAAAGCCTGGCCTGATTCGGCCAAAACAAAACAATGGTATGGCACTATTGAAAGTAACCCATATCAGCAAGGCTGGTTTGTTCCGCAGGATGTAGCCGGAATGGCCAAAATGATGGGCGGGAAGGATAAAACCATTGCCGATCTGAACAATTTTTTCGAAAAGGCACCCGATAATATGATGTGGAACGATTTCTATAACCACGCCAACGAGCCGGTTCACCACGTACCGTTTTTATACAACCGACTGGGTGCGCCATGGCTCACCCAAAAATGGACAAGGGAGATTTGCCGTCGCGCTTACCATAACTCGGTTGAAGGTTTGGTAGGTAATGAAGATGTAGGGCAAATGTCGGCCTGGTATGTATTGGCTGCCAGTGGTTTGCACCCTGTTTGCCCGGGCGATACCAGGCAGGAAATTACCAGTCCGGTATTTAATAAAGTGGTTTTGAGGCTTGATCCTAAATATGCTAAGGGCAAAACGTTTACTATTACTGCTTTTAATAACTCGGCGAGTAATATGTATATCCAAAGCGCTAAGCTGAATGGTAAGGCTTACAATAAATGTTATTTGGATTATAAGGATATAGCAGCCGGGGGGAGCCTGGAGCTTACGATGGGCGATAAACCGAATGAGGGCTGGGGGATTTAAGAGAGGATAACAAAAACCAGAACCCGTCATTGCGGGGAACCAAGTAACCGTAAGAAAGCCGAGAGGGTATGTAGATCCGCCATGCCATTCACCACCACGTCATTGCGAGGCACGAAGCAATCGCACGGAAGCCGAGCCGCTATGCGCGACCGCTTCGTACAGTTCGCGATTGCTTCGTGCTTCGCAATGAGGTGATGGGTAAAACGAAGCGTTATGGGTGAAAAAAACGCGGCTGTAAAAACGCGCGGTGGCCCGACAGAAAAGCGGGCCGGGCGTATGGCCTTGCGGGCTGAAGCTTTTTTCTGTCTTGGGTTTTTGGTTACTTTTGGGCCAAGCCAAAAGTAACAGCCTCCGCGGCAAATGAGCGGCCAATGATTATAGTATTGCATAAAGCCGTTGTGAACCTAAATGCCGGATGCAAGCGAACTACGAAGACATAGCAAGCGGTACTTGGGCTAAAGCCCTATCATCGAGTTCTATCAACCGTTGGTTAAAATCAACGGCAATGAAGTTTGAATAGCAGGATCGACACAAATAATTTTAAACAACATCTGAAAAGACATAATTATAAACCCAAATTGCTAAAACGATTTATAAAATAATGAAAAAATTATACTTACTACTCCTGGCCGCTTGCGCAACCCTATTCGCCAGCGCCCAAAAAATAGCCCCCTTTAAAGCCGGCGATAGGATAGCCTTTGTAGGCAACAGCATTACCGATGGTGGCCACTACCACTCTTATATCTGGCTGTATTACATGACGCATTTGCCCAACACCCGCATCACCTGCTACAACGTAGGGATAGGCGGTGACGCTATTAACCAGATCTACGACAGGTTTGACGATGATGTATTTTCAAAAAAGCCCAACGTGCTCACCCTAACCTGGGGCATGAACGATAGCGGCTATTTTGAATGGTATCGTGCCGATGCCAAAGATGTAATGGCCAAAAAGCTGGAAAACAGCTACAAATACTATGCTTTGGTTGAAGAAAAGCTGAAACAACACGCTGATATTCGTAAGATCTACATCTTAGGTTCACCTTACGATGACGCGTCAAAGTTCAACAACAAAAATCTGTATCCCGGCAAACGTGCCTTTTTTTCAAACCTGATTGATTTCCAGGAGCAGGCCGCAAAAAAGAATGGCTACGGTTATGTTGATTTCTTTCACCCGATGACAGCGATCAATCAGCGAGAACAGGCTAAAGATTCAACCTATAGCCTAACCCCTAACGACAGGATCCATCCGGATAATGATGGTCACCTGGTGATGGCTTACCTTTTCCTTAAAACGCAGGGATTGGATAATCAGCCGGTTGCCGAGATAGGGGTAAATGCGCAAAGCAAAACCGTATCTAAATCGGTTAACTGCCTCGTTAGCAATGTTGTAGCCAATGCCGATTCGGTGAGTTTTAATTATTTAGCCAATTCACTGCCTTATCCTTTGGATACCATTCCACGTGCATGGGGTAACCGGAAACCGCAGTCGGATGCTTTGAAGGTGATCCCTTTTACCAAAGAGTTTAACCAGGAGATATTATCAGTTAAAGGATTGAAAGGCAGCGATTATGATGTTTTGATAGATGGCGAGCAGATGGGTCGCTGGTCGGCTAAGCAACTGGCAGATGGGGTTAACATGGCTGAGATCACTACCACGCCGCAATATCAGCAGGCTATTCAGATCCGTGAATTAAACGAGGAGCGTTGGGAGATTGAACGCCGTTTCAGAAACTACAACTGGATCCAGTTCGACTTTTTAAAAGAGAAAGGCCTGTTGCACAAGGATAACAACGCCGCTATGGATAGCGTGAAAAAATATTCCCGTACAAATCCGTTTGTTAACGGCAACAAGGATAACTACAGCCGTGCGCGCTATAAAAGCCTGCGCGATGCCTGGCAAAAAGAAATGGATGTGCTGATAGATGAGATCTATGCCATCAACAAGCCCAAAAATCACCGTATTACTGTTATCGCCGCCAAATAACGCAGTCTGAATTTGTTTAAGCTATGAATATCTTTAAAAAATTACTTTTTATAACCATTGTATTTTTTGCCGCCGCGGTAAAGGTTAACGCGGCTACTGTTGATACCGTGCTCACTCACAGTGCGGCAATGCGCAAGGATATTAAAGCGGTGGTTATCAAACCTGCCGACTATTCTGCCACAAAAAAATACCCGGTTTTATACCTGCTGCACGGTTTTAGCGGTAACTACAGCGATTGGATCCTGAAAGTGCCAGCTATCACCAAACTGGCCGATCAATACCACGTGATCATAGCCTGCGCCGATGGCAATTTTGCAGGCTGGTACTATGATAGCCCTATGAACAAGGATTGGCAGTACGAAACCTACGTAGGTACTGAGCTGGTTGGTTACATGGATAAACACTATTCAACCATAGCCAACAGAACAGGGCGGGCCATTACCGGCCTTAGCATGGGCGGCCATGGTGCCATGTATATCGGCTTTAAGCACCAGGATACTTTTGGCGCTGTGGGCAGCATGAGTGGGGTGGTAGATATCAGGCCCTTTGCGGATGCTTTTGGCATTGAGCAGGTGCTGGGCAAATACAACGAACACCCCGAAACCTGGGAAAAAAACAGCGTGATCAATATGATCTACCTGTTAAAGCCTAATTCATTGGCTATTACGTTTGATTGCGGGTATGATGATTTCACGTTCCAGGTTAACGTGGCTTTTCATGATCAGCTGCTGATGCGCAAAATTCCTCACGATTTTACTATCCGTCCGGGTTCGCATAACTGGGAATACTGGAGTAATTCGATTGTTTACCAGATGTTGTTTTTTAGCCGGTTCTTCACTAACGCAAAGTAGGGGATAGTGTTTTTAACTATTCCTTACCTCGCTTGTAATATAAAGCCCTGTTCTTAAATACTTTTTCAATTTTCGGGCTGATTTAATGCAAGAAAAATAAATTTTGAAAAAGTAAAGAAAAATTTTGCTAAATCGTTTTTATAATTTAAATTAGCAATCAGATTCAATATCTGTTATAAACCAATTAATACAAACACAGTTTTTCGAAGTAAATCAGCGATTGATTATCCTCTTTTTGCTAAATCGATTTTAAGATTTTTTAAAAATTGAGTTACTGTGTAAGCAATGCTATTGTAATTAAACCTATAATATGAGAAAACTTTACTTTCAAAATGTTTCTTTTTGGGTATGCGGGTTGTTGATGCTGGGCATAGCTTCCTGTAAAAAAGGAGGTTTCCTTGGTGCAACTTCCACAACCGACCTTACACAGGCAACTGTGTTTAAGGATAGCGCCCGTACAGCAGGTTTCCTGGCAAATATTTACTCAAACATCAATTACAGCGCCAGTCCCACGCGTTTTGTTTATGATCCCCTGGGTAAAGGCGTTATTTGCGGAGGTTTGGAAGCTGCTACCGACGAGGCCGAACCTTCGCACGCTTTTTCAACAACGGCCTCCGCGTTCGCAACCGGCACAGTAAACGCTGGTATTGTTGATGACGGACCGTACAGAACCTGCTACAACAATATCCGTTCGGTTAACCAGTTTCTGAAAAACCTGCCCATAACTCCAATCAAAGCCTCAAATAAAGCTTTAATGATTGCCGAAGCCCGTTTTTTGCGTGCCTGGTACTATGCCATATTGCTTAAGCATTATGGTGGTGTGCCAATGGTTGGTGATAGCATCATGACCTACGAAACGCCCATCAATGTAAAACGCAGTACATACGCTGATTGTGTAAATTACATCACATCCGAGTTGGACGCAGCCGGTGCTGTATTGCCCGTAACACAAACCGGGGCCGACTATGGTCGCGCGTCGCGGGGCGCTTGTCTGGCCTTGAAAGCTCGTGTGCTGTTGTACGCTGCCAGTCCGCTTTTTAATGGTACTACATTAATTGCCGATGCCGGTGGTAAAACAGATCCGGCACTGGTGGGTTACCCAACGGCCGATGCTAATCGCTGGAAGCTGGCTAAAGATGCCGCCGCTTCGGTTATCAGCTTAAATGCTTATACATTAAATACCGTTCCTCCGGCTAACGTTGATGCCTCTACGCCGGGCGCGGGTTTCCAGGGTTTGTTTCCGCAGCGCGTAAACTCCGAGTATATTTTTGAATTTATGAGGCCAGGTAACTCCGATCTGGAAAATCTTTTCCTGCCGCCATCAAGGGCAGGGGCAAATGGCGCTTTCCCTTACCAGGGACTGGTTGATGCCTTCCCCATGAAAAATGGCAAGCTGATAACCGACCCAACATCGGGCTACGACCCCAATAACCCCTACGCTAACCGCGATCCGCGTTTAGATTACAGCATCATTCATGATCAAACGGTTCTGTTGGTACGTTTAGGAAATGGTACTGTTGACGGCAGGGCTCCCGTTAATATATTTCTCGGCAGTTACAACGGTAATGTTACGGGCCAGGATGCCGTGCGCCAGGGTACCCCAACGGGCTATTATCGCAATAAAATGCTCGATCCCAACGCTATTGCCGCCACGCTGCAATCAAATAGCCAGCGCGTGTTGCCGCTTATCCGTTATGCCGAAGTGCTGCTAAATTATGCCGAGGCTGCTAACGAATTTGACGGCCCCACAAATGAGGTATATACCTCTATGAACATGATCAGGCAGCGGGCGGGCCTAAGCCCATCGGCCTTGCCTGCCGGTTTAAGCAAAGAAGAGATGCGTAAATACATCCAGAATGAAAGGCGTATTGAACTTGCTTTTGAAGAACACCGCTTTTGGGACGTAAGACGCTGGAAAATTGCCGGCGATACCGAAAATATCCAATCGCAGGGTATGGAGGTTAAGCGTACCAATACCACGGCTACCTTCACCAAGTTTAACGTAACCAAGCACAATTTCAGGGCGGCAATGTACTTATGGCCTTTCCCGCTTAGCGAAACTGGCAAATCTCCCACGTTGGTACAAAACCCCGGCTATTAATCACAAGTCATTTTTATTCAGGATAATATGAAAAGAATTTTTAAACAGAAACAGCATTTCCTGTTGTTAACGCTTATCGCGTTAATCTGGACATCGTGCAAGGTAGATAAGGTGCTTCCTGTAAACGAATCAGTTAAAGATATTTCGGGTAACTGGAAAGTGTTAAAAGCCAGCCGGAACGGTACCGATTTAACCACCTTGGTTGATTTTGGCCAGTTCAGGGTAAAGTTTGATGCGCAGGGCAATTACACACTGGTTAACCCGCTGCCATTTGTAGTGAACCAGGATGGCAATTATAAACTGGACGACCCGAACTATCCATTTAAAATAGCATTTACGCCAACCGGCGGCCAGGCGGTGGGCATTGTATTCAACTACCCCATTGTAGGAGGGGCAAGGCAGCTTAACCTTACGTTTAGCCCCGGCTGCAGCCTCAATACCTACACTTACACCTTAGTGAAAGAATAACTGATAAATACTTAAAAGCATATAAATGAGAACACGTTTACATATTAAAGGAAAATACTTGTGGAGCTCGTGCGCGCTTATTTTACTGGCATTGGTATTTAGCTTTTGTCATACTAAAATAACAGGCGTTACCGGTCCGGCCACTGCTACCGTTGGCCAAACCATTAACATTGGTGTTGATGTAGATGTTTCTACCAATTATTTTGGCAGCGATACCTACAGCGGCAACGTAATTATTGCCGTACTGCTACCTAAAGGCTGGAAAGGTAAAGATAACATGACCGCCACCTATACCAGCGGTAAAGGAAACGGCAACATGGTTTTTACCCCGGCCAGCGCTATCGCGCCAAACACCAACGGTTTAACCTGGGTGGCCGCGCTTAAAAACAAGTTTCAAATTGCAGGCAACCTTATTGATGATATGGAGTGGGTGATTATGCAAACCGATCAGCCGCTTAAATGGCAAAACGGCGATAAGTTTGTTGGTAATTGTGCTATCAAATTGAAGGTTGCTGCCGATGGTAACGCCACCAGCTTTAAACCCGCTTATGTAGTTGCACAAACGCTTGACGGTTTAAAAGATGATCCGGGCCTGGCAGATGGCGCGCCATGGGGCCCTGATGCGGTTTACTATAACCTGTACAAAGGCGATTGCTTTACAGTAACAGGCGGCACCGGTGATTTTATCGATTTCTGTAACCCGCAGTTAACCAGTATCGACCCACCAAAATCATTGGATAATGATTTTATTACCCTTACTTATAACAATACCATTACCAATACCGGCTTAGATAACCCGCAGGCAGTTTATTTATGCGCCACAGCCACCACCAGCGATGGCAAAACCTTAACAGTTTGCGAGCAAACGGAAAAAACTAAGCTAACCCAAACGGGGGCTAAAACCGGCTTATATAAACTTACGTTTTGGCCGCACCAGTTTTTTGGCGCTACGGCATCGCAAACCATTGTAAGCATGAGCTACTACATCACCAACCAGGCAGGTACCATTAAGGTTGGCTATGGTGGAACGTCTGATCCGTTCACTTTTAAGTTCAGGTGTACTTAATATAGTTATAGAATTATAAATATCTAAAATACAGGTTTTTGTATTCGTTTTTTGCTGATTGAAAAACGGATGCCCGGGCCCTTATTACGTTTATTCTGTTAACAACTTAAATCTGATTTTATGATTTATTGCTACTCAAAGAAATATCTGGCGGGAATTATCTTGATGCTGTCGTTGATGGCTAAAGTAAGCCCTGCCGCCGCCCAGGATACCACAGCGGTAAAAAAGCCCGCCCATCCCGGCTGGGTAAGCGGCGTGGTGCTCGACGAATATAGCCAACCTTTACCGGGTGTAACCATCACGGTTAAAGGCAAAACCGGCGGCTTTACCTCCGAACCAGGCGGTAAATTTGAAGTGGATGCCGCACCGGGTTCGCTGCTTGTTTTTACCTATCCTAACCACCTGGTAAAAGAAGTGCCGGTAAATGCCGGTAAAGAACTCGTGGTGAAACTGGAAGACTCGTACCTCAAAATCCCTCAAAAAATTGATGTGCTGTACGGTACAGCAAACAGAAACAATGTTTTAGGTTCGATATCGAGCATTTACACCAATCAGTTAACCACCACTCCGGCATCTTTATATGTTTATGCCCTGCCCGCGCAGCTGGCAGGTTTATATACCCAGCAGTACAGTGGTTTCACCTCCTTTAACTTAACCCCACTATCATCCGGTTCGGTTATCGGGCAAACGTTGGTGAACACCACCTCAAACAATAATGCCAGTTCAGATAACTCGGAGTTTGCCATCTCGGTTAGGGGGCAATCGCCAATTACCGTAATAGATGGGGTACAGCGCGAAATTTCATCCCTCGATCCTGAAAGCATCGAATCCATTTCGGTACTAAAAGATGGTTTATCAACCATTTTGCTGGGTATGAACAGCTCAAAACCGGTTGTGTTGGTTACTACCAAACGGGGTGAGGTTGGCAAGCCACGTATCACGTTTACGGCGGCAACCGGTATCCAGAAATCATTAGGCCTGCCTAAGCCATTACCGGCTTATGAGTACGCTTTTTTGCTGAATGAAAACCTTTTATCGGATGGCAAGATCGCCCTGTATAGTGGCGACGATTTCGCGGCATTTAAAAACCATACCGACCCATACCGCCACCCGGATGTAAACTGGTTTGAAACTATTTTGAATGATCACGCACCGATGAGCACCTACAAGCTGAACATTAACGGCGGTACTACGGTGGCCAGGTATTCAGTTTCGTTAGGCTACTTTAACCAGGGCGGTATTTTCAAAACGGCCGATGAGGTACCTTACAATACCAATACCAACCTGAGCCGTTATATCATCAACTCGGATGTTGGTGTACAGGTTACCAAAAACCTGAATATCGATCTGCAATTGTTCGGCCGTATCCAAACTACTACCGAGCCTGGTTCAAGTTATAACAATATCCTGTCTGATCTGTTCAATACGCCCAACTTTGCCTATCCGGCGCGTAATCCTGACGGATCATTTGGCGGTAACTCGGTTTATAAAAACAACCTGCTGGCGGCCGCGCAATATTCGGGCTATACCCAAAACAATGCCAACGACATTTTGGCCAATCTCGATTTAAATTATAACCTGAACAGCATAACCAAAGGGTTAACCGCTAAACTGAAAGGTAATTTATCGTACCAGTCAATCACCGCGCTTAACCGCAGCCTGGGCAACGCCGTTTATAGTTTTAATGCCGATAGCACTTACAGCGTATTTGGAGGTGCTACAGCGCAAAACAACAGCTTTGCCACCGTTTATACTTCAAGGCAATCATACGGCCAGGCATCGTTAAATTACGACAGGCAGTTTGGCAAACATAACGTAAGCGCCACGCTGATGTACGATACCAAATCGTTGATTACCAATTACGACCTTGCCGAGGTAGTGACCAACCTGGCTGCCAAAGCATCATACAACTACGATAATAAATACTTTATTGAGGCTGCGGTAACCCGCAGCGGCGATAACCGCTACATGCCCGGCCACCAATGGGGCACTTTTTATGCCGGAGGCCTTGGCTGGCAAATGGGTAATGAAGGGTTCATTAAAGATAATATCTCGTGGATAAACTCGTGGAAATGGCGTGGTACTTATGCCCGCACAGGTAATGGTAACATTGGTTCGCAGGCGCAATTGTACTATTCATACCTGCAAACTTATGGTACCAATGCCGCGGCGCAGGGCAGGTTTTTCCCGGTAGGTACAAACTATACCACCAACTATTACTGGTTTGATAACACTTTGGCTAACCCATACATTACCTGGGAGGGGGCCGATAAAATTGATGTAGGTGCCGACATCAGCATGTTTAATAACCATGTGATGTTAACTGCCGATTATTATCACGATAAATACTTTAACCAGTTGGGCACCCGCGGTAATACCATCGCGTTGTTGGGTATTCCATACACGCTCGAAAACATCCGGAAAAATCTGTACCAGGGTGCTGAGCTGTCGTTAACATACAAAAACAACATCAGCAATTTCAATTACTTTGTTACCGGCAATATCAACCTGCAAAAATCAAAAATACTGTACATGGACGAGCTGGCGACACCTTACTCATGGAACAGGCGTACAGGTTTGCCCGTAAACGGTACTTTTTATGGTTACACCGCCCTGGGCTTTTACCAAAACGCGCAGGATGCCGCTACAGCTCCGCACATTGCCGGTTATACACCACAACCCGGCGATATCAAGTATAAAGACCTTAACAGCGATGGCGTGATAGACCAGTTCGACCAATCAACCATCGGCGGCACCAAACCGCTAATATTTTACGGTTTAAACTTCGGCTTTAATTATAAGGGCTTAAGCTTTACCGTGATTTTGCAAGGTGTAAAAAACAGGCAGATCAACAGCCAAAACCCAGTGGTTGATCACTTTGGTATTGATGGTTTATTTGCCTCAACAACCAACCAGGTTTACGAAAACGCAACCGGCCGCTGGACACCGGAAACAGCTAACACGGCAACCTTACCCCGATTGGCTCAAACAGCATTCACCAATAACTCGGCTTTCTCCACCTTCTGGCTTAAATCGGGCGATTACTTCCGTGTAAAAAATGCCGAGATAGGTTATACGCTGCCTTACAACCTTACGCACAGGCTTCGCCTATCGGGCTTAAGGGTATTTGTGAACGGCGAAAACCTGGCTACCGTTGCAGGCTTTAAAGGAATGGATCCGGAGGTGATGCCATTTAATTATCCAATTCAAAGGGTATTTAATGCCGGTGTTAG
This sequence comes from Mucilaginibacter celer, assembly GCF_003576455.2. Classification (NCBI taxonomy): domain Bacteria; kingdom Pseudomonadati; phylum Bacteroidota; class Sphingobacteriia; order Sphingobacteriales; family Sphingobacteriaceae; genus Mucilaginibacter; species Mucilaginibacter celer. Next base: position 861,220 of record NZ_CP032869.1, read on the forward strand.
TGTAAAACTTTAAGGGGGATTATTAAAGATGAAGACAATGAAAAATCAGATAAACAAAATGTTATTGATGACGATTGCCGGTACCGCGCTTTTTTGCGGATGCCGTAAATCTGAAACATTTCCGGTTGATAAAGTTACCAGTTACTTTGTTTTTAACCCGCTCGATTCGGCAGGCGCCGCGGCCCATGGTTACCTGTACCAGATTTATGCCATCGTAAAAAATGGCCACAACCGTGTAGGAGGCGATTACCTGGATGCAGCTTCAGACGATGCCGTATCGTCAAAATCAGGAACTGTACAGGTTAAGCAGATTGCAACCAACGCGGTTAACTCGTTCAATTTTCCATCAGGCGAAAATTTTTGGGAAGAACAAAATGCCACCGGGATCCCAAGCAATAGCGGTACGCCGTCATCGTACTGGGCAGGTATCCGCGCGGCAAACACTTTTATTACCAATATAGGCGTTGTGCCGGTAAAAGGCCAGTCGCCATCGGGTGTGCCTATGCGTTATGTATGGCAAAGTGAGGCCAGGTTTTTAAGAGCTTATTTTTATTTCGAATTGGTGAAACGTTATGGCGGTGTACCGTTATTGGGCGATAAGGTTTTTTCGCTTAATGATAACGTAGCCATACCCCGCAGTTCGTTTGGCGATTGTATTAAATATATTGTGAGCGAGTGCGATGCTATTAAGGATAGCCTGTTAACCTACCCGCTGCAACTGCCCGATGCCGATAATTACCGGCCTACCAAAGGCGCGGCTATGGCCTTAAAAGCCCGTGCGCTACTTTATGCTGCGAGTCCGTTATTTAACGGTGGTAATATTGATGCATCAAACCCGCTTTCGGGCTATACCGATTTCCAGGCCGACAGGTGGACTGCTGCTGCAAATGCCGCGCAGGATGTGATGAACCTGAACACTTACAAACTGGATAACAACTACCGTGATATATTTTTAAGCCAAAATAACAGCGAGCTGATCTGGATCCGCCCCGGATCGATCACCACAAGTGTTGAAGCGGCCAACGGCCCTGTAGGGTTCCCGGTAGGCGGCACGGGTAATACCAGCCCTACGCAGGAACTGGTTGACTCGTACCCGATGATTAATGGTTTGCCAATTAGCGATCCGGCTTCGGGCTATAACACAAATGACCCGTACGCTACTTTCACCACCCCAAAACGTGATCCGCGCTTAACAGCCAATATTTTTTACAACGGTTCTATGTGGTTAAACAGCATCGTGCAAACTTTTGAGGGCGGCCAAAGCAAGCCTAATTCCAATATCCAGCAAACCGTTACAGGTTATTATATGCACAAATTTATGGGCCTGTCTGAAAGTGGTACCTCGCTGGTGCAGCACCCTACCGATTGGGTGGCCTTTCGCTATGCCGATATATTGTTAAGTTTTGCTGAGGCCCGCAACGAGGTAGAAAGCAGCCCGCAGGCCGATGTTTACAAGCAATTGTACGATATCCGGGCAAGGGCAGGCATTGAGCCGGGAGCGGGCAATAATTATGGTTTAAAACCTAACATGACCAAAGACGAAATGCGTGCCGTTATCCAAAACGAATGGCGCATAGAGTTCGCCTTCGAAGAGCACCGCTTTTTTGATATCCGCCGCTGGAAAATTGCCGAAGCCGTAATGAACCAGCCGCGCACCGGTATCTCTATCGTAAAAACAAGCTCTACTTTAACTTTTAATCCTATAACGGTTTTAAGCACCGCCTTTGTTAAAAAGCAGTACCTGTACCCAATTCCTTACAACGAAGTGGCTAAAAACCCCAATATGAAACAAAATCCGGGTTGGTAATAACCTATACTTTAACTAATTAAACAAACAGTTATGAGAAAAATAATACTTTTCCTCCTGGTTATCATTACCATGCTCCCGGTTTTAGTTTATGGGCAGGGCAGGCTTATAACAGGTACGGTACGTGATGCAGGCGGCGTTTTGCCGGGTGCTACAATTACCGAAAAAGGAGTTGCCGGCAACGGGGCTATTGCTGATACCAAGGGCAGATTCAGGCTGGCGCTTAAAGGCTCATCCAATATAGTGATTGTGAAATTTGTGGGCTATCAAACACAGGAGGTACATATAGGCAATAAAACCGATATGGATGTTACGCTTGCCTCAAACAGCCAGGGTTTGGATGAGATTGTGGTAATTGGTTACGGCAAAACATCCCGTATTACCAGTACCGGTTCGGTAAGTACAGTTTCGGCGGCAGATATCCGTACCGTGCCTACGGCCAACGTGCAAAACGCGTTGAGCGGTAAGTTGCCGGGCTTCTTCTCGCAGCAATCATCAGGGCAACCGGGTAAAGACGCGTCCGACTTTTTTATCCGCGGTAAAAGCTCATTAAACAGTGATGGTAACAAACCGCTTATTATTGTTGATGATATTGAGTATACTTATGATCAGTTACAACAGATTAACGTAAACGAGATTGAAACCATTTCTATCCTTAAAGATGCTTCAACCACAGCTATTTACGGTATAAAGGGTGCCAACGGCGTATTGGTGGTAACTACCCGCCGTGGTAAAGCCGGTAAGCCACAGGTAAACCTGCGCAGCGAAACCGGTTTGCAATCACCTACCCGTACACCTAAATTTTTGGATGCTTATAACTCTGCATTGTTAATTAACAAGGCCCAGGCTAATGATGGTTTAACGCAGGAGTTTACCCAGCAGGATCTTGACCTGTTTAAAAACGGAAACGATCCTTACGGGCACCCCAATGTAGATTGGTATAACAAAATATTTTCAAAATTCACCAGCCAGGTAAATACCAACCTCGATATTTCGGGCGGTACCGACCAGTTGAAATACTTTGTATCGGGCGGTGCACTTATTCAGAATGGTTTGCTGCGCGAGTTTCCTGATCCGCGCGGACAGGTTAATAACGGCTACAATTTTAACCGCTATAACTTCCGCTCAAACCTCGATTTGAAGGCTAATAAAACCCTGAGCATGCGTTTGGATATCACTACCCGTTTCTCAAACCTGAACTCGCCAAACGAAAGCGCGGCAAGTGCATTATCTGAGATTTATGATTTTACCAAGCAGACTCCATTTACGGCACCATTCCTTAACCCTGATGGAAGCTACGCTTACGCTTACTCCAGGTTTAATACCGCACATTTGCCAACCTTAAACGCGCGTATAGCCACCGGTGGTTATCAAAACTCAAGGCGTACAGATTATAACGTGTTGTTCAACATCACGCAAAACCTGTCGGCCTTAACCGAAGGCTTATCGTTAACAGGCCGTATTGCCTACGCCAGTACCGAACAGTTTACAAGGGGTACCGGAAACTACGGCGAGATCCCATCGTACCACTACGATGCGGCTACCAAAACCACTACCAAAAACCCGACAGGCGATTACGTTTTCCCGAGCCAGTATTATTCGGGTAATACCAATATTTATACTACCAACGTAAACAGCCAGTTATTTGCTAATTACGACAGATCGTTTCATAAAAACCACGTTACCGGCTTGTTATTGTTTAATCAAACCGCGCAAACCTTTAGCGCCAATCCGTTTTTGGATCCTAAGGTGGTTGGTGTTCCGTCAAAATTCAGGGGCATCTCTATCAAAGGCGGATACGATTATGCCGGTAAATACCTCATTGATATCAACGCCGCTTATAACGGTACCGACAGGTTTGCGGCAAACCACCGTTTTGGCTGGTTCCCGGCGGTTGGTGTAGGGTATAACATCAGCAAGGAAAAATTCTTCCAGGATGCGCTGCCATTCATTGGCCTGGCCAAAATAAGAGGATCGTACGGTTTGGTTGGTTCGGATGTGGCTCCGGGCAACAAGTATATTTATGCCCAAAACTATTTACAGGGCGGGGGCTATAACTTTGGCGCATCATCTACGCCTATCAGTACTTATTATGAGGGTGCTTTACCAAATGCCAGCGTAGTGTGGGAAAAGCAACGCGAAATGGATATCGGTTTGGATTTGAACATGCTGAAGGATAACAGCCTCTCATTAACGGTAGATTATTTCCATAACATCCGCTACGATCAGCTCATCACGCCTAACAACATACCATTAACATTGGGTGTTGATTTACCGGCCATTAACCTGGGCCGTACACGTAACCAGGGCTTTGACGGGCAAATTGGTTACCACAGTAACATAGGTAACGTACAGTTTGGTACCAACCTGGTATTCTCGTATGCAAGAAACAAGATCTTGTTTATGAGCGAGGCTTCGCCTGCTTACCCATGGCTGGCCCGCACGGGTAAATCTATCGGTCAGCCTTTTGGTTACCAGAGTTTAGGGTATTACACCGCGGCAGATGTAGCGGCCATTAATGCTTACAAGGCCGAACACGGCAGCAACCAAAACAATAAACAAATTGCGGTACCTGCCAACGGAGAAGTAATTCAGCCCGGCGATTTGAAATATAAAGATTTAAACGGCGATGGTTTTATAGATATTTTTGATCAAACCGCTATCGGTAACCCTAACCTGCCAAATACAACTTTGGGTTTAAACCTGCAGGCAAGCTACAAAGGATTTAGCATCAGCGTGCTGTTCCAGGGATCGTTCAATTATAGCTTTATTGTAACCGGTACAGGTATCGAGCCGTTCCAAAGCCAGTTTCAGCCAATCCATCAGCAGGCCTGGACGCCTGAAAATGCGGCGAACGCGCAGTTCCCGCGTTTAACAACATCGGGTTCAACGGTTAACAGCCCGACTTTCTATCCGTCGAACTATTGGCTGATCAACGCCAAGTATGTACGTTTAAAAACGGTGGATATCGGTTACCAGTTCCCAACCAAAATGTTGCCATTGCACCTTAATAATGCCCGTATTTACCTAAGCGCGTACAACCTGTTTACCTGGAACAACTATAACAAATACCAGCAGGATCCTGAGATCACCAGTAACACCGCGGGTGACGCTTATATCAACCAGCGTGTAGTAAACGTAGGTTTGCAATTAGGATTTTAGTAATTTTAACCAAAGCATCCCGGCCCAACGCCGGGATGCTTTTACTAAAAACCGGGTTATGTTTCCAACGCTCTCCAGCCTTTTCGAATATCTTTTCCATATCCGGATCCCCGTTCCCATACAAACCTTCGGTTTTTTTGTAGCGCTTGCTTTTTTGCTTCCTTATTACGTTTTCAAATCTGAATTTAAGCGTAAGGAGGCTGATGGATTGATTTATGCTTTTAACGAAACAGAAGTAGTTGGCGCGCCTGCCTCATGGCTGGAGCTTTTGATAAACGGGCTATTAGGTTTTTTATTCGGGTTTAAGGTGATAGGGGCGTTTATCGAACGCTCAAAATTTGTGGCCGATCCGACCGGGTTTATTTTTTCTAAAGAAGGAAATTTGATAGCCGGGATAATCGGTTTGATAGTATTTGCCGCCTGGATTTATATCGACAGAAAAAAAACTCAGCTACCTAAGCCGGTAGTAGAAACTAAATTGGTACATCCCTATCAGTTAAACACTTACCTTGTGTTCATGCTGGCCTTTTTCGGTTTCATCGGTGCCAAATTATTCAATACCATTGAGCATTGGCAGGAGTTTATGTATCAACCCATGAAAGTGCTGTTCGCGTCCAATGGCTTTTCATTTTATGGGGGATTGATATTTGGCTCGGTAACCTACCTTTACATCTGCCACAAAAAAGGAATGAAACTGGTTCACCTGGCCGATATCGGTTCGCCGGGGATGATGCTGGCTTATGGCATCGGGCGGATTGGCTGCCAGTTATCCGGCGATGGCGATTGGGGTATAGTTAATTATCATCCTAAACCCGGTTATATACCCCAATGGATGTGGGCGTTTAATTATCCGCATAATGCTATCAATGCGGGCGTGCCTATACCGGGTTGTAACGGGTTTTACTGTAGTCAACTGGCACATGGGGTTTATCCAACACCGTTTTATGAAGCCGCGGTTTGTTTGTTGTTTTTTATGCTGATGTGGGTTTTCAGGAAGAAGATCACCATCCCCGGAGTTATGTTTTTTACCTACCTGGTGCTTAATGGCGGCGAACGCCTTTTGATGGAAATGATCCGTGTTAACCCCCGGTATAATATTTTAGGAATGATGTTTACGCAAGCAAGCTTAATCGGTTTATTGATGCTGTTAGGTGGGATAACCGGGTTTGCATTTATCATCAAAAACCGCAAAAACAACTTGCAAAGGCGGCACACAGTTGTGTAAATTACAAGGCCCAATTAATAAACTAAAACAATGAAAAAGTTTGCAGTAATCACTTTAATGTACTGCATTGTTGCTAACCTGCAAAGCAATGCCCAAACCAATCGAAAACCGGTTAACCTCACCGACCTCAACTTTACGGTAGAAGCCGCCCCAGATTGGAACAATTTTTTAAAACGCGACAACGGCTGGTTTGGCGGCGATGGCATTTACACTATCCCCCTAAACGGCATCGAAAATAAACAAGCCAACCCCGACGACCCCATCCTGTTTATTTTTAGCGATAGCATGATAGGCAAGATCGAGAACGGTACAATGGCCGATGGCTATAAAATGATCCATAACTCGGTAGCGCTGCTTAACGGAAATAAACCGGTTGCTGCAAAAATGCGGTTTAGCTGGGATACCGATAAAAAGGGAGCTGCCGAATCAACATTCATCCCACGTACCCCGCAAACGGATAGCACTGATTATTACTGGCTGGGCGATGGCTTTGTAAATCAGGAACTGGGTAATGCAGTTTATATTTTTGGTTACCGGGTGCGCAATGTGAGTACCGGGGCATTCGGGTTTAAAGAAGTAGGCAATACACTTATAAAAATCCCGGCCGGCTCACAGCCACCTTATCATGATTTGAAACAGATGGATACCCCATTTTATCTTACCGATAAAAAAGGCGATATAGGCTCATTTGGCGCAGGCATTTATGTAAATACAACAAAAGCCGGTGCACCAGCACCCGATGGCTACGTTTACGTTTATGGCGTACGCGGAATAGGCAAAAACGTAATGGTAGCCCGTGTATTACCCAAAGATTTTGAGCAGTTTGACAAATGGACTTTTTATGATGGTGCAAACTGGGTAAAAGACATGGGCGAGGTGGCGGATGTTACTGATAATGTATCTAACGAGCTAAGTTTAACCGCCCTGCCAGACGGTCGTTATGCGATGATTTTCCAGGTAGGAGGGATGAGCACCAATGTAGGTATGCGCATAGGTGCTACTCCTTATGGCCCTTTTGGTCCGGTTATTAAAGTTTGGGATTGCAGGCCGGATTTGGAAGAGAAAACTTTTTTGGTGTATAATGCTAAGGCTCATCCAAGCCTTTCTGCTCCTGGTGAGTTGCTGATTAGTTATAATATTAATTCGCTGGAGTTTATTGCTGATTTGAAGAAGCATCCTAATTTGTATAGGCCGAGGTTTATTAGGTTGAAGATTAACTCAAAGGGTAAATAGGCTATTGAGTGGCTTTTGAAGACGTGGGGGGGGATTTGAATAACTTGAGAGTTTTAGGCACGCAAAGACGCGAAGACGCAAAGGCTTTTAAGGGTGAATAGTTTGAGATTTTTAAGTACGCAAAGGGAGCGAAGGCGCAAAGGTTTTTAAGCGTGAAAAGTTCGAGATTTAAGGCACGCAAAGGCGCGAAGACGGAAAGGCTTTTAAGGGTGAATAGTTTGAGATTTTTAAGTACGCAAAGGGAGCGAAGGCGCAAAGGTTTTTAAGCGTGAAAAGTTCGAGATTTTAGGCACGCAAAGACGCGAAGACGGAAAGGCTTTTAAGGGTGAATAGTTTGAGATTTTTAAGTACGCAAAGGGAGCGAAGGCGCAAAGGTTTTTAAGCGTGAAAAGTTCGAGATTTAAGGCACGCAAAGGCGCGAAGACGCAAAGATTTTTTAAGGTTGAATAGTTTTAGATTTCTTAAGTACGCAAAGTAGCTAAGGCGCAAAGGGTTCTTGTGTCTAACCTCTTGCATCTTATGTCTAATTTCTTGCATCTTGTTTCTTGCTATCCTGAATCTTTTTCGCAGCTCTGTCAGCAGGAAGCTTCGGGTGAAAGCGGGCAGAACGATGGTGGCCTTGCGCGATGGAAGGGGCATAGCTACTTTTTGCAGAAGGGATGGGGAGAGCGAACGCAGCGGGGCAAAATTTAGCAGCCCGTGGTTCTGCCCGATTTGCAGGGCAAAGGCAAGCGAGGGGATAGCGCACGGTTAGCGGGCAAAGAAGCCTCCTGCTGACTTGACTTTTTGGGTACTTTTGTGTCAAAGACAAAAGTACCTGGCCCCGCCCGGCCAAGAGGGCGACGATGTAAGTTAAATAGGATCAAGGTTGTCGTGAAACCGAAAACCACAAAGCAAATTCTCCCGCAACAAAATAATTACCCATCAACATTTGCAAATTGGCAATAAACAATTATCTTCGCTAAATCAATTTAGCCAACCTGTTTAAATGAAAAAGTTTATACTGTTTGCAGGCATTATTATGCTGTGCAGTTTCCAACCTAAAAAGCCAACCAAAGTGGTGTTTTTTGGCGATTCGATTACCGAGTATGCCGTACAACCAGCCGGTTTCATCACCCTAATCCAACAACGTTTAAAAGCCGAGCATAAAGACAGCGATTACGAAGTTGCCGGAGCAGGCATTGGCGGAAACAAAATTTACGATCTGTATTTACGCTACGAGGACGATGTGCTAACCAAAAATCCCGATCAGGTAGTGATCTGGGTAGGGGTGAACGATGTTTGGCATAAACGCATGTTTGGCACCGGTACCGATTGGGATAAATTCGGCAAATTCTATACCGCGCTTATCAAAAAACTGCAGGCTAAAAATATTAAAGTAACCATCTGCACCCCTGCCAGTGTAGGCGAGAAAACCGATTATAGCAATGAACTGGATGGCGAGTTGAACCGCTACTCCAACATTATCCGCGATATTGCTAAACAAAACAACTGCGACCTGGTTGATTTCCGCACTTTATGCCATGATTATAATCTTAAAAATAACCCGACCAACAAAGCTGATGGTATCCTGACTAAAGATGGTGTACACCTGAATGACCAGGGTAACCAGTTTGTTGCCGATATTTTCTATAAAACCTTATTTAAATAAAATAAGGTTTTTAAATGTTATTTTGCTAAATCGATTTAATTAATATATTTGTACAGAAAGCTGACTCCCTTCTTTTATCAGCTGCTAACCAATTATAAACCAAAATGAGATCACGTTTACTCATCGGCGTAATCACGCTTTTATCTGCCAACACGCTTTTCGCCCAAACCGAAAGCCTGGTTAAATATGTGAACACCCGGCAGGGTACCAATACCAAATACGAGTTTAGCTACGGTAATACCTACCCGGCAACTGCGCTGCCCTTTGGCATGAATACCTGGACTGCCCAAACCGGTAAAAACGGAGACGGCTGGAAATATCAGTATTTTAAAGATACCATTCGTGGTTTTCAGCAATCGCACCAATGCAGTTCGTGGGTGAATGATTACGCCGTGTTTTCATTTATGCCGGTTACCGGGAAGTTAACCGTTAATGAAGATGAACGCGCAGCGGCTTTCAAACACGACAACGAAATAGCCCGACCGAGTTACTACAAAGTAAAGTTGAACAACAATATCACCACCGAAATGACCCCGACCGAAAGAGGGGCGCACCTACGCTTTACCTTCCCCAAAGGGCAAGCCTCGTACCTGGTGCTTGATGGTTACACCAAAGCAAGCATGGTGAAGATCATCCCGCAGGAGCGCAAGATCATCGGTTGGGTTAACAATTGCCGCTGGGCACCGCAGGGTTTTAAAAACTATTTTGTGATCACTTTTGATAAACCTTTTGCTGATTACGGTACCTGGGAAAACAAAAAGAACCAGCTCTCCGCCAAAAACCTAACTGGCGAGGGTGACGGGGTAGGCGCCTATCTTAAATTTAAAAATGGGGAAACGGTGCAGGTTAAAGTGGCATCGAGCTATATCAGTCCGGAACAAGCCGAAACCACCTTACAAGCAGAAATAGGCAAATACAAAAACTTTGATGATACCCGCAAGGCTGCCGATAAAGTTTGGAACACCCTGCTTGGCCGCATGAAAATTGAAGGCGCTACCGAAGATGAGAAAGCTACTTTTTACAGCTGCATGTACCACGCTAACCTATTCTCGCACCAGTTTTTTGAGTATAACAAAGAGGGTAAACCCTATTACTATAGCCCTTACGATGGTAAGCTGCACGACGGTTATATGTACACCGATAATGGCTTTTGGGATACCTTCCGTGCGCAGTTTCCTTTAAATACCATTATCCACCCCAAAATGCAGGGCCAGTATGTACAGGCTTTGTTAGATGCGCAGCAGCAATGCGGATGGCTGCCTTCATGGTCGTTCCCTTCGGAAACTGGCGGAATGTTGGGCAATCATGCTATCTCGTTGTTAACCGATGCGTGGGTTAAGGGCATCCATTCTTTCGACCCAAAACAAGCGCTCGAAGCTTATTATCATGAGGCTACCAACAAAGGTCCATGGGGTAGTGCCAACGGCCGCCCGGGATGGAAGGAATACTACGCTGATGGCTATGTGCCCTATACGCCGCAAACTTTAGGTTCAACCGCCTGGACATTGGAATTTGCTTATGATGATTTCTGCGGATATCAGCTTGCTAAACAAACCGGCAATGCCTTCTATCAAAATGTGTTTTCGAGGCAGATGTATAACTATAAAAACTTGTTCGACCCGAAAACCCGCTTTATGCGTGCTAAAGATGCTAAAGGCAATTGGATAGAACCTTTCGATCCGATGGATTGGGGAGGCCCATATACCGAGGGTAATGCCTGGCACTGGACCTGGTCGGTTTTTCAGGATACCCAAGGCCTCATTAACCTGATGGGTGGCGACAAAAACTTCACCGCTAAAATTGATTCTGTTTTCACCGAACCGGGTACCATCAAAGTTGGCGGCTACGGGCAGGTAATTCACGAGATGACCGAAATGGCCGAGTTTAAAATGGGCCAATACGCGCAGGGTAACGAGCCTATCCATCACCTGTTGTACATGTACAACTACGCCGGGCAGCCATGGAAAGCACAGCAACACTTGCGCGAGGTGATGGACAAAATGTACAATGCCGGCGAAAACGGTTATCCCGGCGATGAGGATGAAGGCCAAATGTCGTCATGGTATGTATTAAGCGCGGCTGGTATTTACAGTGTTTGCCCTGGTACTAATGAGTATGTAATAGGTAGTCCCGCATTTAAAAAGATGACCATCACGCTCGAGAACGGGAACAAATTTGTGATAGAGGCCAATAACAATAGCAAGCAAAACGTGTACATCCAATCGGCCACGTTGAACGGCAAGCCTTATACGCACAATTTTATCAAACACAGCGATATCATGGCCGGCGGCGTACTCCGTTTTGAAATGGGCGACAAGCCCAATACCACCCGCGGCCTTGCTGCCGAAGACAAACCGTTCTCACTATCAAAACCTATAGCAAACTAAACATTACGCAATAATGTCTTTCAAATTTTCTTGTTTTTTTAAAAGATCAGTATTCATGATCTGTGCTTTTGCCTGCACAAAAGTATCGGCACAGGAGGCTGTTTACCTCAACAGTTCCAACCCGCAAACCAGCTGGAAGGTAAAAGCCCAGGCCGAGGTTGGCGCGGATAGCGTTAATATTTACAAACCCCGGTACAATGATGCTAATTGGGTTAAAGGCGTGGTGCCGGGTACCGTTTTCAATGCCTACGTGGTAGCCGGATTGGAAAAAGACCCCAACTTTGGCGATAACATCTACAAGGTTGACAAAGCCAAATATGATCGTAACTTTTGGTATCGTACCGAGTTCAACATCCCCGCCAATTTTAACAAAGAAAAGATCTGGCTTAACTTTAAAGGCATTAACAAAAAGGCCGAGATATACCTGAACGGTAAACTATTAGGGATGCTTGATGGCTTTATGCAGCGTGGTAATTACGATGTTACCGCTTTGGTGAGCAGAAATACGCCTAATGTGTTGGCGGTGTTGGTTTACTGTCCGCATAATCCGTTGGTTAATTACGAGAGTCCAACTTATATCCCGTCTGCAAGCTGGGATTGGATGCCATATGTACCCGGACTAAACTCAGGTATTACTGATAAAGTTTACATGACAAATACAGGCAGTATCACCCTAAAAGATCCCTGGATCCGTACCGATTTGCCTACCAATGCGAGGGCGGATGTATCCATTGAGGTAGGGGTTAAGAACAGTACATCTAAATTTCAAACAGGGATGTTAACCGGAGTAATTCAACCGGGCAATATTGAGTTCTCGCAAAAAGTATTTGTGGGTGGTAACAGCACTGCCGAAGTAAAACTTGATAAAAAACGTTTCGAAGCCCTCGCCATCAGCAGCCCTAAACTATGGTGGCCAAACGGTTACGGCGAGCCAAATTTATATACCTGTAAACTCAGTCTTAAAATAGGCGATGAGGTATCGGATAGCCAAACTATCAAATTCGGCATTAAAAAATACAGTTATGATACTGTTGGTAATGTGCTGCATTTATCAGTAAATGGCACCCGCATATTTTTAAAAGGAGGCAACTGGGGCATGGCCGAGTATATGTTACGCTGTCGCGGCAACGAGTACGATACCAAGCTAAAGCTGCACCGCGAAATGAATTTCAACATCGTGCGTAACTGGATAGGTTCTACCACTGATGATGAATTTTACGAAGCCTGCGATAAATATGGGATGATGGTTTGGGATGATTTCTGGTTGAATTCGATACCTAATTTGCCCAACGATGTCAATAACTTTAACGTAAATGCCATCGAAAAAATCAAGCGTTTCCGCAACCACCCCTCCATTGCCATCTGGTGTGGGGATAATGAGGGTACACCCATGGCCCCGCTTAACGGCTGGCTGGCCGAAGATATCCGCAATTATGATGGCGGCGACAGGTATTATCAACCCAACTCGCACGCGGGTAACTTAACAGGCAGCGGTCCGTGGACAAATTTCGATCCGCGCTGGTATTTCAGCAGATATCCTAATGGCTTCGGTGGTTCGCCGGGTTGGGGTTTACGTAGCGAGATCGGTACGGCAGTATTTACTAATTACGATAGCTTTAAAAAGTTTATGCCAAAGGATAAAATGTGGCCTCGCAACGAGATGTGGAACCTGCATTTCTTTGGCCCATCGGCAGGTAATGCCGGGCCGGATAGGTACGATGATGGCATCAATAAACGTTATGGAACAGCCACCGGCATCCAGGATTATTGCCGCAAAGCCCAACTGCTCAACATCGAAACCAACAAAGCCATGTACGAGGGCTGGGAAGATAATATGTGGGAAGATGCATCGGGCATTATGACCTGGATGAGCCAGTCGGCCTACCCATCGCTGGTATGGCAAACTTATGATTACTACTATGATTTAACAGGGGCGTACTGGGGAGCTAAAAAAGCCTCCGAGCCGCTGCACATCCAATGGAACCCGGTAAACAATTCCGTAAAAGTGATCAATACTACAGGGCTTAATGTAAACGATTTGATTGCCGATGTACAGGTGTACAATACCGATGGCAAACCGGTTGCTGATTATCATCAAAGCAAACCAATAGATGCAATTGCCAATGCTGCTGTTAACTGTTTTACTATCAAATTTAAAGAAGAGCATACCAACCTCGCCCTTAATAAACCCACCGTGGCATCGTCATTTGAAAACATGGAAGCCGCCTTAGCTACCGATGGCAACAGCGGCAGCCGCTGGGCCAGCAGGCAAAATGATAATGAATGGATTTATGTCGATCTGGGCAGCGTGCAGACCGTAAATGGCGTAAAACTAAAATGGGAAGAAGCTTTCGGTAAAGCTTTCAAAATCCAGGTATCCAACGATGCCAAACAATGGCGTGATGTATATGATACCGAAGATGGACACACCGGCGTGCAGCAAATTACTTTTGATGAAACCAAAGCCCGTTATGTAAAAATGCAGGGCGTACGCCGAGGTTCGGGCTGGGGATATTCGCTGTGGGATTTTGAAGTGTACGGCGGCGAACCTAAAAGCAACGGCCTGAGTGATGTGCACTTTATCAAACTAAAACTGACCGATAAAACAGGCAAACTGATATCTGATAACTTTTACTGGCGGGGTAACAAACGCACCGATTTTACGGCTTTGAATAAGTTGCCGAAGGTTGACCTGAAGGTAAACTCAAAGATTAGTAAGGAAGGAGGGAAATATTACATTAATGCAACCATCACTAATCCGGCTTCATCACCATCGGTAGCGTTTGCCATCAGGGTGCAGGCGGTTAGGAAAAGCAACGGTGAGCAGATTTTACCTGCCTTAATGAATGATAACTATTTTTCACTGATGAGGGGCGAGGGTAGAAATATCAAAATTGAGTTTGATGCGGATGTGTTGGGGAATGATAGCCCGGTGTTGTTGGTGCAGCCTTATAATGATCCGGTGAAGGAGGAGTAAACGATATGTTTATGCTTCCAGTGATGTAGTATAAAAGCCGTCATTGCGAGGTACGAAGCAATCCCCAAGCAGTAGAGTGGCCATGCAAATCCGCCCTGTAAAGTCGGGGATTGCTTCGTACCTCGCAATGACGTGGTGTTTATCAAATATTTTCCTCCAAAAAATAAAACGATTTAGGCCTATGTATTTAAAAACATTTGCCCTAATTTACAGCGCCAATTAAACAAACTATTCCTGTATAATGAGTACCCAACCTAAATTTACCGAACGCCAGTACCTGGTGGTATTAGTATTTGTAACCTCACTTTTTTTAATGTGGGGCATCTCCATGACCCTTGGCGATTCGCTTAATAAACATTTTCAAAATGTGTTGCACATCTCCAAATCGCGCTCTGCTTATGTACAGTTGTCAATTTTTGGGGCTTACTTTTTTATGGGAATCCCTGCCGGTTTGTTCATGAAACGGTTTGGATATAAAAATGGAGTGCTGATGGGCCTGGCTCTTTATGCCGCCGGCGCTTTCCTGTTTGTACCGGCTGCCGACTCGGAATCGTTCACTTTTTTCAGGATAGCTTTATTTATACTGGCCTGCGGTATGGCTACTTTAGAAACGGTGGCACACCCCTTCGTAGCAGCCCTCGGCGATCAGCGCACCAGCGATCAGCGCATTAATTTTGCCCAGGCTTTCAATGGCGTGGGCGGTTTTATTGGTCCGCTGTTAGGTAGCGTGATATTGGCAAAGGGGCAGGAGCACTCTAACGATCTGGTGGCGGTTAAACACCTCTATATTATCATAGGCCTTGTAGTAGCGGCCGTGGCACTTTCTTTTTCGTTTATCAAAGTGCCGCCAATTTCTGATCCGCATGTTATTGATGACGATGCTTATGCAGTAGCAGGGGCCGAAAAAGCGGATGTGAAACTCTTTAAGCAAAAACACTTTTTGTTTGCCGTGATAGCCCAACTGTTTAATGTGGCTGCACAGGGCGGCACGTGGGCCTTTTTTATCAATTATGGCGCTGAGGTGGTACATATTTCCGATTCGAAGGCCGCATTGTTTTTTTCGGGAAGCATGGTGATGATGATGATTGGCCGGTTTGTAGGTACCGCTTTAATGCGCTTTATCAAGCCATATAAGTTGTTATCCATATTCGCGGCTGGTAATATCCTGATGTGTTTAATTGTAGCGCAGGGGCTGGGATGGGTGTCGTTCATCGCTTTGCTGTTTATCAATTTCTTTTTTAGTATTATGTTCCCAACTATATTTAGTTTGGGTTTGAAAGATCTGGGGCCGAAAACACAGCAAGGTTCATCATTCATTGTAATGGGGGTTGTTGGTGGTGGTTTGTTTCCGCTGGCGATGGGTTTAATAGCTAACCAGAGCGTGGCTCATGCTTATTATTTACCAATTATCTGCTACCTGGTTATATTTGCTTTCGGGTTTAGCTATCCTAAGTTGAATAAGAAGTCGGCATAAGGTGTAAAACGACGATTTTTTGTTTACTTAACCGATTTACTGTCAAAATAAATCGATTAACTGCACGGGTTGTTTAATAATCTGCTATATTGGCTATTATTTTGAAGCAACTCTTATAAGCCGGTGAACAAGAAATTATCTATCGTTGATATAGCGAACGCGTTAAACGTATCTAAAACTACCATTTCCTTTATTTTAAACGGTCGCGCCCAGGAAAAGCGCATTGGCTCCGACCTGGTTGAAAAGGTAATGAAATACGTGGAAGAGGTAGGGTATAAGCCAAATTCGCTGGCCAAGAGTTTGCGTACCGGCAAATCGAATACCATTGGTTTGATGGTTGAAGATATTTCCAACCCCTTTTTTGCCAGCATAGCCCGCTTAATTGAGGACAGGGCCTATAAAAACGGCTATAAAATCATTTATTGCAGTACCGATAACGACACCAATAAAACCAAAGATCTGATCACCATGTTCAGAGACAGGCATGTTGACGGCTACATCATAGCTCCACCCGAAGGTATTGAAAAGGAGATCGAATCGCTCATCAACGATGGTTTGCCGGTGGTATTGTTCGACAGGCATTTACCTTATGTAAATACCGATTTTATCGAAATTAATAACCTGTTCAGTACCTATAACGCTACCAAACATCTTATTGAACAGGGGTTTAAGAATATCGCTTTTGTAACCTTCGCGTCGCAGCAAACCCAGATGCTGGATAGGGTAAAGGGCTATCATGATGCCATGAAAAGCGAAGGATTGAAAGCCAATATCAAAGAGATTGTTTTTAACCAGAACGAGGAGATGATCATGAAGCCCCTTCGCGAGTTTATCAAAACCAATCCCGCAATCGATGCCATACTGTTCGGTACCAACCATATAGGTACCTGCGGTTTAAAAGTAATGCAGGAGCTGGATAAAAAAGCCCCTACAGATATCGCGGTAATCTCCTTTGATGATTATGATGTTTTTGCCCTCCATTCGCCACCGGTAACTGCTATAGCACAGCCGGTTGAAGAAATTGCTGATAATGTGATCAGTGTGTTGCTGGAGAAATTGAATAACAAATTGTCCTTCAATAAATCGCAATCGGTTATTTTGAAAACGGAGTTGAAGATCAGGAAATCGTCGGTTAAAAGTCGCTGATAATCAGTTGGTAAAATAATAATCGTCATTGCGAGGCACGAAGCAATCGCACGTAGGCAAATCCGCCCTGTATAGTTCGCGATTGCTTCTTATCTACCTATGCCATGTTTAAAAACAGGTTGTCATGCAATTTTATCTTTTAAAGCCCCCAATAATCTATTCTATTTAACCACAAGACACCTCATGACAGTTGACAGCTAAAACGATTTTATATTTGATCGTGTTGCTTCAAAATATACACACAACCAATTAATGAAACCTTACTTATTGTCAATATTACTCATGCTGGCTTTGTTGCCGGCGCGGAAAACTTTTGCCCAAACACCGGAAGCCGAAAATTCATCCAGGCAGTGGAATGCACAATGGATTGCTGTTCCGGGTGATAACGGCACCAGCTATGGCGTATTTTATTTTCGGAAAAGTATCAACCTCGCTTTGAAGCCTGCAAGCTTCAAAGTACATGTATCGGCAGATAACCGGTACAAACTCTACGTTAATGGCAAACTGGTATCACTTGGTCCGGCAAGGGGAGATACCTATTATTGGAACTATGAAACGGTTGATCTCGCACCATATTTATCTGCCGGGGAAAATACAGTAGCCGCCTTGGTGTGGAATGAAGGGCAATATAGCCCGGCGGCGCAAATCAGCTATCGTACAGGATTTATTTTACAGGGAAACTCTCCGGCCGAGGAGGTACTGAATACTAACAATACCTGGAAATGTATGCGCGATAACGGGCATACACCCGTGCCCGGTTACTTTTTTGCAGCCAGTAAAGGTGAAATGGTAGATTTCAGGCAGGCAGTTAAAGGCGATTGGACAGCAACTAATTACGATGACACCTTGTGGCGTACTGCCGATAAAGTAGGCGATGGCAGGCTTAAAGGCACTGCCTGGGGAATAGAATGGGCTTTGGTGCCATCAACCTTGCCTGCACGCGAAATGACCTATCAGCGGCTTCAGAAATTAAGGGCTGCGGTTGGTGCGGACGTGCCAGCGGTTTTTCCTCAGCAAAAAGCCGCTGTTACTATTCCTGCAAATACAACGGCGGTGCTTTTGCTCGATCAAACTTTTGAAACCAACGCTTATGTAACCCTCAATTTCAGCGGAGGAAAAGATGCTGCAATGTCGCTCGGTTATGCCGAATCGCTGTATAAAAAAGGAAGCAAAGGCGTTATTAAAGGCAACCGCGATGAGGTAGAAGGTAAGGAGTTTGTAGCAAGGATAGATAGTTTGATATCCGATGGCAGCCCGGGACAATCGTACACCACCTTAAATTTTCGCACCTATCGGTACATCAGGCTGATTGTGAAAACCCAAAACGAGCCGCTGATTATCGACGACTTGTACGGCACTTTTACCGGCTATCCCTTTAAACGGAGTTCGGTATTGAATACCGATAACACCGAGATCAACAAAATGCTGGATATTGGCTGGCGTACGGCGCGTCTCAATGCCTGGGAAACCTATACCGATTGTCCTTACTACGAGCAGTTGCAGTACATTGGCGATACCCGGATCCAGGCCATGATATCGTACTACAATACAAGCGATAACCGCCTCGCCCGAAATGCCCTTACCCAAATGGATCATTCGAGGCTCCCCGAAGGCGTAACGGCCAGTTGCTACCCCTCAAGAGGCACACAGGTGATCTCGCCATTTTCACTATGGTACATCGGCATGCTGCACGACTATTGGATGTACCGTGGCGACGACGATTTTATTAAAAACAAACTGCCCGGCGAAAGGGGAGTGCTTGATTTTTTCAGCAAATACCAGCAGGCCGATGGCTCATTAAAGAATACCCCATACTGGGCATTTGTTGATTGGGCCGGCAATATGTGGGGCGAGGTAAAAGGAAAAGACGGGAGTGCGGCTATCTACGATTTGCAATTACTTTGGGCCTACCAGTGGGCTGCCGATATGGAAGTAAAGATAGGTTTGAAAGACTACGCTAATATTTATAACCAGAAAGCGATTCAGCTAAAAGCTACTATTCAGCGTAAGTACTGGGATCCGGCTAAAAAACTATATGCCGATACCAAAGAAAAAAATGGTTATTCGCAACATGTAAACAGCCTCGCTATACTTACCGGTATGCTCAACGGCGCGGAGATGACTACGGTTGCCAAACGGATGCTTACCGATACCTCTTTAACCCAATGCTCGGTTTATTTTAAGTACTACCTCAACATGGCGCTGGTAAAAGCCGGTTTAGGTAATGATTATATGAACTGGCTGGATATTTACCGCCAAAATATGGCCATGGGCCTAACCACCTGGGCCGAGTATTCGGATATCAACACTTCCCGGTCTGATTGTCATGCCTGGGGCGCAAGTCCGAATATTGAATTTTTTCGCACGGTGTTGGGGATTGATAGTTATGCGCCGGGTTTCAGTAAGGTGAAGATTGAGCCTCATTTGGGTGCATTTAAAAATATTGGTGGAGAAATACCTCATCCTAAGGGCAAAGTTGCGGCCGATTATAAATGGGAGAATGGTAAATGGCTAATAAATATCAGTTTGCCGAAAGGAACTACTGGTGTGTTGGTTTGGAAAGAAAAGCAGTATGTTTTGAAAGCGGGCAGTAATTCGTTTAAGATTTAACGAACTAATCTACTAATCTGCCGCGGGTTACGCTGTCGCTAAACCCGCGGTAGATTGTGTTCCCACAGGCTACGATATCGCTAAACCTGCGATAGTTAGGTAGTGTGGAATGGTATTATTTCATACACTCCCGCTGTATCTCAAACAAAAACTCAAACAAATTAACCTCGGTAGGAATTTGCAGCTTTTTGCGTAAGCGATACCTGCTAATTTCCACTCCACGCACCGAGATGGCCATTAACTGTGCTATCTCCTTGCTGGATAAATTCATGATGAGATAAGCGCAAAGCTTCAGTTCCTGTTGATTGATGGTTGGGTAGCGGTCTTTAATAACGGTTAAAAAATCGGCGTGTACTTTATTAAAGTGCATGCTAAACTGCTCCCATTCCTCGTTAATCTTATTCTCTTCGGTAAGCAGGCGCAGTAGTTTTTTAATCTCGGATGTTTCAACCACCTCTTTGCCTGATTTGTGCAGCCGTTGCAGCTCTTCCTTCACTTTAACCAGGAACTCCTTTTTCTGCACCAGGTTCATGGCCGTCGAGGCCAGTTCGGAATTTTTAAACTCAATCTCGCTTTCCAGTTTTTCGTTTTTGAGTTTTACCAGTTCTTTTTCAGATCGTTCCAGTTTTATCTGGTGCTGATAGGCCATCTGGCGTTGTTCTTCTTCATTTTTTTGTTGCTGCGCGAGGAGACGTTTCTCGTTGTTGCGAATGTGCCGTTTTTCCTGCAGGCGATAAAAGTAATAAATGAGGTAAGCGAATATCCCCAGATAAATAATATAAGCCAACACGCTTTGGTACCATGGCGGGTTGATAGTGAACGAATAAACAGCCTCGGGCGAAATATTATCATGATGATTACGCGCCCTTACTTTAAACGTATAGCTGCCAGCCGATAAGTTGGTATAATCCTTCTCCGTTTTCTTTGACCACTCCGACCACTCCTTATCAAAGCCAACCAAATAATAACTGTATTCTATGTTAGATTGCTCTTCAAATACCGGTGTGGAATATTCAAAATGAAGCGAGTTCCAAATGAAACTTAAGGATGGCATGGCATCGGCCGTTTGTTTGTTATCGTCATTTACATTGCCAAAATACCCTCCAAATAACAAGCTATCGGCACCAGCGTTTGCTTTTGCCTTGCGTATATAAGTTTTAAGCGGATGGATGTTTTGTTTATACCGGGCGTAGTTGATATGGTAAAAACCATTCTCGCCGCCAACAAAAATATTGTTCTCATTTACCGGAAATACATTTTCAAAACCGCTCAAGATCCTGCGGCTTAGTTCGGGGATGTAGATGATAGTTGGTTTAGGGCCCGAATAATCGGCTACGCCGATGTTCTTTTCCTGCACAAACCAGATATTGCCTGATGGATCTTCTTTCAGGTACCTTAAGCCCAATGTGCCGAATACGTTTTTATATTGGGCAGAGATATTGAACTTATCGGTTGTTTTGTTGTACTCATAGATGCCTTTTTGCGTGGCTATCACCACCTTGCCTTTTATCTTAAATACAAAATTATCAAGCGTTGAAGGTAATCCATCGGCCTGGGTGTAAACACGCAATTTCGACGCTCCCGGAACCAATCTATAAACACCGCGATACGGGTGTGAAGTCCAGATATTGTTGTCATCATCAATCTCCACAAAGCGAGCCGATTCTCTATAAGTGTTATTTACGCTCCCTTTATTAATGAGCGTGTTATTTGAATCGCTAAACAAGCGCACACCATTGTAATTGCCCGAGGCAATATATCCGGCCCCATTTAACTTAAGCGACCGGTAAACCCAGTACCCCGAACTTTTATCTATAGCTTGCAGCTTACCATTTATAATCTGGTAAGCCCCGTCATCGGCCCCGGCGAGTAATTTGTTGTCCACCACCGAAAGGTTCCAGGAAAGGATCTGCGATAGGGCCCTGAAATTGTTGGGGGTATAACTCAAATCGATATTATTAAGCGCAGGTAGCTCATAAATCCCGTTAGAGAGCGCGAAGTACAGCTTATGATCAAAAGCTGCTACCGAGAACCCGCCGCCATCTTTGAACGCCGCCAGGTTGATATGTTTCACAGCATTATTATAGGCGATGAAGTCGATACCGTTATCAAGGCCCAGCCAAACATTATGGTTATTATCCATAAACATGCTGCGCACGTTGCTGTTTTGGAGCCCTTCTTTTTTGGACATGTTTTCAATTACATTCCCCCGCTTGTTTACCTGGTAAACACCATTGGCGTAAGTGCCTATCAAGTAAGTCCCATCGCCCAACATCACCACGCCCGAAAAATGCTCATGATTATCAATCCCGAAGCCATTGATATTCCAACTGCTTAGTTTATTACCGCTTAGTATATAGATGCCGTTTTTTGCTGTAGTAACCAGGCTCGAATCTTTATTGATAGCTGTAATGCCGGTAATGAAAAAGCCTCCGGGTAGGTTCTTTTTATCAATCAGTGTTTGCCAGTTCCCGTTTTTAAAAGTGGCAATGCCACGCTGCTCATCATGGGCTATCAGTTGTTTTTGGTATGATCCTAATGAAAGCCATGACGAGTAAGGCGCGTACGAATTTATTTTCCCGTTATGATATCTGAAGATTTTGTTCCTTGACCGGAAGAAAACATCATCACCATAACAGGCAATATCCCAAATATCCGAAAACTGCCGATCGGCTTTTGGCAACAGATTTTTTAGCGAAGTAAATTGCAGCAAGCCATTCTTCCCGGGCGAAAAATACCCGAACTCGTCCTGCCCGCCTGCGTACAGCTTTTTATCCTTTCCAAATTCAATCGACCATACAATAGTTTTATTGGGCAGCGGGTAAAGTTGCCAGTAAGCTCCGTCAAAAACCAGCACGCCTTCGTTATTGGCAAAGTACATGCGGCCCTGCGCGTCTTGGATGATCTTCCAGTTTTGGGTGCCTGCGTTGTATTGTTTTTTTTCATAGTTAACCGTTTCCCGCTGGCCAATATAGGTTTGGGAATACGAGGTTAGGTTGCCCGCAAGCAGTATGAAAACAAAAACAATAAGTAAACGCATATAGGTTTTTGCAGGCGAAAGCCCAACATTTTATTAAATGTATCAAAGATGCGGCGAATATCAATTATTACAACAAAAATTTCAAGGTGTGTGGTAGTGATGTAGTCCGAAATTTCACTGTGGGTTAACCGGTGTATACATTTGGAGCCATAAACCCAATGCCCCGGCATTATTATTTAACCAAAAGTATCAACCTGTAAATGAGTTATTTAAACTTATGTAAACCTCGTGTTGCATTTGCGCAGCCATGCAATTGCTTTGTAGCGATTGTGCATGAGGTATTGCCAAGCTTTCCACCCTGAAAAATGAAAACCACCAATATGTTTAGTGCTATATGCACCGCCCAAGGGATGTAACGATCAGCCCAGCGGCCTTAAACCAATTATATTAATAACCTAAAATTTAAACTCTATGCAATTAAAATTACGTTTTTGTATATGCCTTGCATTGCTGTTCTGTTTAGCAGGCAGGGCTTATTCCCAAACGCTCCGCATAACTGGTAAGGTTACGGAGAAAAAGACCGGCGATCCGGTTCCCGGAGCAACAGTTGCTGTTAAAGGCACCACCAATGGTACCGTTACTGATGTTAACGGAAAATACTTTTTACAAATACCGCAGGGCGGCGCAACTATAGTAGTATCATTTATCGGTATGACGCCTATTGAACGCCAGGTAACCCAGGCCGGCGAGGTGAACTTCGCCCTTGAAGATGCCGCCGCCAACGCTTTGAACGAGGTTGTGGTAGTTGGTTACGGTACCCAAAAAGTAACCAATGTATCGGGCGCTATCTCGGTAGTAAAAGCAAGCGATATCAAAAAACTCACCCCGCTACGTGCCGAAGAAGCCCTGCAAGGCCAGGCATCAGGTATTACCGTGATCCAGAGTGGTTCGCCGGGTTCAAAGCCTACGGTGCAGGTACGTGGTATCCCGTCGTTTTCAGGTAACGACCCAACGGTAATCATTGATGGCTCGGTACAAACCTTAACTGATTTCAATTCGATCAACCCATTGGATATCGAATCCATCAACGTATTGAAGGATGCTGCTTCAACAGCTATTTACGGCTTAAAGGGCGGTAACGGCGTAATTGTGGTTACCACCAAATCGGGCGGTAAAAATCAGAAAACACAGATCAGTATCAATGCTAACTACGGCGTACAAAGCGTACTGCATAAAGTTGGCGTATTGAACGCTACCGAGTACGGCGCTATTGTTAACGAGGGTAGTGTGACATCAGGCGGTCCGGTCATTTTCCCTGATCTTTCTATCCTTGGTGTAGGTACCGACTGGCAAGACCAGGTTTTCCATACCGCGCCAATGCAAACACACAACCTTTCGGCCAGTGGCGGCAGTGATAAAATGCAATACTTTATCTCGGCCGGTTATCAAAGCCAGGGCGGTATTGTTGGTGGTTACGATAAATCGAGATTTAACAGGGGCAACTTTACAGCCAATTTAAGTTTTGACCTTACCTCGAAACTTAAATTTTTGGTAAACGCCACAGATGTTATACTGAGCGGCCGTTCGGTACAGGAAAACTCATTTAACAGTATCCTGGGCAGCGCCTTAAACTTTGACCCAACTGTTCCGGTTGCTAATAACGATCCTAACACGGTTGGTAAATATGGTTACAGTAACCTCATCCTGTCGGAAGTATTTAACCCACTTACCAAGCTCGATAATACTTATAACCGCAATACAGGCAATAAGCTGTACGGTAAATTCGAGGCTCAATACGATGTTATTAAAGGCCTGAAACTAAACAGCCGTTTCGGTTACACCAAGTACGATGACAACTCGAAAAACTTTACCCCGCTGATATTTTACGGACCGCAAAACGTGAACAATACCATGAATGCCGATGGCACAACGGTAACAGGTTCGCACAGCAGCATATCGCAAACAAAAAACAGCAATTTTAATTACACCTGGGAGTCATTTGCCAACTACAACTTTAACGTAGCAAAAGATCATCACTTTGAAACCGTAGCAGGTTTTTCGATGGCTAAAACCAGCGGAAACGGCATGAATGCCAGCAGGCAGGATGTACCTTTCAACTCATGGCAATTTGCCGATTTCAGCGCTGCTACCGGTACTAACACTGCCGATAACCTGAACGCTGTAACCGGTTCATATTACCAGTATTTTAAACGCAACCTGTCATATTTCGGTCGCGCCAATTACGATTATAAAGGTAAATACCTGGCGTCGTTCTCTGCCCGTCGCGATGGTTCATCGGCTTTTGGTAAGGATAATAAGTTTGCCAACTTCTACGCCGGTTCACTGGGCTGGGTAGTGAGCAGTGAAGATTTCTTTAAAGTTCCCTTTATTGATTACTTGAAAATCCGCGGCAGCTACGGTTCAACTGGTAACGAAAACGTTAGCCCGGTTTATGTATCGATAGTAACCGGCGGTCCTGATTATGGTCCTACTGCCAACAGTAACGGTTATAACTTCAGCAATATTTTCTATCCGGGTTCAACTGTAGGTTCGGCAGCCAATAACAGCCTGGCCTGGGAAAAGCAGTTGCAAAGCAACGCGGGTTTTGACCTTACCTTGTTTAAAGGCAAGATCTCTTTATCTGCCGATTATTTTGAGAAACGTGTAAGCGGTTTATTGTTCACCCCTTCAGTATCGCTATACCTGGGTACCATCCCGCCGCCTACGGCTAATATCGGTTCAACCAAAACCAATGGTGTTGATATTACCTTGGGCTATAACGAAACCATTAATAAAGACCTCAAATTCAGCAATAACTTCACCTTTACAACCAGTAAAAACATAGTTACGGCAACCAATACCGATGGTACTGCACGTATAACCGGTGGCAGCTACTTTAACGGCCAGTCGCAAACGGTTACTGTTTTTGAAAAAGGCCATACGCCGGGCTATTTCTACGGATATAAAACCGCCGGCATTTTCCAAAGCATGGCCGAAATTGCCGCGGCTCCAACGCAGGATGGCGCTCAGCCTGGTGATATCCGCTATGTAGATATTAATCACGATGGCAAGATTACGGCTGCCGATCAAACACAAATTGGTAATCCCTTCCCTAAATTTACTTTAGGGTGGAACCTGAGCGTATCGTACAAAAGCTTTGATTTTAGCGCTTTCACCTATGCTTCAATAGGTAATGATGTGTACAGGGCTTATGAGCGTAACCAAAACTACACCAACAAGTTCCGCAACGTGCTGGCCCGTTGGACTGGTCCCGGATCAACCAACGATGCCCGCTACCCAAGGTACTCGTTTAACGACCCGAACAGCAATATCCGCGTATCCGACAGGTATGTAGAGGATGGCACATTTGTAAAAATCAAAAACATCCAGTTGGGTTATACGCTGCCAAAATCATTCGGGCGCAATGTGTTTAAAAGCATCCGCATTTACGGCCAGGTTAAAAACGCCTTCACCTTTACCAAATACACAGGCTTCGATCCGGAAATTGCCGGCGACGTAATGGATACCGG
The DNA here is from genome assembly GCF_003576455.2 of Mucilaginibacter celer. NCBI lineage: Bacteria > Pseudomonadati > Bacteroidota > Sphingobacteriia > Sphingobacteriales > Sphingobacteriaceae > Mucilaginibacter > Mucilaginibacter celer. Next base: position 887,402 of record NZ_CP032869.1, read on the forward strand.
TATCGACCGTGGCGCTTACCCGCAAGCCCGCATGTACGCCTTTGGTATCGACATTAAGCTATAAACCTAAAACAGACAAAAAATGAAGAAGATATATATACGTTTTGCAGGTATGGCTTTGCTGATGGCCATGGCCGGCTCATGTAAAAAATTTGTAGACTATAACCCACACGAGGATTTCAAAGTAACCGACCAGGATTACCTGAAAACCGAAACCGATTACCGCACCATGGCGGTGAGTGCCTACACCCCGCTGCAATGGTTAAACCAAATGGTACCGGTGGGCGATATCGCCTCGGATAACTCGGTAGCAGGCGGCGAGGCAGCATCAGATGTACTGTCGTTACAACAAATTGACGATTACACGCTTACCCCGGTAAACTCAACCCTTACCGATTTATGGCAGGTATCGTACGAGGGTATTAACCGTACCAATTACCTCACTCAATATAAAGACAAAAACCCCGGCGGCCAGGCCATCAGCTTTACAGGCAAGGATGCGCTTTATGGTGAGATCACTTTTCTGCGCGCCTACTACTATTTTTCATTGGTAAGGATGTTTGGCGATGTGCCTTTGTTTACCGACAGGCGTTTAGAGGTAAAAGATTCAAAAACTTTAAAACGCAGCCCTAAAGCCGATGTGTACAAGCAAATTGAAGCCGATTTGAACAGTGCTATCGCTGTGTTGCCAACTATCCAATCGCAAAAAGGCCGTGTTACCAAATATGCTGCACAAGCTATGTTGGGTAAGGTTTATTTGTACGAGAATAAGTTTGATGATGCAAAAACAGTATTGGAAAGTGTGATCAGCAATGGCGGCTTTACTTTAGTTCCGGATTTTGCTTCGATATTTTTGGCGGCTGGGGAAAACGGGGCAGAGTCTGTTTTTGAAATTCAGTACAGCAACAACTCGCCTTATTATAACTGGGGAGGCCAAACTCGTGGCCAGGGTAATTACTCGGTACAGCAATGCGGCATCCGTGGATTGAATGGTTCGGCCGATATGCCTTATGCGGCAGGCTGGAGCACCAATTTGCCTACGCAGGATCTGGCCAATGCTTACGCGGCCGGCGATAAACGTAAAGCCATCACCACTTTCGATATCGAGGCTTATAAAAATGCCAATCCATCATTCAACATTACTTACCAGGTAGCGCCTTATAAAAACACAGGTTTGTACAATGGCAAATACCTGCCGCGTAAAGGTGAAACATCTGGCCAGGTGGAGCTGAACTACCTCAACAATTTCAGGACATTACGTTATGCCGAGGTTTTATTGATGGCTGCCGAAGCTGAAAACCGCGCAGGTTCGCCAAATGATACCAAGGCGCAAGGCTTCCTGAACCAGGTACGTGCCCGTGCTTTTGGTGATGCCACTCATAACATCACCTCAACCGGCGCAACCTTAAAACAAGCCATTTGGGATGAAAGAAGGCTGGAGCTGGGTATGGAAGGCGATCGCTTTTTCGACCTGGTGCGCACCGGGCAGGCTGCCGCGAAGATCACGGGGTTTAAAACCGGTAAAAATGAAGTATTCCCTATACCGCAGCAGGAAGTGGATATTTCAGGGTTAACACAAAATCCGGGATATTAATCATTAACCTTAAACGAAAAAGATCATGAAATCAATGAAATATATTTTAGGTATTTCCCTGATGCTGGCCATAGCGGCAGGCTGTAAAAAGGAGGAATTTACCGATACCTCATTCGCCAAAAATGCCCCCGAACCCGGCAAATTATCGGTGCTGTTTGATATTACGCATGATAATACCGGTTTGGTAACCATCACTCCCAATGGCGAAGGCGCGTCATCGTACGATGTGTACCTGGGCGATGGCGGCGATACCTATGTTAAAGTAGCCGCGGGCAAAAGCACGCAGCATAAATATGCCGAAGGTAATTATACTGTTAAAATTGTTGGTCATAACCTGAGCGGCAAAACCACTACATTAACCCAGCCGCTAACCGTAGCTTTCAGGGCACCTGAAAACTTAAAGGTGACTTTAGCTACCGATGGCTTAAACCTGAGCGTTGCTGCCACTGCCGATTATGAAACTTTGTTTAAAGTGGCTTATGGCGATTCGACAGCTACCAATCCGGTTCCATCGGTATCATTTTTAGAAGGCCAGACTGTTAAGCATGCTTACGCGGGTGCCGGTACTTACACCGTAAAAGTGACAGCACTTAGCGGCGGCGCGGCAACAACTATATTTACGCAAGCTGTTAAAGTTGGCAAGCAGTTAGATTTGCCGGTCACTTTTGATGACCCTAATTACGATTACACGCTGAGCGATTTCGGCAACAACCAATCATCTTTAGCTGCCGATCCAACCAACGCTGCCAATAAGGTAATGAAAACCCTGAAACCTGCGGGTGCCGAAGTTTGGGCGGGTACCACTTTGGGTACAGCATCTGGCTTTGCCACAAAAATTCCGCTTACCGCTGCGTATGCTAAAATGAGCGTGAGGGTTTACTCGCCTGCTGCCGGTTTGGATATTAAGCTGAAAGTAGAAGATCATGCCAACGGCAACCACGCGGTTGAAACCGATGTGCTCACCACCAAAGCCAATGCATGGGAAACCCTAATATTCGACTTTAGCAAACAAGCCGCTGGTACACCGGCCTTCGACGCCACGTATACTTATGATAAAGCTTCGATCTTCTTCGACTTTGGTAATGGAGGTAGCGGTAAGGTATTCTACTCGGATGATTTCCAGATGTTAGTTGCCCCGCCAACCCTGAAACAGATTAACCTGCCGGTAACTTTTGATGCTACCGATGTTGACTACACTGTAACCGATTTTGGCAACAACCAAACTGTTAACGGAGTTGACCCAACCAACGCGGCCAATAAAGTTAAATTAACCACGAAACCTAACGGAGCCGAAACATGGGCTGGAACAACTTTGGGTACAACCGGTTTTTCTGCCAAAGTACCGCTTACCGCCACCTCAACTAAAATGAGTGTAAGGGTATATTCGCCTGCGGCAGGTATCGATATTAAACTGAAACTGGAAGATCATACCAATGGTGCAAAATCAGTAGAAACCGATGTGCTAACCACTAAGGCTAATGCATGGGAAACGTTAACCTTCGACTTCACCAAGAACTCGGCAGGTACACCGGCGCTTGATTTATCTACCAACTACGATAAAGCTTCCATTTTCTTCGATTTTGGAAATACAGGCAACGGCAAGAAGTTTTATTGGGATGATGTAATGTTTATAGCGCCTGATCCTGGTTCGACCGTGCTGGGTTTACCGCTTACTTTCGAGTCATCAACAGTAACCTACAACTTTACTGATTTTGCGGGGGGTGTACTTTCTGTAGTGAATAACCCGCACGCAACCGGTATCAACACCAGCGCCAAAGTTGCACAAATGGTTAAATATAACGGCGAAACCTACGGCGGCAGCTTTATTACGCTTGATAACCCGATAGATTTTTCGACCAAAAAAACCTTTAAAATGAAGGTTTACTCACCGCGCGCGGGTGCTAAGGTATTATTGAAGGTAGAGAATTTGACCGATGGCAGCACCTCGTTTGAAAAAGAAGTATCAACCACCACGGCCAACGCCTGGGAAGAACTCACATTTGATTACAGCGGTATCAACACGGCAAAATCCTACCAAAAAATAGTGCTGATTTTTGATAACGGCACGAAAGGCGATGGATCTGCCAATTATACTTTCCTGTTAGATGATATCACCCTTAATTAATAACAGATCATGAAAATCAACATAAAAGCAATAGCGATAATTATTATAGCGGCTGTTATTGGTTATAGCAGCTGTAAAAAGCCCGAATATTCGTTCGGGCAACTCACCAGCCCGTCGGATTTAAAACTGACCGTGGTGGTGGATAGCGCCGATGCCGCCAACCCGGCAGGTATGGGCAGTGGGAAGGTGAAAATAACCCTGGCCTCCAACAACACCATCACCTACAGGGTTGACCTTGGCGACGGCCGTACACAGGTGATGGGTGCCGGTACAACTACCGTAAAATACAACAGCCCCGGTACAAACGATTATACCATTACAGTTAACGCGGTGGGTACAGGTGGCAGCACCTCAACCATCAGCAAAAAAGTGAGTGTGTTTGTAGCCTTTGTTATCCCTGCGGATATATTGAGCAACCTAACTGGTGGTTCGTCAAAAGTATGGGTTACCGATAGAACAAATCCTGGCCACGTAGGTGTTGGGCCGGCAGATGGTTTTACACCTTCTTACTATGCTGCTGCTCCTAATGAGCGTGCCGAGTGTTTGTATGATGATGAGATCACTTTCATCAAAAACGCCAACAATACCGTAAGCATGAGCATCAATAACAAAGGGCAATCGTTCTTTATCGGTGCTTCAACCGTATTCTACGGAAAATCGGGTGGTGATAATTGCTATGATATTGATGTATCGGGTGTTCGGAACCTTAGCTTTATGAATGCTACTTCGGGGTCAAATTCAACAAACTCTACCGGTTACCAGTTTTTGGTTCCTGGTAACGGTTTGATCAATTTTGGTACCGGTGGCAATACTTACGAGATCTTGTCGCTCACCTCAACACAAATATTCCTGCGCAACATCGGTATCGACGGCCTGGCCTGGTATCAGAAATTAAAAGTTAAACCGTAACAACATGAAAAATTTACGCATATCATTATTCATTATGTTAGCCTCAGTTCTTTTTGCCGCATGCGGCAAAAAGAACGAGGGACTGGGTTCGGTAGGTACACCGCCTAAAGGGCTCGACCTGAAAGCCGTGGTAGCAACCGATGGCAGCGGTAACGTTGCCTTCACTGCCACCGCAACCAACGCGGTAAGCTATGAGTTTGATTTGGGCAACGGCAGTTTCCAAAACTCCACCAATGGCTCCATCACCTATAAATACCTTGCCGAGGGTAGCTATACTGTTAAAGTGACGGCCAAAAGCAGCACAGGCAGTACCGCGTCGAAAACGGTATCGTTCAACATATCGTTCACCAGCACCGGCGGGCCAACGCCTACCTGGTCGGAAGAGTTTAATACTGATGGCGCGCCTAACCCATCTGTTTGGGGCTATAACCTTGGTGCAGGTGGCTGGGGCAATAACGAACTGGAGTATTATACCGATAGGGCTACCAACGTAGTTGTATCGGGTGGTACTTTGAAAATTACCGCCAAGAAAGAAGATTACATGGGCAGCGCTTACACTTCGGCCCGTATAGTTACCGAGAACAAGCAGGTATTTAAATATGGCCGTTTAGAGATCAAAGCTAAACTTCCGGCCGGTAAAGGTACCTGGCCAGCTATCTGGATGTTGGGCAGCAACTACGCTACTTCGCCCTGGCCTGCCTGCGGCGAGATGGATATTATGGAACATATTGGTAACAACCTGAACCACATCCTCGGCACATTACATTATCCTGGTCATTCGGGTGGTAATGGTAATGGTGGCGCAACAGATATCACCAACGCTACAACCGAGTTTCATGTGTATGCCTTGGATTGGTCGCCAACCACAATTAAAATCTCGGTGGATGGTAATGTATTCCATACCGTAGCTAATGACGGTACGCTACCATTTAACCAAAACTTCTTCCTGATACTGAACGTGGCCATGGGTGGCAACCTGGGCGGCGCAGTTGATCCGGGCTTTAGCAGCGGTACAATGGAGGTTGATTACGTAAGGTTCTATAAAACAAATTAATAAAACGGCCGGGCTGCAAGGCCCGGCTATTTAATCCCCTAATATAATTTATGGAACTAAATAAATACAGACACAACCGGATTGTAGCGCTTTTATTCGCCGCTGTTTCGGTATCAGGCTGCTCGGCACAAAAGAAATCTACCATTGCTACTTCAAAAGGTAAAGTGGTTTTTTTTGATGATTTTAACGCCGATAATATAGACCGCAACAAATGGAACTTTGAGATAACCGGCAAAAACAACCATTTTAATGATGAGTTGCAGGCTTATGTAGATACGCCTTCAACAGCATTTATTGTGCATGGGGCCGATGCCGAAGGTGCCGATGGAGGCGCTTTGGTGATCCGTCCGCAATCGTCACCGGGCTTTGTTACCAAGGATGGCCAGAACTTTGATTTTATATCGAGCCGGATGACCACCCAAAACAAATTCCAGTTTACTTACGGCACAGCCGAGGCCCGCATTAAACTACCTGATGGCGCAGGCTTTTGGCCGGCCTGGTGGCTGCTTGGCACCGGCGAATGGCCCCACACCGGCGAAACCGATATTATGGAGTACATTGGCGAAAAGGACTGGGTAAGCGCAGCCGTACACGGTAGCGGCTACAGTGGCGAAACACCGTTTGTTAACCGCCTTTACCTCGATGCCAATAACGATGTAACCCACTGGCACACCTACGCGGTGGATTGGACACCCGATGAATTGCTGTTTAAGTATGATGGTAAACTGATGTTCCGGGTAACCAAAACCATGGCACAGCATTATGGTAAATGGGTATTTGATAATCAGCAATACCTCATCCTTAATTTTGCTTTAGGCGGAGGATACCCGGTAAAGATAAACGGCATTAAAAAGCCTTATGGCATGCCCGAATCTTCTGTAGAAATGGTAAAAAACGGCCAGGCCAAAATGCTGGTGGATTGGGTGCGGGTAACCCAAAGATAATAGCCCCTTATGAATGGAAACGCCGTCGGTAAGTAATTACCGGCGGCTTTCTTGTTTTAATGAGGTGGGATACTGTAAAAACGAATTGTCATTTCGACGAACAGCGGGGGGAAGCGTGCAAGGGTGAGGAGAAATCTTGAACGTCCTGCTTTAACGAATGAATAGCAGCTTACAAGAGTAATAGCCCATCATTAGACGTTATGCAAAATCATCGCCCGCATATTGACTCACCCCGACTTCGCTACGCTCGTCACCCCTCCTACGCTGCGCGTAAAGACGAGATTTCTTGGTTTTTATTTTTCCTACCCTCTTTGCGGCTTGCCGAAGAGAGGGTGGTCCAGCGTAGCGTAGACCGGGTGAGTAATTCTTCGGCATGCCATCCGGCCGTTCATGGGCCATTTCCCTTACAAGGCGTAGAAGATTTCTCTTTCGCTCCCGTGCTACTTCCCATCCCAGCTCTATAGAAAGGATATTTTTTATTCATTAAACTTGATTTTCCCTGTCTTTAAACATTATTGTAACAAAATGTTACTATAATGTTGCAAGTTGCATTTCGCATCGTTAATTTTAAGCAGAGTAAATAATTACCAACCAACTAACCCTTTGCTATAGTATGAGATTATCCGCTTTTATTACCGCCTTGTTGCTGTTGCCCGGCCTGTTAGATGCCCAGGTTACGGCCCCCAAAAAAAGTGCGCCGTTGCCAATTATTGATGTACACGTGCATGCCATGAAGGTATCGCCGGGCATACCACCATTATGCCCCGGGTTTCTGCGGAATATGCCCGGTAGCGACCCTAATTCGCCGCCGCCATCATTTTTAAGTACCGGCTGCGCTATTCCGCTGCCGGCTGCCCATTCGGATAAAGAAATGCAGGATTCGATCATGGCAACTATGAAACGCCTTAACATGACCATGGTAGTTTACGGCGACGCCACCATCATCCGCAACTGGAAAAAAGTGGGAGGTGATCGCATCATCCCCGGCATCGGTGTAAGCTCGCCAAAAGATATGAGTGTAGTGGCTTTTACCGATTCGCTTTCATCCGGATTTTACAAGGTAATGGGCGAGGTGGCCCCGCAATACCAGGGGCTTTCTCCATCGGATCTGTCGCTTGATGGTTATTTTGCGGCTGCCGAAAAACTGAACATCCCGGTAGGCATCCACATGGGTACCGGCGGTAACGGGATGGCTAACCTCACCTCGCCAAAATACCGCGCATCTATGGGCGACCCTTTATTACTGGAAGACCTACTGGCCCGTCACCCTAAATTAAAAGTGTGGGTAATGCATGCCGGTTATCCCTTGGTTGATAATATGATAGCCCTGATGGGAGCCAACGCCTATGTTTATGTAGATATGGCCGGTTTAATCTGGAGCTACTCGCAGGTAGAGGTGAACGCTTATTTGAAAAGGCTGGTGCAGGCCGGCTTTGGTAAACGAATTATGTATGGTACGGATATGCTGATCTGGCCAAAGCTGGTTGAAACCTCGTTAAGCATCATCGAAAACGCCGATTACCTATCCGAAGAACAAAAAAGAGATATCCTTTTTAACAACGCGGTGCGCTTTTTCAGGCTTGATCCGGAAAAGTTTAAATAGCATCTTAGCTGTTTTAGAATAATCCGGCATGGCTTGCAACTAATTTCATCGATCTGTCGTCTTCCTTAAAACCGACAGATCGATGAAAACATTAATTACCGCTGCAATAGCCTTATTGCCTTTTACCCTCACGGCACAAACTAAAGCATATACCCCCTTTTACTCGTACGAAAAACTAAGCTTCCAAACCGGCGACTTCCTGGTTAAAGATTACTACATCCCGCTTGATGATAATATCAATAATCCAAAATCAACCATGTACGTTACCAAAAAGCCCGGTATGCAGGAAATTTTTAAAACCGCGGTGGATTTTAAAACGGATTCATTTACGGTTGCGAAAGGAGAGAAGCTTGTTTATTCTGTTAACCTGTTTATCAACCCTTCATCAGCTTACGCCGAGGTTAAAAATCTGGCTACTAACCGGCAACAAACTATTAATCTGAAGCTTGATGGCGTAATATCGGCCAATCGTGCTATTGAAATAACGGGGAAAGATTATGACCGGAACGCATCGATTATTGACGGGGTATTTAGCTTTAACCGCAATAAATATAAGATTGTGAGTAATAAAGAGATTGAGGAGAAATTGAGTGGGATGTTAAAGGATATCAGTATTTAGAATTGGATATGAACGAGGTTTAGTTCGGAACTGGTCGAAGTTTAGCGCAGCATAACTTCGACCCAAACTGCGTTAAGCTTTCAGCTTAACTTTACCGTATATTATGTGCTTTTTGCATCCGGAAGCAGAATGCTTCCGACACTTTAGGACGAAGTTACGCTGTCGCTAAACTTCGACCAGCAAGAGGGGATATATCCCCCTCCAGTCATACCGATTTATTTCGGCATCCCACAGGACAGGTAGCCACTTTGCCTGGCGAGGTTGCTTAGCGAATGGGATGCTGAAATAAATTCAGCATGACCGTTCTTTTTATAAGGGATATGCTGCTACAGCGAAATCTGTTAAAAGCGCAACAAAATATATCTACGCTTCATCCCTTTCATAAGCTATCTTAAACCTGATGCAGCAACCCTTGCCTGCTTCACTTTCTATATCGATGCTGCCTTTTTGCAGGTTGATGATCTCGCGGCAGATATACAAACCCAAACCTGTTCCCGGTTTACGGCCGGCCTGGTTAGCCTGGTAGTAACGGGTAAATAATTTATCCTGTTTTTCTTTCGGGATGCCTACGCCGGTATCAATAACACTTACCTGTAATTCAGCTTTATGCGGGTTGATGGGGGTGATGATGGCCTGCACGGTAACGCTGCCGGTATCGGTGTATTTAATGGCGTTGCTAAGCAGGTTCACCATCACCTGTTTAAGGCGGAAAGAATCTCCTTTAACCAGCGTTTCTTTATCACCGGTAAATTCGGCGGCGATGGTTAGTTCTTTGTTCTCGGCCATAAATTTAACGGCCTCTACGGCTTCGCTGATCTCTTTACAGGGGGCAAAAGATGTTATTGTAAGCACATCTGTTTGCTGGTTTTCCATCTTCCCGGCGTCCAGAATATTATTGATGGTGCCCATTAGCATGCCCGTAGAATGGTTAATAGCGGCTATCTTTTTTTGCTGATCTTCTGTGAGCGGGGTTTTATTCAGCATATAAATAGCGCCGTTGATAACCGTAAGCGGGTTGCGGATCTCGTGGCTCATGGTAGCCAGTATTTCAGATTTTTGTCCGGCTAAGGCTACAGTTCTTTCATTTTCAGTTAGATAATTCTGTTCGGCGGTGCGTGCCCTAAAAATGAATACAATAAGTAGTGGGATAAACAACAACACTACAATGATGGCTATACCGGTAAAGGTGTTCATCTCATCGGTAGCGGCCTGGTACTGTTTCAGGATCTCGCTGCGGTCTTTTATCCAGGCACCAAGGTCGATATCCCGCAGTTGTTTTAATAATTCGCGAATCTGCGATACAAAATCGAGATTAGCTGCTACCAGGCGTTTGTTGGAGCCTACAAGCTGGTTGTTTTTTTCGTTGAGTTTCTTTAACAGATCGTTGATGATAAACTCGTGCTTTCGGTTAAGCGAGCGGGTAAGTGAATCTTTGATCTGCCTTTCGCGCCTGATGGTGAGTGTGCGGGTATCCTGGTTTTTATTGGTGATGGCATCGCGCAGGCGCTTGAAAAATCCGGCTTTATTTTTATTGACGGTTACCGTGGTATCTGCCTTTTGCTTTACCTTAACGTGCTGCTTAAACTGCAGGCCTACGTTTTGGGTTGATGGAGCAGATACATTGATGCCTTCCAACGTTGTGGCATTTAGCAATGAATCAAAACCATGTTTCAGCACCAATACCTGCTCTGATAACATTAATTTGTTTTGAAGCGAACTGGAGATATGTTGCTTAGTGCCGGGGAAGTATCGGGCACTATCGGCCTGGTATTCTTTCAGGATGACCTGAATCTGGCCGAATATGGTTGTCAATCTTTTTTTATAACTATCCAGTTTGTTTTTATCGCCATATAAACCAGCCTGTTGAAAATCGTTTTCGGCTGTATTTAGCTCTATAAGAATATTGCTAATGTCTTGCGTTTTGGATGGTTCCCTGAACTCGCGGCTCAGTTTATCCAGCTTTCTAACTATCGAATATTTTAATATCAATGAGCCTACCGCGACAATAGCGGTGAATACCAGGGATATAATAAACAGGCGATATAGGTTTTTGGAAGCTTTTAGCGGAGGTATCAGGTTGCTCATCAGATATGTGCCGGTTCGTAAATTTGTTATCGCACCAATCTAAATGTCAAACAGTTTGGCACAGGCACAAAGATATTGAGAAAAATGATATGATGAATGGCTGGTTTACACCGTTAGAGAGAGTGCAATCCTGATTTATAAAGATATCTGATGCGTATTTATGATCGAAATTATTGTTCCACAAAATGCCAGCAAACACCTGCAATATCAATAATATTAACCTCGCGGCCATAAGGTTCTTTGGTGATCTCGCCGATTCGAATACCGTATTTTTGAGGTAATTGCTTATCCAATACATCTTTTCTGAATTGATCAACATCGGTCACCTTTACGCTCAGCATAAAGTTTTGGGCGAAATCAACATTTTCAAATTTTTGGAGGATAAACCTGCATTCGTCGCGCTGAAAGCCAATGTAACCATCAACTTCCCAATTGATGTGAAAGCCTAATTCGAGGAAGAAACCGCGTGAACCTTCAAAGTTACTGCCGGAGGGAACGAATGGTTCGAGGGATAGAAATTTCATGGGTTTTAAAAATAAAAAGTAATTTAAACGAAGCTTTGAAGCCAATCTCACCACCACGTCATTGCGAGGTACGAAGCAATCCCCAATAGGCAGAGCGACCAAGCAAATCCGCCCTGTAAAGTCGGGGATTGCTTCGTACCTCGCAATGACGGTCGGGGAGGAATCTCAATTAAAAAAGCCTGCCGTTGTAACACGACAGGCTGATCGTATTATTTAAACAGCATCAGATAACGAGCTGAATGTAAAATCACGGATCTTCATCGGCGGGATCAGGTAGCTGCGGTAGCTTTCAACGCTAATGCTGCGTTCCTGCTTGCCCAAAGCTTCAAGATTGTTCAGCATAATTACCGGACTTTCATTAAACCTGAAGTTTTTAACCGGGAATTTGATCTTACCATTTTCAATATAAAACGTACCATCGCGGGTGAGGCCGGTTAATAATAACGATTGAGGATCGACCATACGGATGTACCATAACCTCGATACCAAAATACCGCGTTCGGTACTTTTAATCAGATCTTCAATACTGGCATCACCGCCTTCCATAATAATATTGCCGGGACCGGGAAGCGGTTTTACACCTTTTTTATCGGCCCAATAGCGAGAGTAACTCAGGTTTTTAACTACGCCTTTATCTATCCACATTGTTTTTTCGCGTGGTAAACCTTCGCCGCTCCAGGTTGAAGAGGGGAGATCTGGGTTGAAAGGATCAGAGTAGATGGTAACCTTTGGGTCAACCAGTTGTTCGCCTAAGCGCGTGCCGCCGCCTTTTTTACTTAAAAAACTCCGGCCTTCTTCGGCACTGCGGGCATCAAAACGGAACATGTTTTCCATCATGTAGGTAGCCGCCACTGGCTCCAATATCACGGTATATTTACCCGGCTCAATAGCTTTAGCGCCCGATGAGCTTAAGCATTTGGTTGAAGCAATTTTAGTTGCCGAAAATGTATCCAGTTTGCTCACATCCGTAAAACCACGTGCAGCATAGCCAGATGCCGTACCGGCCTCGTTACGGGTAGTTACCGAGAAAGTAACATCGGTACCTTTGGTATAGGCGAACAAACCTTTCGAGTTCATTATGGCGCTAAAGCCGGTTGAGTTTTCAAGGAAACCGGCTGCTGTTAACTTAGCTTCTTTAGTAACCGCCAAACTTTTAGCTACCAGGTCGGCCCGGCTATCGGGAGTCATAGCACCGGTAGTTGGGTTAAAAGTAATTTCTTCCTTAAATTCACTTGGGCCAAGCATCGGCATATATTCCGGATTTGGTGGCGCCAGTTGTGCCAGTTCTTCCGAGCGGCGTACCACTTTTTCAAGGGCCGCGTCGTCAAATTCATCAATGGTTGCGGTTCCGGCTTTTTTGCCGTAAACCGAGGTTACAGCCAGGCCCATTGTGCTGATATCGCCTGCGGTTGATACTGCATTCAGCGCGTACCTGATGTTGCCGCCTTCGCTGCCGTTTACACTTACTTCACATTCTTCGGCTTTTGAATAAGCAAGTACTTTCTTCAATAAAGCCTGGGCTTCTTCTTTAGTTAATATTGCCATTTCAATTATCCGATCTTTCTTTTAGTATTAATAACGTTAACTCCTTTAAACAACGCGGTTGATGATCCGTGCGATACCGCGCTTGATTGGGCTGGTTGCCCCTTACCATCACTGAAAGCGCCACCCAAACGATAGTCACTTTCATCACAAACCTGCGCGCACGAGTTCCAAAACTCCTGGGTATTGGCCTGGTAGGCAACATCGTTCAGCATGCCAACAATTTTGCCTTCTTTAATTTCATAAAACAGCTGCCCGCCAAACTGGAAGTTATAGCGTTGCTGATCGATAGAGAATGAACCATCGCCGATGATGTAAACGCCTTTTTCTACGTTTTTGATCATGTTATCAACGCTAAGCGGTGTTTTGCCCGGCTGCAGCGAAACGTTAGGCATGCGCTGAAACTGTACATCCTGCCAGCTTTGCGAGTAACAGCAGCCCTGCGACTCGGTTAAACCGATAATATGCGCCTGATCACGAATGGCCTGGTAGTTAACCAAAATACCATCTTTAATGATATCCCATTTTTTGCATTTTACGCCCTCGTCATCATAACCTACAGCGCCTAATGAGCCAACCTGGGTTTTATCGCCCACAATATTAACGGCCTTGCTGCCGAAGTTGAATTTGCCCGATTTCCATTTATCTAACGTTAAGAAGCTGGTACCGGCAAAGTTGGCCTCATAGCCCAATACCCGGTCGAGCTCGGTTGGGTGACCAACAGATTCGTGAATAGTTAACCAAAGGTGCGATGGATCAAGTACCAGATCATACTTGCCCGGCTCAACAGATTTTGCTTTTATTTTTTCGGCGGCCTGCTTGGTGGCAAATTTGATATCCTCCAGCATGTCGTAGCGTTTTTTGTAGCGGGGGGTGATACCTCCAACCTTTTCGCTCTCCAATGCATCCAGATACTCGTAACCCATACCCACCGGCGAACTTAACGAACGACGGGTTTCGAATGAACCTGCCGAAGGATCGATCTTGGTAACGGTAAAGCTTGGTTGTAAGCGGTGTACATCCTGGTCAATGTATGAGCCATCTGTTGAAGCAAAGTATTTTTGCTCGTTAACGGCAAACATAACCGAGTTTACAAAGTTTGCTCCACCTGCCATGGCTATGCCGTTGGCGTTAAGCAACAGGTCTACCTTTTCTTTTACAGGGATTTCGAAAGCGTTTTTGGTAAGCGGGGTTTTCCAGCTTACTTCACCGTAGCCTTTTTGCGGGGCCAGTTGTACCGGCGCGCCGCCAATTTTGGCGTTGGCCTTGGCAACAGCCACCGCTTTAAGGGCGGTTTTGGCCATGCCCTCTTTGGTTACATCGTTGGTAGCGGCAAAGCCCCAGCAACCATTGGCAATAACGCGGATGCCGATACCGTAGGATTCGGTATTGGCTACGTTCAGTACCTTGTTTTCGCGGGTTACTACAAACTGGTTCAGGTAGCGGCCTATGCGCACATCGGCGTAGGTTGCCCCGTTAGATTTTGCGGTGTTGAGCGCTACATCGGCCAGCTCTTTTTTAATGGCTACATCCACCCGCTCGAGGGCTTGTGCCGGATCAATCGTTTTACCGAAAGCAGATAAGTCGGGCAGCATTAACGCGCCTGCCCCCATACCTGATAAATAAAGAAAGTCTCGTCTTCTCAAAGTATTTTCCTCCTTAACGCTTTAGGGCCTCCCTGAATGGGCAACCGGGCGTTTAATTTTAAAATAGTGTTGTTTATAGCCGCCCTTTGCGAGAGGTTGTTACCGACCTTGCCGTTTTAGCTTCGGCCCACAGAAACGTGCATGCTAATAAGAGCAAAATATAAGGATATATTTTCGATACCAAAATTGTTGCTTTTTTCTGTATCGGTTTTGTTACACCGGTGGTGTGCGGATGGCTAAGGCTGTAGCGCCTGGTATCCGTCTGCTTCTTTAATTTGCGGAGGCTTTGCCATTCGTTACCGCCATAAACATACCACCAGTTTGTAGCGTTGCCGGCTTTTATTAACTGCCATCCGCTTGTTTTAGGCCGATATTGATAATGATATTCAAATGGGAGCAACGGGTTTTGGCTGGGCGATAAATCCGCTTCACCCACAGTCGCAATTGTAGCATTTGTACTTTTTAATTGCAGATCAACCGGCGACGAAACCGATGGGAGATCCGTGGTTACATCCCAACTTTCTGTAGGTGGTGCTTTACGTGCAGCTTGCTGAATTAATGCCGACCATAGCTTTGCGTAATCGACTTTGTTACCTGATAATGCCCAGCTAAAGGAGTTGTTGATCACCGTGTAAACCAATTTGCCGTTACCGGTTAAAGATGTAGCCGCGAGCAAATGCCCGTGTGTGTTGGTAACCAATGGTTGGATATCATCCTGAAGCTTAATAAACGATTGGCCCATAGTTAATGCAGCAAGCGATTTCTGATCGCCTCGTAATAGGATTGGGTAGCCCAGCGTATCCCGCCCTTGCGATGGCAGGGTTTTAAAACTGCTTTGCAACCATGAATTGCCAGCCGTACTATCGGCCCTGATAATAACGCCAAAGCCGCTTTGCATTACCGCTGCTTTTAAGGCCGATGAATTTTGTGGTGAGATTGCTTTTAATGTAGATAGATCACCGATGAGCAGATCAAATTTATCCAGAACAGCACCCGAAATGTTTTCCAATGAGATGGCGGGCCTATTGATAAACTCGGTACGGAATTTATCCTTGCTGATCGTGGAGCGCAGGGCTACCGCATAACCTTTTTCAGATAGCCAGTTTTTCAGGAAACGGGTCTCAAAATCGGGCGAGGAAGTAAGCATCAGCACTTTTAAAGGTGTGGCGCTTTCAACCCGGAAAGGAATGTTGCCACTATTAACGGTATCCTCACCCGAAATAGTCAAAAGGCGGTATACTGCCTTTCCCGAAATTTTAGGTATATTTTTTAGTTCGAATTTGGCCGTAGTTTCGGGTTTTATAAATGCTGAATCGAGCGGTGTACCGAGGCCTTCAAGCAGTAGTTTAATTTTGTTGGGAGATGAGTTTTTATAGGTACCCTGTACTTTCAACTCGTCGCCGGTTTTGATGCGAGAATTCCAGTTTACAGCAGTAACACCTTGTTTAAATTGTTCGGGATGGAATGAGAAGGATAAACAGTTGAGTTGCGATAACTCGAATTCGCTTAAGCCATCTCCTAAAATATGTAACCGGGTGATACCTGAATCCGCACTTAGGTGACTTAATTTATCAAGTAAAACCAAATTAGGATAGCGCTTTTTAATGTTGGCATTTAAAGTGAACTGCTTTAAATTTTTATAGGCGGATAGGCTATCCGGGCTAAATCCATCGGTTATTAAAACCGCTTCCGATTGATTGGATGCTGTAATATCCGTTTGATATTTTATAGGGATAGCAATGCAGGCTAAAGCGATAATCGCCATAAAAACAGCAATGATACGCAAGCCAAGCAACCTTTTATTAGGGCGCCTGATTTCCTTCCATACCGATACCGCGGCGATAAGCGGGCAGATGCTTAAAACAAGTATGTTCCAGTTGTTTTGCATCATTGCCGGCTACGGTTTAAGTTTTTAAAATACTGTTGCGATAAACCCATATCCAAACTGTTTTGCCCGGCCGCAGGTGTTTTATTTGCCGCGTGAAGCGCTTTTTGAATAGCCCTCTGCACCAAAACAATATCGCCTTGTTTTATTTTTTTATCGGGCGATAGGATATTGTTTAGCGCATTCATAGCCGCCAGATAGCTGCCCGGTTCGGTCGTCGCTTTGATGCTCAACTGCTTGTTTGCAGGGATCAGCATTTGCTGTTGTTGAGCGTTAATACTTGCTCCTGCTTTTAACCGACCTAATATTTCCGCGGCCTTCCGTAGACTTTCAAACTGATCTGCTTCGGGCTTAATATCCTGTTTTAACGATGTTGATTTGATGGGCGACAGATCGCCGCTCAACCTTTTCTCTAATTTTAATGGGGGAGGGTTGTAGCTGGTTTTGGCCACATATACCCGCGATTTTTGTTGGAGGTCTTTCAGCAGGCGTAGCGCTTTATACTCAAACGCCAGGGCATCCTGCGGTTTGTATAAACGGAGTTGTAACTCGGCTTTCCACATTTCGGTAAGGGTAGCTTTTAGCTGTGCTTTTTGTCCCGGTTCAAAAAATCCCGCGTCTTCGGCGTTATCATGTTTATCAGTGTATTGATCCTTGATCACATCGGCATTGCCAAAATTATTGATATCGCTTACCGCGTTGTTATCATCGCTGCCAATATCCGATTCTGATTCTTCG
Organism: Mucilaginibacter celer; assembly: GCF_003576455.2. Lineage (NCBI taxonomy): Bacteria > Pseudomonadati > Bacteroidota > Sphingobacteriia > Sphingobacteriales > Sphingobacteriaceae > Mucilaginibacter > Mucilaginibacter celer. The sequence continues at coordinate 904,670 of NZ_CP032869.1, forward strand.
CCTAAAAACTTGCCGTAGCGCAGGCGTAATAGCTTTTGATCGGTAGCCAGATCGTTGCTCCGGTTTTTAAACTGCGCGGCGCTGATGCTGTCTTTTTCTTTAAGTAACCGTTCCGAATCGAGGATGATCTGTCGTTCGCTCCTGAAAAATTCAGGCTTTTGATCGGTACCGGTTACGATGCCGTCCATACTTAACAGTTTGGCAGTATCCTGTATGGATACTGTGTAGACATCGGTGCGGCTTTGTTGTTGGTGGGTATCGGTTGCCTGGATATAAAAGTATAATTCATCGCCCGGCTCCATGTTTAAGGCGGGAAGCTTCACCAGCTTCTGCAAATCATAATTGGGCAGGCGATTGCTAAATGCGATACCCGCATCCAGTTTATAATCTTTAAACTTTACCGCCTCGCCGCTGCCTTTAGCCACGGTGGCAAATATCAGCGCGTTGAGGACGCCGTAATCATCATTAATAGTAGCCCGGATGTTTACCTGCTGCGCTTCGCCTGCATCGATATAAGTGTAAGGCTGCGGTGTTTTAATATGAATAACCGGCGGAAGATCATGGATAATCTGTATAGCATACAAATCGGACAGCTTACCATCAATATTAACCTGGTAAAATCCCGGCTGGTTGATAGTTGCCTGTACTGCCCATGTTTGTTTTTCTGCATCAATAGCTTTTAGCCTGATAATCTGTTTGTTGTTAAGTAACAGCGATACCTGTTTAACGGTGGTGTTGGTACTGATCTCCCAGGAGATTGCCGCGCCTTCTTCAGCCTCTATTGCAAATTTATCCTGCTTGCGTTTAGCTTTCCCGGTGTAGGCAGGTGGCGTTATCGTTAACTTAACCCCTGTAATTTGTGGAAGTATTTTTTCTGTGGTTTTGCTTTCTTTTTCTGCCTGCGGAACAGCGCCTAATAAGCCCGTGTCCGGTTTACGATGGACTAATGTTATCAGCAAAGGCCCAACAACCAAAGCCGTTGCTAACGCTATACTGGCTTGTTTTACAGGCTTCAAAAACTGTTTTTGCAATATGGGGATCTTGATAAGATTCTCTTCAACTTTTGATAGTTGCAGCCTCTCTAACAGGTTAAGCTCATCATGTTTTTTAAGCAGCAGGTTTCCGCTTTCCTGTAAATCCGGATAATGTAGGTTGAGGAAGTTTAAAATGGTCTCTTCGTTGATAATCCAAGGTTTTTGATAAAGCAATTGGCAAACAAATGCTGATAAAAATATGATAGGTACCCACAACGATGTAAGGCTAAAGAGCGCCATCAATATCTCACCCCAAAAAACAGCAATAGATAAGGCGAACAGTAAGCATACAACAAGCCTACAGCCGATATAAAATCGCCGTATCCGCCCAATGTGTTGAGATGCCGCTCCTTGTTTATCCATTAGTTTGTTTGAGGTTTTTGTTGGCGATAAAACGCTCTAAAAGGAATAATCCAACCAATACCAGCCATAAATAATGGGATAGGTCGGTGAGTGTATCCGGTTGCGTATTCACAACCATGTTTTTCTTATCTGAGCTATCTGGAAGTAGTTGCTCGTTACTAATAGTCCGTCGCTCATGTTTACCAATAGTCACCTGCAGCCGCTCGTTAAAAATCAATCGAAATATCCATTGCGGGAAATCATTGTTCCAAACCAGATCTGCCCAGGCGGGATTAAAATGAGTATAGAGATGGTAGCTGCCGTTTGGCATTTCCCTGCTCAAAATTGACCTGCCGAAACCATCTGTCCAAAGCGGCTCACCAATTGTATTGTTGGTGATTAGTTGATGCAGTGCCGGTTTATCGGTTTGCCCGGAAATATTGAACGGCCCTTTATCATTGATGCACGAATTTGTTTTGATGATAGGCCCCGGTGCATAGCTTAGTACATTGGCTGCTTTTTTTGCCACTGCTGATGGAAGCTTTTGATCGGATAACCAAAATAGCCAGTTTTGACCGAAAGGGATTTCGCCTGTATGAGTATACTGCTTCACAATAACTTTTCGCCTGCTAAAGCTGCCGACAGATTGTAACGCGGCTTTCAGATAACCGGCATCAACGGTGTACTTATCTGTGTAAATGGAAAGTTTAAGGGTAGCAGTATCAATTAAAATAGTGCTGGTATCTCCCTTTTTTAGGCCGATGTAAGCGTTACCATCGCGGGTACTCAACTTAAAATCAGCGTCATTATTTAAAGCCGGGTTAATAATACGCTTTGTGAAACCAGTGCCACCCGGTTTGCTGTTACCCTGCAATACTTGTAAGCTATTATCGGCAGTGAACCAGGCGTCAGCTATCCATGTACTTGTTGAATCATCGGGCGTATAGGTTTTCCATTTGAGATTTAAAGCTGTGGATGGTCTGTCGCCTTGAAAATGGCTGATACCGTTTGGAGTAATCAGGTGCACAGGTAACCCTGCCGACATCTGCCTGTTCAATTTGTTGATCAGCCCCCAATAATCCGCGTCTGTCTGCGGTTGCCTGGATGTATCGGTTAATGCTTTGCCTATTTCCGTTTCAGCAAATCCATCATTAAAATAATGGAATTTGTACCCAATGTGGATTAAAGAATCAATCTGTGGTTTAAACCTTCGGTAACTTTCGGTTAGGTTTTCACGGGGGATGAGCAGCCATCCCTTTACTTTGGAGATATCGGTTTGTTTCCTCCAAACAGGCATCGATAAAAGTAACGCCAGCACAATCAATAATAAACACCGTATAGCAAGCAGTAATTTATCAGTCACCAACAAACTCCGGCTGCTTTTTTTTGCCGCTGCGCTGATGAGTGAAATGCTGCCCACTTTCAGTGTTTTGCCGCTCTTAATATTCCACAGGTGGATGATCACCGGGATACTCACCGCGGCAATTGCAAACAACCATATGGGATTTAAAAACTGCATTAATTAATTTGATATGAGATTAAAACCTGCTCTTATTACGCTGAACCAGGAAGCTGCGTAAAGCTTCATCCAGTGGTTGCGATGTGTTAATCATCCGGTAAAAAATACCGTTGCCGGTTAAGTTAATTCGCGTATTATCAAGATGCTCTTGCAACTTGTTGCGATAGGCTGATGCCTGCGTGGTGTTGATATCAATAGTTTCGCCGGTTTCCAGGTCTTCTAATGTTCCATAATCTTTAAAATCAAACTCAAGCTCGTTTTTGCCCATTAAGTGAAAAACAATGATCTCATGCCGGTGTGCCGATAATGAATTAAGCAGCTTGTTGATCTCGCCATTGGTTTGGTACATATCGGTAATAAAAACCAATAATTCCTTGCGGTTTGTGCCTGCAAATAACTCTTTATAATGAGCAGGATTGGTAAATGTGCCAGCGGGCTGAATTTGCGCCAAATGATGATACAACCGCTGCAAATGCTGAGGATCGGGTTTGGTGGCCAGCGAAAACAAATCTCCCTCTCTAAAAACATATAAACCAACCGAATCGCCCTGTAAATTTGCGAGATAAGCCAGCGATGCCACCATAAAACGGGCATAATCAATTTTTTTGATCCCGTGATCATCGTGCGCCATCGATGCGCTGGCATCTACCAAAAAGCGAACAGCGATACTGGTTTCCACTTCCGACTCACGGATGTAATACCTGTCTGATCGGGCGTACATCCGCCAGTCCAACCACCTGAGATCGTCGCCCGGCTGATAGCTGCGGTATTGGCTAAATTCGAGTCCAGGGCCTTTAATGCTGCTTTTATTAAAACCATTCAAAAAGCCGTCGATCACCGTTTTGGCGAGCAATGGCAAATCTTTAATAGTCATTAATACTTTTGGATCGAGCATTTTTATAGGTCGGTTTTTTTATGTAGAGATGCATAATTGCGTTTCCCGCGTGCAATTTACGTTGGTATGGCGGCCCTGTAAAGTCCGCATGTCCTCCGGGGAGACGCATAATTGCGTCTCTACAGGTAGAAACTAAATGGCTTTTGGCCGTTCAATTGCTTTGATCAACTCCGCGGTAACCAAATCAGATGTAATATTCTCCGCCTCGGCCTTAAAGTTCATCAGCACCCGGTGGCGTAAAACGGCCGGGGCCATGGCGTGGATGTCTTCCATCAAAACAGCATACCGGCCTTTTAATAAAGCACGGGCTTTGGCTGTCAAAATTAAAGCCTGCCCGGCGCGTGGGCCTGCGCCCCAGCGTACCCATTCTTTTACATAAGGAACGGTACTGGTATCGGGACGGGTAGCGCGGATAAATAAACTTACATATTTCACCAGCTCATCATTAATATTTACCTGCCTAACCAAAGCCTGCGCCTGTTGAATTTCCGCGGCATCAATAACCGGTTTTACGTCGGCTTTTTTAGTGCCCGTTGTGCGGTTTAGCACTTCAAATTCTTCCTGTTCGGTAGGGTAGCCCATTTTTACTAACAGTAAAAAGCGGTCTAACTGGGCTTCGGGCAGGGGATAGGTACCGGCCTGTTCAATAGGGTTTTGGGTGGCGAGGATAAAGAAAGGTTTATCCAACGGGTAGGTTTGGCCGCCATAAGTAACCTCAAATTCCTGCATGGCCTCTAACAGGGCCGATTGTGTTTTGGGCGGTGTACGGTTTATCTCATCGGCCAAAACAATATTGGCAAACAGGGGACCTTTGTTAAACTTAAAGAAACGTTTGCCGGTGGCGTGGTCTTCTTCCAGTATCTCGGTGCCGATGATATCTGTCGGCATTAAATCTGGTGTGAACTGGATTCGCCTGAAGGATAGGTGTAAGGCTTGCGACATGGTTTTTACCATCAGCGTTTTAGCCAGTCCCGGTACACCTTCCAATAAGCAATGGCCACCGGCAAGGAAAGCTACCAGTAGTTCATCCAGTATGGCATCCTGGCCAACAATTACCTTTTGTATCTCGCTTTTTAGCAATGGCAGTTTAGCCAATAATACTTTTACGTTATTCTCGGTAAGTTCCAAAATATGAGATCAGTTTTATGAGTCATCCAATATATCATCCGTTTGCCTAAAAACAGGTGAGTGTTAATAAAAAGGCAATAAAGTATCCGAAACTTTACAATGTACACAAATAAAAGCCGCTTTGAAATGGAATATTGTGCTACTTTTAAAATCTGGATACTAAAATGGGCTACAGCGGCAAATTTACCTTCACAAGATTAAGTTATCACTCGGGCGACTGGGATACCGACCAGCGTATGCCCTCCAACCTGCTTAATTCCTTACTGGAGTACACCACCATCACCATCGAACCTCACGAAAAAGTGATCCCCCTAAGCAGTGATGATATATTTTCGGCCCCGTTCTGCTACATCAGCGGCCACAAACTGGTGCAATTTGATGCCAAAGAGAAAGTCAATTTTAAGCGCTACGTAGAGAATGGAGGCTTCGTTTTTGCCGATGACTGCAACCACGATATCGATGGCCTATTTGCCCGCTCATTCGAGGCGCAGATGAGTGCTTTGTTTGGGGCTACGGCTTTAAAAAAGGTCCCTAATGACCATAAGATCTATCACTCATTTTTTCCCTTTGATAAAGGCCCGCCCAATACCAGTTTTGAACTGAACGGTTGGGGAGACGACCTGGTACACGATTATCTGAAAGCTATTGAAATTAACGGCAGGATAGGGGTTTTGTACAGCAACAAAGATTATGGCTGCGAGTGGGATTATGATTTCAGGAACAAGCGCTTTTTGGCTGAGGATAATACTAAGTTTGGGGTTAATATTATTATGTACGCGTTGAATTCGTAAACGGTATCGCCGCCGCTCGACTCCAGCCGAGCGGCGGCTTTTTTTATTCGCTTTAAAAACTACAACCCGTTTCAGGTACTATACCCTCATGATCCACATTTAAAACAGCTTCGCCATTTTTAAAGCTCACTATCCAAATGCTATCATAATCATCATCGGGCCATTTCAAGCCCTGCTTTTTTACACCTAATGATCGTACTATCGGCGCTATGCCGCCGTGTTCCCAGCTTACAAGTACAACTCCGCTGCGGCTTTTTAAATCGGCCGCCATTCCTAACGAATCCTTTTCGGTACGGCTGCTGTTGATGGTTAAATTGTATTTTGCCGCTAAGGGAACAATGGTTTCAAACATGCGGGCATGTTTGGTAGCCTCGCCCGAACCCAAACCCGGCACAAATATGTAAGCAGGCACGCCAAATTTAGCATTGATAACAGCCGGCAGTTTTAATGAGCGATTGATACCCGCGCAGGTAAGGTTATCGCCCTTAAGCGGTTTTTCGGCGTGGCGGATAAATACGATCTTAAGATCGGCAGATTGAGCCTGAACTCTTAATGAAAATGCCTGGGCCATCACAACCAGGATTAAAATATTATAAATGATTTTTTTCATTTTAAAACGATATAAAAAAGGGCAATTGATCGCTCAATCGCCCTTTGGGTAAATGAATTGAATATTAGTGTTGGTTGCCGCCCCCGTTAAGTTGATAGCAACCCAGATCGGCACCGGGCAAAGTAGCTTCAGATAAGCCGTAGATCTTATCAAGCGGTACCGTAATAAGCGGGGCAATAGTGGTATTGCCTTTGCCTATCAATGGCGAACTTGCCTGTAAATGGAAGTTATAGTTACCTACTGCCGTGTATTGCGCCAGCGGATGCCCGGTTGTTGGCAGCGGGAAGTTGGTAAACATCGGGTTGTTTTTTTGCACAACATCGGTACCATCATAAATTGAGCCTAATGTATAACCGGCTGGCAGGTATTTGGCCGATGTATTGATGGCCGGGATATCGGTTGTTTGCGGCTGGGTGATATAGCCGGTTGGATAAAACTGGTTGGCAACGCTCAACGAATCGGCCCACTGATAGTTGTTGCCGTACGATAGATGCGCCACATCGGCCACCGGACTGCCAACCACCCTGAAACCAAACCTGCAGTTAATAGCCACGTTGTTATAATACATGCCCGCGGCACCTTCCTCAAAATTAATACAGCCACCACGGCCGCTTTGCACCTGCCTGTAACCGCCGCTCACGAAGGTGTTATTGTACATTACAATATTGGTTTGCGGCGCGCCCGTGGCCTGCCCTTTGTTTGATGCCTTTTGGCCGTTGGTAGCCGTGCCTATAAACAGGTTGTAGGCCATGGTACCGGTAGTGCCGCCTTTGGCATTCAAACAATCGCCGCCACTTACGCCATTTTTTTCGAAGGTATTGCGGAAGATGGCGATCTTGCCTGCCGAGATCCGGATCGGGTCATCCACGCCACCGTAAAGCCATGAATCCTCCATAATAAAGTTGCCTTTGTAGTTGGCAAACAAAATGCTGTACTGGTTGCCCGCACCCGAATTAGCTATTTTGGAAGTGGCATCGCCTTCCTGCAGTCCACCGTATTCTACGTGTGTCCAGCGTAAAACCATCAGGTTACAGGTAGGGCCGCCAACAATGCCTTTCCATTTACCGGCATAGGCAGGGTCGTTGGCGGGTGTTACACCTCCGGGCGCATCATTTTTGGTAATGCCGGGTACCGTGATCCAGTTAGGCGCATCTTTTGATCCGTTACTTACCAATGTACCCAGTACTATCAAACTGGTACCTGTACCCATGTTTAAGGTTACGCCGGGTTGCATCAATAAAGTGTCTAATGGATTGATCACCAAATCGCATCCATTTTCAACGGTGTAGGTTTTGCCGCTTAGCATAGTGCCTTTTACCGATACCACAGAGGTGCCGCTGCCACTGCACGATAGGGGGGCTTTATCGTTTACCGGGTTTGCCGCCGGTGTGGTATAGGTGTATATATCAGCGTGCTCGCCTTTCCATTTCTGGCAGCCTGAAGTGCCTATTGCTATGATTAAGCAAATTATAGGGATTATATATTTTTTCATGATCGTACTTAATTAAAATTTATACCTGAAACCGCCCAGGAAGAAGGTTTTATAAAAATCGCTCTGAACCAGGGTTTGCGAGGTGATATCCTGTTTGCCTAAAAACTCCTGTTGTTTAGGATCGATCTGCGCATGCGGGTATTTCAGATAGATCTTGGCGGCAGCATTGGTTATGTTATTGATCTTGCCGTAAAATGACAGCTTTTTGGTAATGGTTTTCTCGAACGAAAAATCGAGCTGGTTATAAGCGTGTTGATAAAAATCAAGGTTGTAATATGGCGATACCTGGAATAAACGCTCGCCGGTGTACACAAACGCGGCCTGCATATCTAAACCTAACTTGGCGCTTTTAAATAGTATCGATGCGTTGCCCACGTTATCGGCCTGGCCCTGCAGCGGACGCGTTTCATCAACCAAACTCTGACTGGCCGACTGGCCGGCACTTTGCTGGTACAACAGTTTTGAGGTGGTAATCCGTGAGTGCGTATAAGTATAGTTAACCGAAAAACCCAGCACACCAAAAAACTTGGTAGCCAATAATTCCACCCCATAATTGGTGGCGTTACCCGCATCATTCATCGGTTTAATTACCTGGGTGCTTGGGCCGCCATCGCGTACCACGAAAAACTCAATAGGGTTATAGATTTTTTTGTAAAATGTACCGATCAAAAACTGGTCGGCTCCGCCCGGAAACAGTTCATAACGCAAATCGTAGTTATCGGCAGTGATGTGTTTCAGGTGGGGGTTGCCTTCCTGGTCATAATACTCGCCGGTAATTTTGTAAGGTACGATCTCGCCAAAACCAGGGCGACTAATAGACGCGAAGTAAGATGCCCTGATGTTTTGGTTATCGGCTAATTCATACTTGAAGTGGATACTTGGCAATACATCGGTGTATTTGATGTTACCGCTACGCTCGGTCACCGTAATTGGCGATTGGGTAGCATAACTCATATCTGTATTCTCAACCCTAACACCACCTAAAACCTGCAGTTTATCTACCGGGTTAAATTTAAACTGGAAATATTCGGCATTATCATTTTCGGTGATATGGTAGTTGTTTTCAAGCTGATCATTGTTGCTGCCCAAACCACCTGCCGGCGTATTAATAGCAAAAGGAAGCGAGTTGAAATTATTATTATAATAAGTTAAGCCGCCTTTTAATTTATAGTCTATATAGTCGGCATCCCTTGTTTTGTGGCGATAGAGGCCGCCTACTGCAAATTCTACATCGCGGTTACCAATTTTAGGGGTGAAGATCAGGTTGGCGTAGCCGCTCAGGTCGCGGTCGCGGTTGTTTTCCCAATGGTGGATGAGCTCGGTATTATTATCGTATTCGGTAACAACAGATCCGGCGGTGTTTAATGTTTTATTGGCATCGTATGAAAATTCAGTACGATCTGGCACGTGCCTGTTGGCAACCGAGTAAACACCGTCCCAGTTAAATACAAACTTTTTACCTAGGATATGATCGCCGTGAAGGGTTGAGTTGTAAATAGATTGTTGGGTTAAAGTGCTCCTGTTTGAGATAGTGATCTGCTTGTTTAAAGCAGTAGTGTTCAGGCCCAGGCCCAAAGTATCGGCTGTAAAACGTGCTTCTGATTCATCCTGATGGATATACAGGTTGTATAACGATAGCTTGTTTTTATCGTTGATCACATAATCTATCTTATTATGGATCCCTACACGTTTGGTTTGTGTTGAGTAAGTACGATCATAAGCATCAGAAAACTGTGGCGAGTTTGGCAACGGAACCGGCGTTGGCTGCGCGTTGGGTGTTAACTGTTTTGAATCGGAACCGCGATATACGTTTTGATAACTGGCAGACACAATAACGCCTAATTTGTTGTTGGCAAACCTATCGCCAATGGTTAAACCCGCTGTTGAGCTGAACGGGTTGTTAAGGCTATGACCGCTGGTTATCGCTTTATTGTTAAAATCGGCAGGAGTAGCCGCGAAGCTGTTGCCATTAACTATAGCCGGCGATTGTTTGTTAGGCGAAGCATTAAACGCGTTAAACAAACGGCCATCCGAAAACAGGCCCGAAAAACCGCCCGATACGTTGGCGCTGAGGGTAAAATGGCTTGGCGCGCTTTTCATTACCAGGTTCATGGCACCGCCAATGGCATCGCCTTCCATGTTGGGGGTTAAGGCTTTGATCACTTCAAGGCGTTCAAGCATTTCTGATGGGAAAAGGTCCATCGGCACAAAACGGTATTGCTGATCGGGGCTTGGTATTTTAATGCCGTTTACCAGGGTTGAGTTATAGCGCTGGTCCATACCGCGGATAATGGCGTAACGGCCTTCGCCGCTTGCCGAGCGTTGTATGGTAACGCCGCTTACACGCTGTAAAGCATTGGCCACGGTAACATCGGGCAAAAGTTTAATGGTATTTGCCGATAGAATATTGAGCACCATAGGCGATGTTTTTTCTATCGTACGCACGGCACGGTCGGATTCTTTGCCGGTTGAGGCGGTGATCTTAACCTCGGTCATTTGCTGGCTGGCATCCTGCAGGCTTACATTGATGGTTTTGGTTTCGTCTGCCGATGTAATGGAGCCTTCATACACTTGCGATGTGCTGTAGCCAACATAATTTACCTGTAGTTGGTAAGCGCCATTTTTTACATTTTTAAAGCTGTACGAGCCGTTTAAGGATACGGCTACAAATCTGCTTGCACCGGCTTGGGTTAAGTGCACGGTAGCACCAACCAGGGGTTCGCCGGTTTTAAAATCGCTTACTTTACCCCTGATGGTTTGGGCGATTGAGTTAACAGAGAACAACAGACTTAATGCCAGGAAGAGCAAAAGCCTGTAACGGAAGTAATAGTGTTTCATGAGCAACGGGTGATTTTTCCGCAAAGAAACCCGCCGAAATTTGGAGGAAATTTGAATAATTAGCTCTGAGATTATTCCATAATAAAAGCTTAATATTGAGTTAATGTACTTTGAAGGTTTTTACGATTAGCCAAAATATTTTTCTCTTTAAGTGTTTTTTTTACAATTAATTTCTATATTGCTTCTCAATTATAAACCATCAAAACAGGCGCTTAGATCATCTAAAACACTATCCGCCCAATTTTTTACTGATTTACGGTTGTAAACTGAGTTTGATAAGCCTTTAGGCTTTTTTGATATTAAAGAAAATTGAATGCTGATACTTTTACCTCGTAAACAATATGCTTGTTTTTTGACCCGGCTTTCGGTGTTAATGCTTTTGCAGCTTTGCTTTGCGGGTTTGCATGCGCAATCGCCTATAAAAAACAAAGCTTTAAAGTATTCATTAAAAGACGGGCTTTCATTTGGCATCGTGAACAGCATTACGCAGGATGCCAATGGCTTTATGTGGTTTGCCACCAGCGACGGCCTTAACCGTTTTGACGGAACTACTTTCAAAGTATTTAAATCAAAGCAGCGCGATTCCTCCGGGTTAACCAGTAACTATGTTGAAAAGGTATTTACCGGTAAAGATGGCTTTATTTGGATAGGATCGCGAGATGGCTTGAGCAGGTTGGATACCCGTACCGAAAATTTTACCCATTATAAAGTTAACGTTGGTCGTACCCAAAAAGAGGATGTAAACAATATCGTTTCTGCCCGTGGAAATAACTTTTGGGTATCTACTTATGGTATCGGCTTTTCATACTACGATGCCAAAACTGCAAAATTCACCAATTACAAACAAAAAATACTCCCTGCATTAACCGACGATAGGATCATTTCTCTTCTTGAAGATTCGCAAGGTTTACTGTGGATTGGTACGCAGGAGGGGGGGCTTAACGTATTTACACAATCCAATGGCGTTATCGGCAAAAAACTCGATATTAATTTACCGCCATCCGGCCGTATCAATGATGTTTTTGAAGATCATTTTCATAACGTTTGGATAGCTACCGGTAACGGGCTGGCCTGGTATAACCGACAATCGGCTAAATTCTACAGTTTACCCAACGAAAAGAGCGGCATTAAAAGCAAACGGTACATCGCCCTTAATGAGGGTACAGATAAAAAACTGTTGGTTGGCTTGCAGGATGGCGGCTTATATAAACTTGATCTGGGTACGTCCGCTAACTACAATGTTAACAGTTTTGTATTGGAACCCGTTACCGGCGATGACGGTTTCAACCTCACCCCGCGCTCGGTGCAAACGCTTTATATCGACAGAGATAAAAATACCTGGTTGGGTACTTATGGTGATGGTATTTATATGGTGAGCAACAAAACCGAAAAGTTTACTCGCATACAACGTAAGCATACCGATAAAGAAGGTGAAAACCTGGTGCGTTTTTATGGCATGACCATCGATAAAGACGGCACCCTATGGTTTGGAACAGATGGTGATGGCCTGCTCAAAAACCGGCCAGACGGAACCCTGATCAAACAATACAGAGCCGATGGCAAAGCCGGAAGCTTAACCGATAATGCCATTTTAAGCGGATTTACCGATAGTAATAACAATGTATGGCTTGGCACTTACGCTAAAGGTTTGTTTTTATACAATCGCTCCTCTGATTCTTTTACCAATTTTAGTCATACTGCCGGCATAGCTAATAGTTTAGGTGGCAACGATGTACGGGTTATTTATCAGGATGCACATAAACGCTTGTGGATAGGTACTAACGGAGGCGGTTTGAGCTTATACGATGCCGCAACGCGGTCGTTCAAAAATTATAACCCGGCCAACAGCAATATCAGCTCGTACGATGTAAGGGCTATTGCCGAGGACGAAAAAGGCAATCTTTGGATAGGCGCTTACGGTGGCGGGCTGGATTATTTTGATATCGGCGCAAAACGCTTCACCAAATTTTTAAAAACAGCGGATGAGAAAAAATATCTGCCCGGCGCGGTGATATTTTCATTGTATCATGATGTAGCGCAACGCCTTTGGATAGGTACTGAAGGCGACGGTTTGCTGGTATACGATCTGAAAAATCAATCCCTGAAAGTATTTAACGAAAAAAATGGACTGGCCAATAATACTGTTTATGCTGTAAAAGATGCGAGAAATGGTACAGTGTGGGTAAGTACTAACAAAGGTTTATCCAGCATTAATACTTCTACCGATAAAATAGAAAACTATGATCAATCTGACGGTTTACAGGGCGGCCAGTTTAACGTTGGTTCGGTGGCATTTGATGCAGCTCATCGCATCATATACTTTGGTGGCACCGAGGGTTTGAACGCCTTTGATCCGGCACAGGTAAACAAAAGTTATTACAGGCCCGGCGTGGTGATAACCGGCTTGCAGATCTTCGGCAAGCAGGTAGAGGCCGGGGACCGGGATAAAAGCGGCACAATTTTACCCGTTGCCGTAAACGAGGCCAGGAAAGTGGTTTTACAGCCCGATCAATCGGTATTTTCCATTCAATATACCGCGCTTAACTATGCCTACCCTCAAAAAGGTGATTTTGCCTATAAGATGGAAGGTTTGGATAAATCATGGAACTATGTAGGCAACCAACGTTCGGCCACATACCGTTACCTCGATCCGGGAACTTATACATTCAGGGTAAAGGCATCTAACCAGGATGGGGTTTGGTTTAATAATTATGCCACCTTGCAGGTAACTATTCTGCCGCCATGGTACAAAACCTGGTGGGCTTACATTTGCTACATAGCGGCAGCCGGTTTCCTTTTCAATTATTACCGGTTATACAAAATTAACCAGGCCAAGCTTAAATTAGAGGTTCAGGTAGCGCAACTTTCTGCCGAGAAAGATAGGGAACTAAACGAACGCAAGCTTTCCTTCTTTACTAACATCTCGCACGAGTTCCGTACCCCTTTAACCCTAATCATCAACCCGGTAAAAGATATGCTGTTTGGCAAAGGCGTCCAGCCCGATGATAATGGCAACCTGCACATTGTTTACCGTAACGCACGCCGGTTATTGAGTTTGGTTGATCAGTTATTACTTTTCCGCAAGGCCGAGAGTGATACCGATAAACTTAAAATAGTGAAGTTGAACGTCGTTTCGCTTTGTCACGAGGTTTTTTTGTGCTTCAATCACCAGGCTCGTACCCGCAATATCCAGTTTGATTTTATTGCCGAAAAAGAAAATATCGACGTATATGCCGATAAGGAGAAAATGGAGATAGCGCTGTTCAATCTCATTTCCAATGCTCTGAAATTTACCCCCGAGGGAGGTGTGGTGAACTGTACAATAACTGATAGTGAAGATGGTGTTACTATCGCGATAAAAGATAGCGGTTGCGGCATTGCCGAAGGTACCGGCGATAAGTTGTTTGATAAGTTTCATCAGTTGCAAAATCCAACTTCAAATACCGGGGGCTTCGGCATCGGATTGTATTTGGTAAAAGTGTTTATTGAAAATCATAAAGGCGATATTACCTATACCAGTAAAACGGGCGAAGGCACAACTTTTTTTGTATCATTATTAAAAGGGAAAGACCATTTTGGTCAGCAATTTATTTTTGAGGATGTTGCCGAAACTTCGGTGTTTTTAGATGAGTTAATGGAGAATAAAGGAGAGCCCGTGCCTGCTGAAACCGATTTTATAGCACCCGCTAAAAATCAGGAGGCCTTAAGTTCAACCACCAAAACCATGCTGTTGGTTGATGATAACGAGCAGATCAGAACTTACCTAAAACAGATTTTTTCTGCAGAGTTTGAAATATTTGAGGCTGATAACGGTACCTCGGGCCTTGAAATGGCCTGCAACCTAATGCCCGATATTGTGATAAGCGATGTAATGATGAATGGTGTAAGCGGCATTGAGTTATGCAGCCGGATAAAAGAAGACCCGGTAATGAACCATGTACCGGTAATATTGCTCACAGCCAGCTCATCGCCCGAAATTAAACTGAAAGGTATTGAAGGCGGTGCCGACGATTATATCAGTAAACCTTTTGACAGGGATATCCTGATAGCCCGTGTTAACGGCATCCTGAAAAGCCGCAACAACCTGCAAAAGTATTTTTACAACGAGATCACCCTCAATAAATCTAATGATCTGAAGATCTCGCAGGAGTACAAAGAATTCCTCGAAAAATGTTTACAGATAGTGGAGCAACACCTTACCGATCCCGATTTTAGCATTAAAACTTTGGCTGCCGAGATAGGCATGAGCCATTCTAACTTATACAAACGTATCAAATCTATTTCAGGCCAATCAGCCAATAGTTTTATCCGTTTTATCCGCCTGCGTAAGGCTGCCGAGATTTTGCTAACCACGGATAGCACGGTTTATGAAGCTGCGTATAAAGTAGGATTGAATGATTTGAAATATTTCAGGGAGCAGTTTAATAAGCTGTTCGGCATTAATCCCTCGGATTATGTTAAGAAATACCGTAAGCCATTTCATAACAACTACAATGTTAACCGGGATGTGATTAAGGAGAATTAATTATTCGTTTTTATAGAACTTACAATTTGTAAAAGTCCTCATTCCAACAGTCAAAATCCGGGACATCTGAAGAAAATATTACATCACCCCATTGTCATGCTGAGGAAGTAAAATCCGGCGACACTGAAGGATTATATAAAATCAGGCGGGTCTGCCTGTAACCCTGAGCTTGTCGAAGGGTCGCGCGCAGAGGCCCTCCCCACCATGCTTCGACGGGGCTCAGCATGATATCCATTTTTAAATATGTCATGGGTAGGAACTAAGCATCTTCTTCGCCCTGTATAGCCCTCTTATGCAAGTTGTAGAAGATGCTTCGTTCCTCAGCATGACAACTTGTTCCGCTGTCCGAAGTTTTCAACTTCGGACAAATATGCCTATAGTCTGCGACTACAGGATTGAATAGGAAATAAGCCATAATACACGGAGTTACAAACTCCAGGCACACTAATTCGAAGTCGGAGATTCCGAACAGCGGCTGTCATCACTGTTACAAAAAATACCTTTCCCCCGCTTGCGCGGCACACAATATCGGGATTGGTAAAATTTTACCAATATTATTTACCCCCTCTCCAAAAAGCCTCAAAAAAGCATCAAATCGGCACTTTTTTATCAAATCCCCCCTCTCTTAATCAGAATTTACCCCTCACTTATCAGGGTGTTTTTCGTGCAATTTAGCCCTCACCAATAATCATGGTGTAAACCAAGCTAAAGTAAAAGTACATCAATTTAAAGCAGGTATGCCACTAAGCGGGGATCAACGCTGCTGCTTACCTGTAAACTGAAATGCCTTAACCGCGGCGAAGTTTACTTCATTTTAAAACCAATTTAAAAACCGTATGAAACCAAATTTACTCGAAAAGGATTCTCCTCACCGGAAAAGAACACCCCGCTTTTTCGCCCTTGCAACAAGTATGGCTATGGCTTGCTTTGTTGCCGCTCAATTGCCTGCCGTGGCTGCCGCGGGTAGTGTTAACGAACAACGCCTGCCCGATGCCCGTATAAGCGGCCAGGTAACAGACGAAAAAGGCCAAACCTTACCCGGCGTGAGTGTTGCCTTAAAAGGCACTTCAACCGGTGTTGTTACCGATATTAACGGTAAGTTTAGCCTTAACGTGCCTAATGCTTCATCTGGCACATTGGTATTTAGCTACATCGGCTATAATACGCAGGAAATTATACTCAACGGGCAAACAACGCTCAACATACAACTACAGGGCGATTCAAAATCGTTGAACGAAGTTGTGGTTGTAGGTTATGGTACCCAGAAAAAAGCAACCTTAACAGGCTCTATTTCACAGGTAAAGGGTTCGGAATTAGTTAAAAGCCCGCAGCCCAATCTTTCAAACGGTATTGCTGGTCGTGTTTCTGGCGTGATCGTTAATAACCGTAGCGGCGAGCCTGGATATGACGGCTCGGGCATTACCGTGCGTGGTTTGGCAACCAGCACCAATAACGATGTATTAGTTGTAGTTGATGGCGTTCCGGCCCAGATAGGCGGTTTGGAAAGGCTTGATCCTAATGATATTGAAAGTTTTTCAGTATTAAAAGACGCTTCGGCGGCTATTTACGGTAACCGTGCAGCTAACGGCGTTATACTTATCACTACTAAACGTGGTAAAACCGGTAAGCCAACGATTAATTATAGCTACAACCAGGGATTTAGCTCACCAACCCGTTTGCCAAAAATGGCTGATGCAGCCACTTACGCGCAAATCATGAATGAGATTAGTTACGACTCGAATCCGGCGGGTGGTTTAAATCAATCATATACTGCCGAGCAGATCCAGAAATTTCGTGATGGTTCTGATCCGTTAAATTATCCTAACACCGATTGGGAAAAGCAAACACTTAAAAGTTATGCCTTGCAAAACCAGCATAGCCTTTCTATTGCCGGTGGTAATGATGATGTTAAATATTTTGTATCGTTAGGTACCCTTTATCAGGACGGTATTTACAAAAATGGTGCTACCAAATATCACCAATACAATTTTCGCTCAAATATTGATGCCAACGTAACCAAGCGTTTAAAAGTTGGTTTGTCTCTTTCCGGCCGTGAAGAAGACAGGCAATTTCCTGTATCCGGTGCCGGTGATATTTTCAGATCTGTTTATCGTGCTAAACCTATTGTAGCCGCTTATTATCCAAACGGTTTGCCAACTACAGGTATCGAAAATAATAACCCGGCTGTTCAGGTAACCGATATTGGTGGAACATCCAATAACCCAAAACAGGTTTTTAACGGTATATTAAAAGGAAGTTACGCTATTCCGGGTATTGAAGGGTTATCAGTTGATGGTTTTTTCTCTGTTGATAAATCATACAATTTCAATAAAAACTTCAGTAAGCCTTATGTTTTATACAGCTATGCAGCGAGTTCAAATACTTATAATAACGTTACCGTAGGTGGCAATAACAACGCGGCTACATTATTTGAATCGCAAAGAAGCGATGTGTTACTTACCTCAAACATCAAACTAAACTACGCGCATAAATTTGGCTTGCACGATGTTAGCGCGTTTGTAGGTTATGAGCAAAGTAAAAACCACATCGAGTATTTCGATGCCACTCGCTTTAACTATTTGTCATCACAATTGCCCGATCTGTCGCAAGGCGGTGGCGCAGCTACAGATTATCTAAACTCGGGCTGGAGCTCAAATTACAATCGCGCCAGCTACATTGGCCGTTTAACTTATGCCTATGATGAAAAGTATTTGTTTGAAGGCCAGATGCGTGCGGATGGTACCTCAATATTTCCAGGCGCAAAACGGTGGGGATATTTTCCTTCGGCTTCAATAGGATGGAGAATTACAAAAGAAGACTGGTTTAAAAACAGCGTAGGTTTTTTTGATGACTTGAAACTGCGGGCTTCTTATGGTTCGTTGGGTAGCGATAACATTTCGCCTTTCCAATATTTTAATAACTATACCCTTGTTAATAATGGCTTTGTTGCAAGTAACCCCGGTAGCGGATCAAATGTTATCCAGCCAAACGTAACCTTGACAAAACTTGCAAATCCTAACATAACGTGGGAAACTGCAAAGAAACTTGATATCGGTATTAATGCTACTTTCCTGCATAATTTTACCGTTGAGGCGATTTACTTCCAACAAAGAAGGCGTAATGTACTTGCTGCCAGGAACGCTTCTATTCCGGCAACATCGGGCATAGTTAACCCTTACGGATCAGATCCATTAGTACCGCTTGAAAACATAGGAAAATTTAACAGCGATGGCTTTGAGGCTACTTTAGGTTATAACCACACCGGTCATGAATTTACCTGGGGCTTAAGCGGTAATATTACCTATGCAAAAAGCAAAATTGTATTTATTGACGAGGCTCCCGGCGCCATAAGCTATCAGCGTGCAACTGGAGGACCATTAAATAATTACCTGCTTTACGACGCGATAGGCATATTCCGCACCCAGGCCCAGCTTGATGCAACGCCGCACGTAACAGGCGCTAAAGTTGGCGATTTGATATACCGTGATGTTAATAATGACCAGCAAATAAATGCCGACGATCAAACCCGTACAAAATATGGCAATATCCCGCAAATTACTTATGGTTTTACTTTAAACGCGGCATACAAAAACTTCGATCTTACAGTATTGCTTTCAGGCCAGGCGCAGGTTAGCCAGTATGTATTGCCGGAGGCTGGTAGTGTGGGTAACTTTTACAGCAGCTGGGCTGATAACCGTTTCAGCTCAACAAACACTAACGGCACTTATCCACGGGTAACAGACCGTTCATCAAATGCTATAAGCGGCGGCTTGTATAACAGTACTTTTTGGTTAAATGATGCGTCGTTTGTGAGGGTCAAGAACGTACAACTGGGCTACAATTTCAACGCTCCTTTCCTGTCAAAACTTAAAATCGGTGGCTTAAGGGTGTATGCAAGTGCATTCAACCTGTTAACCTTTACAAAAGTGAAAGATTATGACCCAGAAGGTACCAGTGGCAGCGGCCAGTTTTATCCGCAACAGCGAATTATAAACTTAGGTGCTAACGTGAAATTTTAATTAACAGATAATAATGAAATTACAATATAAAACCCCGCTACTATTTTTAATGATGGGCGGTATGCTGAGCATCACAGCATGTAAAAAGAACTTACTGGATGTAACACCTACCGATAGGATCGCATCATCGGCCATTGCTTCGGATACCGCGGTGTTTGAAGCTTACGTAACCAACCGTTATATCGGTGCCAAATTACAGGATAAAGAAGGCGACGGCTCAAATCCCGGTTTTGGTCGTGGTTTTGAATACAGCATGTGGAGCTCACTAACCGATGAGTCGATCTATAATAATGATGATGCAACCTGGTTGATTCAAAGAGGCCAGCTTGCGCCTGAAAATTTAGGTGGTGCTGGTGTGCTTTGGGGGCGTAGCTATCGTAGCATACGGGAATGTAACTCGGCACTTGCCTTGTTGCCTACCATTAATATGAGTGCTGCTCACAAAACCCGTATTGAAGGTGAGCTTAAGTTTATCAGGGCTTTCCGTTACCAGGACCTGATCCGTAACTATGGCAAGGTTGTTTTGATAGGCGATAAGGTGACCAACCTTAATGATAATTTGCAGGATCCTGCATTGTTTAAACGCGCTTCTATCAAAGAAGGTATCGATTACGCAGTGGCTCAGCTGGATGATGCAGCTTCGAAACTGCCTTTAAATAATGATGGTACCTGGCTTTTAGGTCGTGCTACTAAAGGGGCGGCTTTGGCTTTGAAATCAAGGCTAACGCTTTATGCGGCAAGTCCGTTATATGCTGCCGGTAGCTGGACTGATGCGGTAGCTGCCGCGCAAGCCGTTATCAGCCTCAATAAATATGGTATTTATGCAGGCGGTTACGGTAACCTGTTTTTGGTTAATGAAACCAACGAAACCATTTTTGAACGTTTATACACCAAAAATGCCAATCACACCCACCTTGAAATTGCCAACGGCCCTAACGGCTACGGCGGTTGGGCTGGTAACTCACCACTGCAAAATTTGGTTGACGATTATGAAATGGATAACGGTAAAGCCATTACTGATCCGACTTCTGGTTATGACCCGACACATCCTTACGACCATCGCGACCCAAGGTTTGCCGCAACCGTTTTATATAACGGTGCCCCATACCGTGAAAGATCAATCGAATCTTTCATTCCGGGTGGTAAGGACAGTAAAGATGGCGATAGTAACTGGAACACTACAAAAACAGGTTACTATCTTAAAAAATTCATGAATGATGCCTATCCGCTGCAAAACCCATGGGGTAACGCTGGCTTCCAGCCATGGATCTACTTCCGTTATGCCGAGGTATTGCTAAACTTTGCCGAAGCTGCTAACGAAGCTTACGGTCCCGATGTGATCCCTGCTGGTTCAAGTTTATCTGCGCGTACGGCAATAAACCAGATCCGTTCCCGTCCGGGTGTAAATATGCCTGCTTTGGCAGCCGGCATGTCAAAAACGGATATGACTAACGCAATACGCAATGAACGCCGCGTGGAACTTGCTTTCGAAGAACACCGCTTTTATGACGTACGCCGCTGGAAAATTGCCGACGTTACCGAAAACAAACCGGCTGCTGGTGTAATTATTACTAAAAATGCCAACGGTACATTTACTTATACACCAAAAGTGGCTTTGGATGGCCGCTCATTCAAACCTCAACATTACTGGTTGCCTATACCAAGGTCTGAAATTCAGGCTTCGGGTAACCTGTTAGAACAAAATCCTGGCTATTAACAATCGCTGATATTGGGGGAGGAAGTTCTTTCTTCCCCCTTTTTTAATCCAATTATTAACCTATAGCAAATTATGAAGAACCTGAGTTTTTTATTAGTAGCGATATGTTGTTTAATGGCCGGATGTAAGAAAGATAATGTTGTAACAAATCAACCAGCAACAACAGATGAAACAAAACCCGGAAACGATATCGTTACCACCGATTCGACACCGGCAAGCGCCCTGAAAGGCGTGAACTGGGCGGCAGATGGAGATAATTTTAGCGATGGTATATTGGTGCTGAGCGGATTGGCTTCAACAGATAGTTATGCCACCGTATCAAGCAAGGCCGATGCTGTTTTAACCGGCATCCAAACCAATACAGGTGCCAATACGCTGAGGATACCGGTAAACTATTCAACTGTATCACAAACCTGGTGGAATTCATACACCGGCGTTATAGACAAGGCGCTTAGCAAGGGGATGAACGTTATATTAGGCTATTGGGAAGCCAATTCATCCAAAGATGGAAAAATCGACAATACCACCGAGTTTTGGTCGATGTGGCAAACCATCGTAACCAAATATGGCGGCAATGCCCATGTGTACTTTGAAATTTTTAACGAGCCGCATGGCTACACTTTAAGCGAGTGGACCACCATTTGCGCCCAATGGCTAAGCAATTATCCATCGGTACCGCAAGGCCGCATCCTCATCAGCGGAACGTCATACTCGCAGGATATTACCGGGGTAGGTGCTGATAGCCGTTTTTCAGGCTGTTTGCTGTCGATACATGACTATACCTTTTTCAGTAACGGTACTTTAACAACCGCCCTGCAATGGGAAAACCGTTTTAAAGGCAACATTGGCGCTTACAGCAGCCGGGCAGTGCTAACCGAGTTCGGTATCCCGATGACGGGTGGTAAAAACTATACCGGGGCCATCAATGCCGATCAGGAAATTGCCTACCTGCAAGGTTTAACCAACCAGGTACGGGCATATACTATGGGCGCGGTTTACTGGCCGGGCATACGCACCGGCGATAGCTACGCCATACAGCAATTAAATGGCACAGGTACAAGTTATACCGTATCAACAACCAATGCATCGGGCTTAAGCCGAATTAAATATGCCTGGGGTGTAGGCGCGGGTGGTACCGATGCTTTTTATACCGGTGCATATTATCGCTTTTTAAACATGAATAGCGGTCAGGCTCTTGACGTTAACGGAGCTTCAACAGCAAACGGAGCAGGCATTATTCAATGGCCGCAAAACGGTGGTAATAACCAGCAATGGATCATAACCAATAACGGTGGGGGTTATTACAAAATAACCAACCGCAACAGCAGCCAGGCGCTCGATGTAAATATGAGCTCGACCGCTAACGGCGCCGGAATAATACAATACCCATGGAACGGTGGTAACAACCAGCAATGGCAGCTTACCAGTACCGGCACCGGTATTTACAAAGTCATTAACCGCAATAGCGGCAAGGCTTTGGATGTAAACGGTGCTTCAACCGCAAATGGAGCAAACATTATACAATATGTCTACGGTGGTGGTAATAATCAGCAATGGCAAATTGTGCAACAGTAATAATACATTACAACCTGCTGCATTGCAGGTTGTAATGTTGATTTTAGAATGATGACATTTAACTCTACTATAAAAAAAATCCTTCCTTTTGCTGCTGCTTTGGGACTTCAAATCCCTTTAGCTATTGGGCAGGTGAAGGAGGTTACCATCAAAATTGATCTTTCAAAAACTTATCAAACCATTGATAATTTTGCTGCTTCAGATGCATGGTCGTGCCAGTTTGTGGGCAACTGGCCCGATGCCAAACGCAACCAGATTGCCGATTGGCTTTTTAGCCGGGAAACTTATGCCGATGGCTCACCAAAAGGGATCGGCCTGTCTATGTGGCGATTCAATATTGGCGCGGGCAGCACCCAGCAGGGAGACGCGAGTGGTATAAAAGACGAGTGGCGTCGTGCTGAATCGTTTTTAAATGAGGATGGTAGCTATAACTGGCAAAACCAGGCTGCTCAGGTGTGGTTTTTAAAGGCGGCGAAGCAACGTGGCGTGAATCAGTTTTTAGGATTTAATAACAGTCCGCCGGTGCAGTTTACGGTAAACGGTAAAAGTTATGCAAATGGCGGCAAAGTGAACATCGCGCCTGGTAAATATGATGCGTATGCTAAGTTTTTGGCCGATGTTGTGAAAGGCGTTGAAAAAACAAGCGGGGTTAAGTTCAACTACATCAGCCCGATAAACGAACCGCAATGGGATTGGAGCGATGGCGGGCAGGAAGGTGCACCTTATAATAATACCGAGATAGCAGGAGTAGCCCGCGCCATTGATAAAGAATTTACAGCGAATAAGATCAACTCAAAAATATTAATTGGCGAAGCAGGCAGCATTAACTATTTGTTTACCAAAGGTGATAAACCCGGAAAAGGCAGCCAGATCAGCGATTTTTTTAAACCCGGTTCTGCAAATTACATTGGCGATCTGCCATCGGTAGCCAAAACCATCGCTACGCATAGCTATTTCAGTACCTCGCCAATGGCTTCATCGGTAAAAGCCCGTACTGCTTTGGCTGATACGGTTGCTACCGTTAAAGGCCTCAACTTGTGGCAATCAGAATATTGCATTTTAGGCGATAATGCAGGTGAGATAAATGGAAGCAGGCGTGACCTCGGTATTGATGCGGCTTTATACCTCGCATCGGTTATCCATACCGATCTCGCGGTGGCCAATGCCTCTGCCTGGCAATGGTGGACGGCTATTTCGGCTTATGATTATAAAGACGGATTAGTTTATGTAGATAGAGATAAAACCGACGGCAATTTTTACTCCAGCAAAATGCTTTGGGCTATGGGCAACTACAGCCGCTTCATTAAGCCCGGAGCAATAAGGGTTAACGCTGAAGCCTCATCAACAGATAAGTCTTTGTTGGTATCGGCTTATAAAAATGCTAAAAACGTTGTTTTGGTGGTGGTAAACACTTCGGCAAATGACGTTAGCGCGGATATTAATGGAGGAAATAATAAACTAAAACTGGTATCATCCTATCTCACATCGCAAAATGCCGAACTGAAAGCAGGCAAGGCATCGGTACCAAAACAAATTATCCCGGCCCGCTCGGTAATCACTTTTACCGGAACTATCAATTAAAACACACTATCGCCAAATGAAAAATAAAAATTACCTGTTTCTGCTTTTTGCTTTCCTCGCGCTGGTTCCAGGTCTGGTAAAAGCCCAGGATATGAGTGGTAAAACCGTATTTAACGCGGCATGGGGTTTTCACAAGGGAGACATCAATAACAACATCGGCGGCCTCGCAACCGAAACAAACTGGAAAACGGTCGATTTACCACACGACTGGAGTATTGAAGGGCCTTTTAGCGATGAATGGGCAAGCGCCACAGGTTACCTGCCCGGAGGCATAGGCTGGTATAAGAAAAGTTTTGCAGGCAATACCGCCTGGAAAGGCAAACAGGTATACATTTATTTTGATGGTGTTTATAAAAACAGCGAAGTATGGCTTAACGGGCATTTATTGGGTAAACGTCCAAACGGTTTTATCGCTTTTGAATATGAGCTAACGCCGTACCTGAATTTAACCGGTAAAAACACCATCGCGGTAAAAGTTGACCATAGCGAATTTGCCGATTCGAGATGGTACACCGGTTCGGGTATTTATCGTAACGTTTACCTGATCGTTAAAGATCCGGTGCATATCGGGCCCTGGGATTTGGCTTTCACAACTCCTGAAGTATCGGCAGAGAAAGCCTCGGCCAAAGTTAAAGTTGATATAACTAACAGCACAAAAACAGCGGCCATCGTATCTGTAAATATAAGCCTGGTTGATAATAAAGGTAAAGTCGCCTCTTCTCTGCAAAAACAAGTAAAAGTAAAAGTAAAGCCGGGCAAACAGCAGGTTGATTTTGAGCAACAAATCATCTCGCCGCAATTGTGGGATACTAAAAATGCCAACCTGTATCAATTAAAAGTGGTGCTTAACCGCAATGGGAAAAAGGTTGATGAGATAACTCAGTTGGTAGGTATCCGCAGTATTCGTTTTGATAAGGATAAAGGCTTCTTTTTAAATGAAAAGAGCACCAAGCTGAAAGGCGTTTGTATCCATGATGATGCAGGCGCTTTGGGTGTTGCTGTTCCGGAAGAAGTTTGGGTGCGCAGGCTGAAAATATTAAAAGATGCGGGTGTAAACTCGCTCAGGTTAAGCCATAACCCGCATGCCGATTATTTGTATGATCTGTGCGATAAAATGGGTTTCCTGGTAATGGATGAAGCTTTTGACGAGTGGGAGATAGGCAAAAACAAATGGGTAGCCGGATGGAATGTTGGCACCCCATCAAAAAATGGTTACCACGAATATTTTAAAGAATGGGCTGATAGGGACGTGCATGATATGGTTTTACGTTCGCGCAATCATCCATCAATCATTATGTGGAGCATTGGCAACGAGATTGATTATCCTAACGACCCTTACTCCCACGAGGTGCTGAATACGGGCCGAAACCCGCAGATCTACGGCAAAGGATATCTGCCCGATCATCCGGCGGCAAGCGGTTTAACCCCGATAGCCAAACGATTGGTAAAAGCTGTAAAAGATATTGATACCACCCGCCCGGTAACCGCCGCGCTGGCCGGTGTAGTAATGTCGAACGAGGTGGGATACCCCGAGGTATTGGACGTGGTAGGTTATAACTACCAGGAGTACCGCTATCCGGAAGATCATAAAAAATATCCTAACCGAATTATTTATGGCAGTGAGAACGGCATGCAACAGCAAGCCTGGAATGCGGTTGATAGCAACGAATACATCTCAGCCCAATATCTGTGGACCGGTATCGATTACCTGGGTGAGGCCGGAAAATGGCCGCAACGCAGCAATGGCGCAGGTTTGATAGATCTGGCAGGCTTTAAAAAGCCCGAATACTTTTTCAGGCAGAGTTTATGGGCCGATAAGCCGATGGTGTACATAGGTGCACGGGCTATCACCAGCACCGAAGACCGCGGCATCTGGAGCCACCGCACCGCCGAACCCACTTGGAACTGGCAACCCGGCAGTAAAATAAAGGTGGATTGCTTTACCAATTGCCAGGAAGCCGAACTGTTTTTAAACGGTAAATCATTAGGCAAACAAAAACTAAGCGAAGCCCGTAGCCGCACCCCGTCATGGCAGGTTGACTATGAACCGGGCGAGTTGGTTGTTAAAGGTTATAACAACGGTACCGAAGTTAGCAGCAATAGTATCAAAACAACGAGTGAGGCTTATCAGCTTAAAACCATAGCCGATAACACAACTTTTGGCCACAAAACAAAAGGTTTGAGCCAGGTAGAGGTTTATATTACCGATAAAGACGGCAACCCTGTATTTGCGGCCGATGATGAGATTACTGTATCTGTAACAGGCCCGGCAAAATTATTGGGTTTGGAAAGTGGCAGCACCAGCAGTCATGAAAGTTACCAGGCGAACCAGCGTAAGGCCTTGCATGGGCGCTTGCTGGCTTATGTTCAAACTAACGGTACTCCCGGCAAGGTACAGGTACAATTTAGTGCCGGTAAGCTTAAATCATCAACTGTAACATTAACTGCAAAATAGGCACAGGCACAGCAAGATAAAAATTTACACCCCTGCATTTTTAATATATGAAGTTTATAAAACTGTTATCCCTTTTCTTTTTTCTATTGGTAACCGGTAGGCTCGCGGCCCAGGATGCGAAACATACCTTCGCGCTAAGTGATACTGCTTTTTTGCTGGATGGTAAACCTTTCCAGATCATTTCGGGCGAGATGCATTATACCCGCGTGCCCCGCGAGGCCTGGCGCCAGCGTATGAAAATGGCTAAGGCTATGGGTTTAAATACCATAGGTACTTACGTTTTCTGGAACGTGCACGAACCGCAAAAAGGCCACTACGATTTTAGTGGCAACCATGATATTGCCGAGTTTGTGAAAATAGCCAAAGAGGAAGGGCTCTGGGTAATTCTTCGCCCAAGCCCTTATGTGTGTGCCGAGTGGGAATTTGGAGGCTACCCATACTGGCTCGAGAAAGAAGAGGGGCTGCAGGTACGCAGTAAAGAGCCTAAATACCTCGACGCCTATCATAAATACATAATGGAGGTGGGCAAACAACTGGCTCCACTACAAATAAACCACGGCGGCAACGTTTTAATGGTACAGATAGAGAACGAATACGGATCGTACGGTGCTGATAAAGATTATCTCGCCCTGAACCGTAAAATGTTTATCGAAGCCGGTTTTGACGGCCAGCTTTATACCTGCGATCCTGAGGCTGCTATTAAAGATGGTCACTTGCCGGGTTTGTTGCCTGCTATAAACGGGGTTGATAACGTAGCCAAAGTGAAAAAACTCATCGATGAAAATCATGGCGGCAAAGGCCCTTATTTTATTGCCGAATGGTATCCGGCCTGGTTTGATTGGTGGGGAACAGCCCACCACACCGTTCCGGCCGAAAAATATGTTGGTCCGCTTGATTCAGTGCTTACTGCCGGGATCTCGATCAATATGTACATGTTTCACGGTGGTACAACCCGCGGTTTCATGAACGGTGCAAACTTTAATGATCAAAACCCTTACGAGCCGCAGATCAGTAGCTATGACTATGATGCGCCGTTGGATGAAGCCGGTAACCCTACCGATAAGTATATGAAATTCAGGGAAGTGATCAAAAAACACCTGCCCGCTGGTGTAACCCTGCCCGAAGTTCCGGCCGCTAAACCATCCGAAGCTATCCCGACTATCCGTTTTACACAAACATTCGGTTTGTTTGATCATCTGCCAAAAGCGGTTTTGCATGCAGCGCCCCAAACTTTCGAGGATTTGAACCAGGCTTATGGTTTTGCTTTATACCGCACTACGGTTACCGGTGGCAAAACGGCCA